>JBAXPF010000482.1:0-2749 GCA_037132955.1 Verrucomicrobiota bacterium | reverse complement strand
TGCCGCCGTGTTGCACCACCGCAAGGCGGGCTTCGGAGCCAATGCCATGGGCGTATGGACCGCTCCGCAGGGCGACCCTGCCGTGCTTGAGCAACTCGGCGTGGTGATGGCCGGTTTCCGCGCCGTCAGCCATTGCTATGAACGTCCGAGCTATCCGGATTGGCCCTACAACTTGTTCACCATGGTTCACGGCAAGAGCGAGGCGGACTGCGAGCAAACCTTCGCCGCCATCGCCGATGCCACCGGCCTCAGCCAATGGCAGGCGCTCTACTCTTCCAAGGAATACAAGAAAGTTCGCGTCCGCTATTTTGCCGACGCCGACGCCGCGTGGGAGGCCGCGCACTGAAGCGGACTTCGCCGATTTTTGGCTGAAGGGTTGTCATTGGGGGACAACTTTGGCAGATTGCGGTGTCCACCCCGCGCATGAGTCCCCTGATTTACGCACTGCATATCGCCACGCTGGCCCTCTGGGTGAGTTTGGCGGGCTTGGATGTGGTGGGCTGGGTGCTGCCAATCTGGCGTGCGGAGCCTAAATCGTCGCGGGCCATGGAAACCGCCGCGGTCTTGCCCCCCCCCGAGATTTCCCTCGGCGAGCCGACCGAGTCGGTGGCTGAATCGACGCCCGGCGTGGCACTGGAAACCCTGCCGACACCGCCGGAACCTCCTGCGATTTCCGAGTTTTCGCCCTTACCGGAACTGCCGGAAGTGCCGGCAAAACCAACCGCTCCGGCGGTGCAAGGCACACCCAAGAATCCCGCATCTCAGGCGGCGCGGCAGACGGACACAAAACCCGAAGACCGCACGCAGGGTGCCGCGGGTAGCGTCGTGAGCGGTCCGTCGGCCGCGGCGCGCATGGCTGCCGGCCAGATGCCGCCGCCCATCTATCCGCCGGAAGCCCGCCGCCATGGGCAGACCGGCACCGTGCTCGTTGAGTTCGTGGTGGGCACCGATGGCCGCGTGATCTCCGCCTCGCCCAAGAATCCGTCACCCTGGCCATTGCTCAACAACGAGGCGCTGCGCACCGTGCGTGGCTGGAAATTCCTGCCCGGTGCCGTCATGAGACTGCAACGTCCGATTGTGTTCCAACTGAAATAATCCCCTGCCGTGATCGCCAACATCGTCGTCGAAACATTTTTCAAAGGGGGCTGGGTCATGTGGCCCATCGTTGCCACCGCCTTCCTCGCCCTCTGCGTCCTGTTGGACCGGGTCGTCTGGTGGCTGCGCTTGCAAAGCCGCCTGCGCAGCGCCGACCAGGACCGCGCCCGCGAAGCGCTCGGCGTCGGTGACTTCGCCGCTGCCTGGCAATTGACCCGCGCCACCGAGGATCCGTATTTGCTCAACCTCCGCGAGGGCATGACCCACGCCCATACCTCGATGCTGGCTGCAATGCAACTCCATGCCACCCATTTGATCGAAACGTCCGAAGCCCGCCTGTGGGTCCTGAGCACCTTGATCACCTTGGCTCCGTTGCTGGGGTTGTTTGGAACGGTCGTTGGAATCATGCGTTCGTTTTCCTTTGTGGGAGCCGAGCAATTGGCGGCGGCCAAGGTGTCCGGGGGCATTGCCGAGGCCTTGATTGCGACGGCCTGTGGCATAGCCATCGCGATTTTCTGCCTGCTGCCGTATAATTTTTTCCGCAAGCGGGTGGCGCTGCTGCGGGGTTCGTTGGAGCGCTGGATCAACCACACGGAGTTGCTGGTCAATTCGGCCAAGGAACACGGCCATGATTTGGAAGGGTTCGCCGCGAACCTGCGCCAACCCAGATAGACGCCGATGCCAGTCAAACTCCACAGCCGATCCAGCGATGATGAGGGCGAGGAAGCCCGGATTGAGGTCGTCCCCCTGATCGATATCATGTTTTTCCTGTTGGCGGCGTTCATGTTGGTGAGCTTGAGCATGACCCAACTGCACCGGGTGCCGCTGCGCTTGCCGGAGGCGGCCACCGGCGTGGCCGACAGCCAGGTGCCGCTGGTGCAGCTGGCAGTGGACGCCCACGGGGTGATCACTTGGGATGGGCACGTGCTCACCCCGTCGGAAATCACGGTGCGGCTCAAGCGCGGGAAGCTTCCGGAGCAGGCGCGGGTGCTGATCTCCGCCGATCAGGAGGCGCGTTACAAACAAGTGATGTTGGTACTCGACGCGGTGCGTGCGGCGGGGGTTGAAAAAGTGGGCTTTGAGAACAAGGAGGTGCAGCCGTGAACGGACGCGGCTTGGCACTGGTGAATGCCGCGGGCTGCCTGGGGCTCGGTCTGCTGTTGGTGATGGAGTGGCGCAAGGAACTTGCCCTCGTCGAGCGGATCCACGATTTGAAGGCCAGCGTGGTGACCGCTGGCGACCATCTCGCCGCCCAACGCGAACGCACAGAAATGTTGGAGCACGACCAGACCCTGCTCAAGGAATCCATCGAGTCGATGCAGAAAGCGGCGGAAGCCACCGGCAAAGTGCTGGTGGAACGCGATGGCCAGGTCGCCGCCCTCGAAGCTCAGAACGCCGCCCTCGAGGCTCAACTCAAGGTCTGGCAGGCCGCCATTGCCGAGCGCGATGAACGCATCCGTACCCTCAACTCGGATCTAACAAATGCGCGGCGGCGCCTCGACGAAGCCATTGCCAAGCTCAAGGCGGTGGCCGAGCGGTGACGGCCGCCGGCCACCCTACAGCTCACGGGCCAGCTTGCGGATGAGGCCGGGTCCCTGATAGATGAAGGCGGTGTAAACCTGCACCAAGGTGGCTCCGGCCCGCAGTTTCTCCC
>JBAXPF010000481.1:0-2756 GCA_037132955.1 Verrucomicrobiota bacterium | reverse complement strand
AAAATTGTTAAGGTAATTGCGCAGCAGCAGGCTGTTGGCCCGCTCACGGTCCGGCTTGCTCAAGCCGCAGAATTTCTGATACAGTTCTTTGGGTCCAAGCACCGTGCCGTTGGGAACATTGGACACCGAATAGGGCTTGAGTTTCGGCAAGCGGTTGAGCTTGCGCAGAATTTCATAATTCCTGGGCGTCTCGATATGCCTGAACACCTGTAGGCAGACCGCCCAACTGATGACGGCAAAACACAGGGCCATGGCGTTGGCCAGCAACCACCAGAAATAGGCGGGGCGTCGCGGCTTGGGCTCGTCTAGGATCCGTGGCATGGCAGTGGCTCAGGGCATCTCCCGGCGGGGTGGATCCACCGGAACACACCGAGTCGTATCGGGCGCAACCCCGCTTGCAAACCGCAAATCTCAAAATCGCATGAAATGCCCGGTTCTCATCCCAGCCGCCCCCAATCCCATAAGAAATTTTTAAATAATGCTTGACGCATTCTCGTTAGGGCATTTCAGTCCCGTCGCTCACGGCATGCCGGCGTTGCCCCGATAATAGGTGGATTATAGCCAAATTCTGGAGTCTAGCATATCTCTCATCCCCATTCCATGTTGACCTCAACCGTTTCCGAAACCACTCACAGCGACCCTTCCACCACCGGAGAACCCCCAACCGACCCATGGCCAAACACCGTTGACGGATCGGATCCTTACTCCGAGCCGACGTTCGAGTTAGATGCCGTGGCCTCCACCCTGGAGGAATCAAGCAGCGAATCCGACGAGCCTTTCACTCACCCCCAGCCATCCAACCCTGCCGCCAAGATTGTGAAAGCCTCGCCAAAGAATAACGCGCCAAAGCCAAGCAAGGCTAAATCCGGAAAACCGGCAGTGCCGCCAACTCCCGCCACCAAGACACCGGCCGGCAGCAAGGAGGCCCCACCCAAAGCCTCACCCGCCAAGGCCAAATCCACAAGCCCCGCCGCCAAACCCACGCCTGTCAGTGCGCTTAAGACTGGGGCACCCACGCCGAAAAAGCCGCTCGTCACCAAGCGTGACCAACCCGCGCAGCAACCCGTGAAGTCGCCTCCGAGCGCGACTGCCCCCGCCAGGAGCGCCAAGCCCGCACCGAAAGCCGCGGCGCCAACCCAAGCCGCGCCCAAGGACGCCAAGGGCACGAAGTCCACGCCCGCCCCCAAAGCGGCAGAGCCTGCCAAACCCGACGCCAAGGAGGTGAAGAAGCCCGTCAAGCCCCCCGGCAACGGTGCCAAGCGACGGATCGACACCCAGGAGATCCAGGAGAAAATCCGCGAACTCATCAAGCTCGCCAAGGAACAGGACTATCTCACTTACGACGACATCAATGAGATCCTGCCCAATGACCTCGTTGATCCGGAAGACATCGAGGCCATCATGGACCGTCTCCGCCAAATGGAGTTCAACGTCATCGACGCCTCCGAGGTGGACCGCTACAAAGACAAAAAACGCGATGAGGCCGATGGCGATGACGACGACTCCAAGAGTGACCAGAAGCTCGACATCCTCGACGACCCGGTCCGGATGTATCTCAAGCAAATGGGCCAGGTGGCGCTCCTCACCCGCGAGCAGGAAGTGGAGATTTCCAAGCGCATCGAGGACGCGGAAACCGAGGTGGCACGCCACCTCAACCTGTTCGGCTTCGTCGCCGATTCCTATCAAGACCTTGCCGACAAGCTCATCAAAGGCAAGGAACGCTTTGACCGCGTCATCCTCGACAAGAAAATCGAGTCCCGCGAACGCTACATGAAGGGCTTGCCCAAGCTCTGCGAACATCTCAAACAACTCCATCAGGAAAACGACGACTATTTCCGCCAACTCTCGTCCAAGTCCCCGCGCGGCAAGAAAAAACTCGAGGAGGAGTTTGAAAAAAACATCCAGACTCTCAACCGCCACTACACCCGTTTCTACTACAAACAGAAAGTCATTGAAGACTTCTGCGAACAGGTCGATGACTACCAGCAACGGTTCTGGAAATACAACCGCAGGGTCGATGCGGACCCCAATGACAAGGAATTCGTCACCAAATTGCGCGAACTCCAACAACGCTCGTGGCATACCACCGAGTCCTTCCACAAAGCCTACAAACAACTCCGCCACTGGCTCAAGGAGGCCCTCCGGGCCAAAACCGAAATGGTCGAAGCCAACTTGCGCCTCGTCATTTCCATCGCCAAGAAATACACCAACCGCGGTCTCTCGTTCCTCGACCTCATCCAGGAAGGCAACATGGGCCTGATGAAGGCCGTCGAAAAATTCGAATACCGCCGTGGCTACAAGTTTTCCACCTACGCCACGTGGTGGATTCGCCAAGCCATCACCCGCTCCATCGCTGACCAGGCACGCACCATCCGCATCCCGGTGCACATGATCGAGACGATCAACAAGCTGATGCGCGTGCAAAAGCAACTCGTCCAGGAATACGGCCGCGAACCGTCACCGGAAGAAATCGCCGAGGAAATCCACCTGCCTGTCGAACGCGTTAGGGCCGTGCTCAAGATGGCCCAACAACCCATCTCGCTGCAAGCCCCTGTCGGCGACTCCGACGACACCTCGTTCGGCGATTTCATCGAGGACAAGTCTGCGGACAACCCGATGGAAGAGGCCGGCTTCTCGATGCTCAAGGACAAGATCAAGGATGTGCTGGACACTCTAACGGAGCGCGAACGCGAGGTGCTCGAGCAACGCTTCGGCCTCAAGGATGGCTACAGCCGCACCCTCGAAGAGGTCGGTCG
>JBAXPF010000480.1:0-2761 GCA_037132955.1 Verrucomicrobiota bacterium | reverse complement strand
GCCGCTGCGTCCAGTCTTCTGTCTGGAAGCGCAGCGGTCTTCTGTCTTCTGTCTTCTGTCTTCTGTCCTACAGCGAAGCTATCTACAGTCTCTCCCCTGATAACTGATAACCATTAGCCTCACCCTCATGCTCCTGATCATCGACAACTATGATTCATTCACCTACAACCTCGTACAATACTTCGGGGAATTGGGTCAGGAGATGAAGATCTTCCGCAATGACGTGCTCACGGTGGAGGATGTGAAAGCACTCAAGCCGGAGCGCATTTGCATATCGCCCGGCCCGTGCACGCCGAATGAAGCGGGGATTTCCTGTGAGTTGATCCGGGAACTGGGTGCCAGCACGCCGATTCTAGGGGTGTGCCTTGGTCATCAATCGATCGGGCAGGTATACGGTGGCGATGTGGTGCGGGCGGATCGTTTGATGCACGGGAAGACCTCGCCGATTCATCATGCGGGCAAGAGTGTTTTTGCCGGGATGCCAGATCCGTTTGAGGCCACCCGTTATCATTCCCTCATAGTCAAACGTGCCACCCTGCCGGACTGTCTTGAAATCACCGCTTGGACCGAGGAAGGCGAGATCATGGGCCTTTGTCACAAGCGGTTTCCGGTCCATGGCGTGCAGTTCCATCCTGAGTCAATTCTCACCCAGGACGGCATGAGGTTGTTGGAGAATTTCCTGCGGCTCTAACGGACAAGGAGCGGCGATCTCCGAATCGCCGCTTCTGCTGTGTGCCAGAGTCGGAGCATTTGGACCGCGTGCTTGGGGCTCAGGTTGCCTCTAGCGGGCAATATGTTGGACGGGCGATTCGGAGCCGGAGCGCAGCGAAGATAGCCTGACTGACTCATTGGAAATCATCAGGCAAATCGCCCCTCCTTGATTGCGACTTGATTTTTGCTTGATCAGGGGTTAGGGGTGCATGCTATGAAACCATCAGCCCATATCGATCGCCGCCAGTTCGTGAAACTTGGCACCCTCGCCGCCACCGCAGCATGGCTTCCCACTGCCGCCACTGCCGCCATGACCCCCGGCGCGCCCTACACCCTGCCTGCGCTGCCGTATGCATTCGACGCCCTAGAGCCGCACATCGACAAGCAGACGATGGAAATCCATCACGGCAAACACCACGCCGCCTATATAACCAACCTCAACACTGCCCTCGCCACCGCGCCGGATCTGGCGCATCAGCCACTTGAAAAGATTCTTGCCACGCTTCCGGCAGCCCCGGATGAATCGCTGCGCACTATGCTGCGCAACCACGGCGGCGGCCACTGGAACCATGATTTTTTCTGGAAGACCCTGGCTCCAGCGGCCACATCCGGCAAGCCGTCTGCCGCGCTTGCCGCGGCAATTGAGAGTGCGTTTGGTTCGCCCGAGGTGTGTAAGAAAGCCTTTGGTGAAGCCGCTACAAAACGTTTCGGCTCGGGTTGGGCCTGGCTCATTGCGCAGGATGGGAAACTCAAGATCACCAGCACCTCCAACCAAGACAACCCGTTGATGCAAGGCGTGGTTCCCGCCGCGGATCTTGGCACGCCGCTGCTCGGCCTCGACGTCTGGGAGCACGCCTATTACCTTCACTATCAGAACCGCCGGCCCGACTACATCGCCGCTTGGTGGAATATTGTGAATTGGCCTGCCGTCTCCGAGCGCTACGCCGCAGCCATTGGGAACCGATAGGGAATTACGAAGAGAGCGGCCGTTCCTGCGCTACAGTGCGGCGTTATCCTCCGCTTTCCGCAGGGCGGGATCACCAGCGCAATGCGTCAACCACGGTGCGGGTTGTTGCTTGGATGTCTGCGGCCTGTAGCAGTGCGGAGACCATCACTATGCGACGGGTGCCGGCGGCCATTACTTTGGTGAGATTGCCCGGGTGGATACCACCGATGCAAAACGCCGGGATGTGGGTCCCGACGTTGCGCTCCATCGCGGCGACGTCATCGAGGCCGATGGCCGGACGTCCCGCCTTGGTGGGAGTGGGAAACAACGGGCCGAAACCGATATAATCAAAGCCCTCTGCCAAAGCGCCGCGGGCTTGAGCCAGCGAATGGGTGGAGCGGCCGATGAGCAGGTCTTTTCCTGTCAGCGCACGCGCTTCGGTTAGGGATCCATCATCCTGGCCGAGGTGGATGCCATCGGCGCCGATCCTCACTGCAAGGGCGGGATAATCATTGAGGATAAAGGGCACGCCGGCCGCCCGGCACAGCGGCAGCACGCGCCTGGCAACTGACTCTATCAGCCCAAGCGGGTGGCCTTTGGCGCGGAGTTGGAGCAGGTCCGCACCCCCGGCCAACAGTGCGGCAGTGACCCGCTCCGCGTCAACTTCAGCCACGTAGCCGAGATCCAATATACAATAGAGTTTGGGTTCCGCCATGGATCTTCAACTAATAACCAATAACTCCCTATATCTTCCGCTCTTCGAGGAAGCGTGCGACCCATCCGATGTCATAGGTGCCGGCGATGAAGTCCGGGTGGGCGATGATTTCCTGTTGGAATGGGATGGTGGTTTTGATGCCGCGGATCATGAACTCGCCGAGGGCGCGTTTCATGCGGGCAATGGCGATCTGCCGGGTGGAACCGGTGACGATGAGCTTGGCAATCAACGAATCGTAGTGTGGCGGCACCGTGTAGCCGGAGTAAACATGAGTGTCCACGCGGACGCCTTTGCCGCCCGGGGCATACCACAGATCGATGGTGCCAGGGCTGGGGGCAAAGTTGTTATAGGGATCCTCGGCGTTGATGCGGCACTCGATGGCGTGGCCG
>JBAXPF010000479.1:0-2783 GCA_037132955.1 Verrucomicrobiota bacterium | reverse complement strand
TCGGCGTGGCGCTGGAGGAAACCGGCTGGCGGCACGGGGTGGACACCGGCTGGGGCAGCGATTGCTCGAATTTCCTGGCGCAAGCGTGGCGGCGCAGTGGTGTGCGTGTGGAATGGGGCGACCCCGGGCGATTGCGACAAAATCTGGCGACGTTGGCGGAGTCGGCCACGCCGGCCAGCGCGGTGAAATTCACCCCGGCCATGGTGGCGCGGGGCGTGGCGGTGGACTTCGGGCGGCATGTCGCGGCCTTGTGGGAGGATCGGGAACCGCTGGGTGTGTTGGACGGCGGAGACTTGATGGTCCATCACCTGGGTGGTCGGCCGGAAGTGCTGCGCTTGGATGAACTGGCGCGGGACCGCGGCCCATTCGCTGTGAGGACACCGCAGGCGGGTCCGAGTTGCCGCTTGTCATTCGCCGGGGATGTGGTGTTGGCCGGAGACTACGGCGACGGCATGGTCGAACTGACCCGCAGCATGCGCGAAGCCGACTTGGGGCTGGCCAACCTGGAGGGCATCCCCAGCCAGCGAGTTCCCGAACAGGCTGTCAGATTTGATTTCCGCTTTGCGACCGAGCGGTTGGTAGCGTTGCGGGAGGCTGGCGTCCGGGTGGTGAGTCTGGCCAACAACCATGCGGCGGATGCGGGCTTGCCAGGACTCCTCGAGGGCCGGGCGGCGGTGGCAGCCGCCGGACTGGGCGTGGTCGGCGCGGGCCGCGATCTAGCCGAGGCATTGCAACCGTGGCGCGGCACAGTGAAAGGCGTGCCATTGGCGGTGTTCGGAGTGAGCCTGACCGAGGCCCCTGCTGCCGGGGAAAACCAACCCGGCGTGCTGCGCTTGCCGGACCATGCGGTGACGCTCTCGCAAGCCCTGCAAACGGCCCGCCAAGCCGGCGCTGTGCCGGTGGTCATCGTGCATTCCCACTCCTGCAAGAAACAGGATTGCAAGTTCAATCTGACCCGGATTCCCATTGTCGCGCCCCACCAAGCTTTCGACTGCCTGATCCACAGCGGCTTCGGCCTTTTCATCTCGTATTGGCAAAACGACTAGGGTCCTCATCGTTTCCTGTAGATCTTCCGGGATGTTGAGTTCCCGAATTCTCCTGGCAAGGTCTTCGGCAGTTCGTGCCAATGGGAATTTGAATCCGGCAACATGCGCAAATTCGGGACGAACGAAGTTTACAGGATCTGTATCACCTCCAGCACGGATCGCCTTGGCAATACCGGAATTTTCTTCGAAATATTCTCGAATGTCTTCTTCTATCGCCCTTGTGAGAATGGCGTTCTCGAATGGGCGTTTTTCTAGCGCAAATCCCAATCGGAAGTTGCGGGAAAGTGTGTCCTCGCCATTAGTTCCCCGTTCCTCGGAGGAACTGAAGATTTCCGGCGCATCAGTAATCTGGTAAACTGCTTTGAAACCCACTCCCTTGTTGCCAATGAGCATGCCATTCTTGTCGCTGTCGGCGAGCGAGCTGAGTCGCTCCAGATTGGTATCAGTAACGACTTGGCCACCGTTGGATACCGCAAGAAGTTCTTTGGTCCGAATCACAACCACGGTCGAGTCGTAATCGCCCCCACGAGAGCCTTGGTCACTTGCGTTTTGGATTAGCTCGACCAGAAAGCGGTCATGGTAGTCCTGCCGAATTAGTGACGCCGCATGGGCAATCTCGCGGTGTTCTCGATTTCCGCTCGCCACGTTCGAAGCCAGATTTTGCGCTCGTTTACGCCAGAGGCTGCGGAGCATTTCGGGAACGGGATTGCTGGCCATGGTTTTCTTGTGGGGATTCAGTGGGTTATCGTTGACTTGCTCAAAAATGGCCTAGGGTTGTGAATTCCTGAATCTTTCTTGCGGACCAGGCGTCCGATTCTCCAAGGGATCTATAGGCGCGCAGATAGGCCGCAGCTTTTCCTGGGTCGCGCAACTGTTCGTTGACGACTACCAATTTCTTTAGAATCATGCGGTCGTTCGGATATTGCCGATTCAGCTCCAGTAGGAGTTCCCGCGCCTCATTAAAACGAGCCTGCACGCCAAGGATGGATGCCTTCTTGATCAGTAGGACACGGTCAGCCTTGCCCTCGGCGATGAGTTCGTTGACCAGATCTTCGGCCGCGTTGATGTTGCGGACCGCCACATAGGCGTCCACACCGATCAAGCGCAGTTGGTCCGCGTATTTTTCGTTCGACCGGGAATAGTTCGGGAACCGTTCCAAATACTTCAGACAGTCGAAGTGACGACCGTCCCGGGCTGCGGCTTGCACCATGAGTAAGAAGGCATAGGAGTCTTTCGCGGCCTCAAACTGCCGGTGGGCCGCCAGTTCCGCCGCCGAATAGTCCTGCCTCTCGAAATTCGCCATGACTTCCGATGACCAATCGGCCGGACGCTCGGTTTCTGCTTTTTGCCCGGACGTGGCGGAGTAATCAAGTTGCAACCGGCGCAGGTTTGGCAAAGTATCCAACATTTCCATTACTGCGGGCCAGCGGTCTTCAGGCTTTTCGGCCAGGCAATGGAGCACGAAATGTTCGACTGCCGGGCAAATGGAACTGTTGATCTCGCGCGGGCGCGGGAACGGTGTGTGGCGCTCCACCTGACTGGAGGTTTCGTGCGGCAGGCGGGAGGTCAGCAAATAGTAGAGCAGGACGCCGAGGGAATACACATCGGCGAGGAATGGGTCCGCAGTGCGACGGCCGGGGCCAAGGATTCCCAGCATCTCAGGAGCAGAGTAAAGAATGGTGCCGCCATTCTCGCGACTGCGGACATACATCTCCTCTGGTTGCAAACTGGAACCAA
>JBAXPF010000478.1:0-2806 GCA_037132955.1 Verrucomicrobiota bacterium | reverse complement strand
ACAAACAATTGCGGGAAGCGCCGGGTGAAGCGTTCCATCGCTGCTTCCACTCGCTCGCGTTCGCCGCGCCGCAGCAAACCCGCCGTGTCTGCCAAACAGCGCAGGTGCAGGCCCACCCCGGCAAAGCATGCCTCCGCGTCCGCAAGCGTGAACCCGCAATGTGGGCACGCATCCGCCGCACGGTGAATCTTTTGCACGCAGCGAGGGCATTTCATTTCCATCAGGGCAGGGCCACCCTGCGGAAATCCCTGTGGTTCGTCAAAACGAAAATTCAGGATAAGTGAACAAAGGGGCCCTTACAGCATCCGCAGCACGGGCGGGATGGTTTCGCACCAGGCGCGGGCGATCGCGGATTGGATGACGGCATCCTCATCATCGCTGCGGACGAAGGCGCGGGCCTGCCGCAGGGATTTGGCGGTGCTGGCGATGGCTCGTAGTTCGGCCCCGAGCGAGAGCAGGGTGAACACGGTGGCCAGCGCCGTGGCCGCTATGAAAATGATGAGCGCTCCTGAAATCGGGATTTTTGCTAGAAACGCCGCAAACACCGCCACCATCGCGCTGAGCGGTGGCACCGCCTGACCAAAGCGGTGGCTGGCTTCGCGCGAGCCGGCCAGCTTGGGTTCGTCGCGCCGCCATTGGGCCAGGGCGGCCTGCCGCAATTGATCGCCAAACTCACAGGCTGGGGCTTGGGCGTTGCTTACGGCTTGCGGGTTGACGTCGAGTGCCTTGTCCCAGCGCATCAGGTCGCAGCGGCACGGACGCCCGCCGAAAGCCGCCAGCACGCGCAGGCCAAACCACCAGCGCAGGAGCAAGGCGGCGGCGATGGGGAAAATCGAGATCAGAAGGAACAGGCGCCACATGAGGGGGAGAGTTGTCAGTTATTTGTTAGAAGTTATTAGGGGTGAAGACAGAAGAGGAGAAGACAGAAGACACAAGAAAAGAGAAGGCAGTAACGGGTAAGCTCCGTTCTTCTGTCTTCTGTCTTTGAGCGCAGCGGTCTTCTGTCTTCTTCATGTCTTTTCCTTCACCCACGTTTTCGGATCGTCGGGCCAGGGGTGGCGTGGGTAGCGGCCGGCGACTTCCTTTTTCATCTGGGCGTAGCCGGTTAGCCAGAAGCCCTTGAGGTCCTTGGTCATTTGCCAGGGTTTTTGCCCGGGTGTTAGAATGTGGACCAGCAAAGGGATGCGGCCGTTGGCAATGGTCGGGGTGTCCCAAATGCCAAACAGGTGGGAGACGCGCAGTGAGATGAACGGGTCCTTGTCCGCGGCGTAGGTGATTTTCGCGGATTGTCCGTTAGGCAGGGTGATGCGCTCGGGGCAATAGGCATCCAGTGCCGCGCGCTGGGCCGGGTTGAGCCATTCGCGCAGCACCCGCCAGACGTCGGCTTCCTTGATTTCCTTGTAGCTAACAGCCCCATGACAAATCTGGGCAATGGCTGCGGTGCGGTCATCGTCAGACCACCCCGGCATGTCGAGTTCCTCCATCCAGCGGCCCAGCGAGACGAGACGCGCGGTCCATTGCTCAACCGTGTGGTCCCAGTTTTTAAGCGTGAGTTCGCCGGCCAGCACGCGGGCGGCGAGGAGTTCCGCCGCTTGGTCGAGGTTGACGCCGTGGTCGCTTTCCTTGGTGTCGATGACCAGATCGCGGAAGCGGGTTTCCTTGCGGGCAACCACGCGCTTGCGGCTGTCATCGTAGGCGGCCGCGTTGGTGAGGGTTAGATCGGCGGGAAACAACTCGGCGAGCCATGCTGGATCGATGCCGGTGGCGCGGCGCAGGTGCACGATGACTTCGCGGGCTTCAACTTCGGTGATTTCCGCGGCGACGAAGGCGGGCGCATTTCTAACACATGATTCCTCGTCGAGCTTGCCCCGGCGGTTGCCGACCAGCTTGCACGCGAGCGTGCCCTGGCTGAAGCGGATGGCGAGTTGGTCACTGAAGGCGGCAAGCATCGCCTTGCCGATGTTCTCACGGTGGGCTTGGAAATCGACGGGCGGGCAGTCCCAGCCGAAGCGGTTTGCCAGGGACAGCAATCGGTCGAAGCCTTGGGCGGTTTCGCGTGCGGCGCGGCCTTGGATGCCGAGTGGAGCGCAGCGCTTGGGGTCGAAGGCCATGGCTTGGGCGGAGTCAAAGGCACGCCACTCGCCGGCGAAGTCCGAACCATCGTCAGGAAACAAAAAATCCTTGCGGCCCACCGCGCCGGGTTTTCCCGAGAAGACACCTTCGCCTTGGACGGTGGCGGCGATGAAGGCGGTCTCGGTAACACAGCCATGCTCGTGGCCGGCGAGCATCAGGCGCGAAAACCGTGGCTCAAGTGGCAAGGCCGCCATTTGGTGCCCCTCAGCGGTGGGTTGGCCGGCAGCACCGAGCGCACCGAGGTCGTGGAGCAGGTGTTCGGCACGGCTGAGGGCCGCCTCCGTCGGTGTGTCAAGCCAACGGAACTCCCGCAGTTCTCTAACACCCGAGGTCTTGAGCAGCAGCGCCGCTTCTGATAGATCGATGCGGTGGACTTCCGGGGTTTCAAACTCGGCGCGGCGGGCATGGTCGGGCTGGCTCCACAAGCGGAAGCAGCGGCCGGGGGCGGTGCGCCCGGCGCGCCCGGCGCGTTGCTCCGCGGCGGCGCGGGAGATTTTCTTGATGAGCAGGGTGTTGATGCCGCGGCGTGGTTCGAACGCGGCGCTGCGGGCAAGGCCGGAATCGATCACGGTGCGCACCCCTTCGATGGTGATGGAAGTTTCCGCGACGTTGGTGGCCACGATGATTTTCGGCCGCGGGCCGGGAGTGATGGCGGCTTCCTGGGCGGCCGGCG
>JBAXPF010000477.1:0-2808 GCA_037132955.1 Verrucomicrobiota bacterium | reverse complement strand
CCCCGCGGCGAGCCATACCGCCTGATCCTGCGCGACATCGACGCCATCGCGCTGCAACTCCAGAAGGCGTCCGCCGCCGGAATTCCGATCCTGTGGCGGCCGCTGCATGAGGCCCCCGGCGGTTGGTTCTGGTGGGGCGCGCAGGGCCCGGCCGCGTTCCAACAACTGTGGCGGCTGCTCTATCAGCGGCTGACCGTCCGGCACGGTCTCCATAACCTCATTTGGGTTCTCACCAGCGAAGACGAGGCCTGGTATCCGGGTGACGACGTCGTCGATGTGGTCGGGGTCGATGCCTATCCGGCGGTCACCTCGGACAGCCTCGTCAATCGCTGGGAACCCTTGCTGGCGCGTTTCAACGGGAAAAAACCGCTCGCACTGACCGAATTCGGCGGCGTGCCGGATATCAGCTATATGCGCCGCCTCGGCGTCAACTGGGCGTGGTTCACCACCTGGACCGGGTTTGTTGACCGGGAGCCCGCCGCCAAAATCGCCGCGGTCTATCGCTCGCCGGATGTCCTAACTGCGGAGGGCCGGGTGCCAGCCCGCGAATGACCCCCCTGGCGGCGGCCGGGTGGTGGCTGTGGACTGCGGCGAGCCATCGCCGCTTTGTTTGCCGGACATACCAGCCCTTGTCGCCAATCTCCTCTTATTTGCTGGAACAGGAGCCATGGGGGGCTTGGATAGGCATTGGGGAGGAATCGGCGCGCCCTCCCAGAGCGGTGAAGCTAGCTTCACCGCATCCAAAACGGTCAATCCCGGGCGGCCGGGCACGTGCTCTGGCAAGGCGTTTACCAAACCTCCACCCCAAGGCACAACAGCTTCTGGCAAGCCCCGGCGAATGATTCACATCTCATGATTTCTGGACCGCCGTGGGTTGAAACCCACGGCTACCTTTGCAGGGTCGCGCCGCGACTAGCGGGAAAAAATCCCTCAAACTCATTCAACCATCAGCACGCGTCAATCCAAGGCAATGGCAGCGCCAGGAAGAAGCATTGCCCGGTTCAGCCAATCACCCTGATCTGGTACCATCATTTCGGGTAATGGACAGGACCGGGGTTTTTGTTACGTTACGAGCGCCACCGCTCCCAAGGCCACCCGGAAGCCTCAAACCATCGCCTGCCTGAAAATCCGCCACGACTCATGAACACCCCGCTATCCCGCCGCCACTTCGTTGCCTCCGCTCTAACCGCCGGAACGGCCGCGGCCCTCCTGCCCCGCGCGTCGTTGCGCGCGGCTCAATCCCCTTCTAACAAGATCGTGCTGGCCATCGCGGGCGTCCGGGCTGGGGCGCCCGGCAGCAGCGGCCGCGGCATCGAATTGATTCACAAGTTCGCGGCGCTGCCGGGAGTTGAATTCAAGTATGTGATTGACGTGGACCGGCGCTCGCTGGACCCGGCGGCGGCCATCACCGGGAAGCTTCAGGGGTATGCGCCGAAGATGGAGAGCGATTTCCGGCGCGTGCTTGAAGACAAGGATGTCGATGCGCTGCTCATCACGACGCCGGATCACTGGCACGCGCCGATGGCGACGCTGGCCGCCAAGGCGGGCAAACATGTCTATGTGGAAAAACCCTGCAGCCACAATCCGCGGGAAGGGGAGATCCTCGTCGAAGTTGCCAGGGCGCACCAGCGGCTGGTGCAAATGGGCAGCCAGCGCCGCTCGATCGCCAACGTCCAGCAGATGGTGCGGGAAATCCATGACGGCCTGATTGGCAACGTGTTTCTCGCGCAGTGTTTCTATTCCCGCCGCCGCCAACCCATCGGCTTCGGCAAGACGATCGCCCCGCCGCCCGAACTCGATTGGGACCTGTGGCAAGGGCCCGCACCGCGCACCGGTTATCGCGACAACCTGCACCCCTACAACTGGCATTGGTTCTGGCGGTGGGGCACCGGCGAGGCACTCAACAACGGCGTGCACCTGCTCGACGTGGCGCGCTGGGCCATGAACGTGACCTTTCCCACCAAGGCCAGCTCGTCCGGCGGCCGCTGGCACGACGTCGGCCTCGACGACTGGGAAACGCCCGACACCCAGCAGATCCAGCTGGAGTTCGGCCCCGCCAAAGGCATCTCGTGGTTTGGCCGCTCGTGCAGCACCTACGGGGCCCCGGGCTACAAGGCCAACGGCATCGTTTTCTTCGGCAACAAGGGCATGATCGACTACGACGGCAGCGGCAGTTACACCGTCTATGACCTCGACAACAAACCGCTCAAGACGGTGGGCGGGGGAGCCGATAAGAAAAAGACCGACCTCGCCAACAGTGCCGACCCGGGCCTCGACGACACCCACGCCCACAACTTTATCGAGGCGATCCGCGGCAATGCACAACTCACCGCGCCCATCGCCGGCGGCCATTGCAGCACCGTGCTGGCCCAGTTAGGCAACATCGCCCAGCGCACCGGCCGCAGCCTGCGCACCGATCCCGCCACCGGCCATATCCTGGATGATCCCGAGGCGGCCAAGCTGTGGACCCGCGACTACGAACCAGGCTGGGAGCCCACCCTCTGAACCGCAATCCCGGGCCCCGCGGCGCGGGCGTGCTCCCGGGAGCGCCAACGTCCTCGTTGGCCTCAAGGAGCGGCGGAATCCGTCCGCCGATGTCCATGGGAAGTCTATGAAGTGAGAGAATCGCTTGGAACTGCCCCCGCATGGACCTGGGCGATCGGATATCGCCCTTCCGTGCTTCCATCGCGGGTGACTCGACCACCCCGCAAAAATCATCATTTCGGGTAGTATGCAAAATTGGAAAAGTCGCTACACCTTGCCCTGTCGGGTTTCGCGCGCGTCGCTTGCATGCCATCGTTGCTGAAG
>JBAXPF010000476.1:0-2815 GCA_037132955.1 Verrucomicrobiota bacterium | reverse complement strand
GGCAAGCTGCCCGTGCCCCCCTTGAAGACGGGACTTGGCAAGTCCCGCTCGATGGCCGACGCCCTGCGGCGGGATGCCGCACTCACGGTCTGTCGCGGGACGCGGCAGACAGGTTGACTGCCGCGAGCACGCGTTCGACTGTGAGTTCGTTCTGACAGCGGCTGTCCAGCGGGCATTTTGTTAAAAAACACGGCGCGCATGCCACATGCCGGTGGACCACGGCATGCATTACGCCTAGCGGGCGCTTCCAGGCCGGGTCGTTAGGCCCGAACAGGGTCACGCACGTCGCACCCACATGCGCCGCCAGATGCGGTAACGATCCATCGGCCGCCAGCACCACCGCTTGGGTTGCCAGCACCGGCAGCAGGCCGGCCAGTGAATCGATTTTGAAAAACGGCAGCTCGCCGCCGAGTTTTTCTAACAACCGAGCGCCGGCCCGGTTGCCGCTCGGCAGTCCGGCGAGGGTCAATGCCCAACCGTTTGCCAGCAGCGCCTGGCCGAGTTCGACCCAGCGCTCCACCGGCCATTCGTAAGTCCGGCCGAAATCCGAATCCGGGCACAGCAGCAGCGATTGAGCCTGGCGCGGTCCGCCCAAATCCACCGCTGCGAAAAACTCCGCCCGCCCGGTATCCAGCCCCATGGTTTCCAAAATTGCTAGGTAATGCCGGACGCGGTGCTCGAGCGGTCGATCCGCCGCCGCCAGTGGCACCGGATGGGTGAGAAACTTTTTCAGGGGCTTTTCCGCGGGGCCGAGTCGGCGGGGAATTTTGGCCCGTGCGCAGGCTTCAGCGGCGAGGCCGGGTTCCCACAGGAGGGCGGCCTGCCAGTTTCCGCCCAAGGTGGCCGCCAGCGTCCGGGCCTTGGTCTTGACCGGGAAATCGACCACGGTCAGGCCTGTCAATGTCTCCCAAAACCCGCGTTGGTCGGCCGCACACAAGACGCCCACGCCCACCCCGGTGGCCAGCATCGCCCGCACCGCCGGTGCCGCAAAGCACGCCTCATCCCAGCGCTCCGGCGCCGCGATCAACATTTCCCCGCCAGTGGATGCCTGCCTCGTCACGCCCGCAGCGTAGCGCCCCAGTGCGTCCCCGCAAACTGCAAAGTCATTCCATCTCATCGTTGACCCAAGCCGACGCGGCTTCGGATATGGCCTCCGTTAGTAGTTCCAGTGTCCCGTGCTCAGCGCAACATTTCTCGATATATGACCAATCCAGCACCGGTCCCTGCACTTGCATCACTGCCACCACATCCGCATCTTTCGTCGAGCGGGGAATGCCGTAAAAATTCGACGAATAGGAACCCACGATCATGTAAGGAAGGTCCGCTTGATCAAAAGCCTCCACGAGTTTCAGCAGTGCCGTGGTCCCGTTCATCATGGTTGCGGATTGGCCCGTTGAATGAAAAGTCGGAGCTTTTCACGCCGCTCGGCCTCGGTGGCCTCGGGATAGCGGACGGCCAGCCCTGCCAGAGACCACTGGCAGGCTTCCTCAAACAAGTCGGCCCCTGCCCGGAATTTCATCTCTGGAGACAACAATCGCGCCTGCCGGACTTTTGCCAAATCGGCAAACCGGGCGTCGCTGGCAATCTCAGTTTCCATGCGGACAGCCTACCGAAATCACCGCGCCAAGCAAGCCCCCGATTTTCCGCGCTTGATTTTTCGTGCCTTGTGGGCGACTTCCTGCTCTCTTTGTCGCCCGCCCCGCTGCTTTCCCCATCCCATGTCCACCGAGCTGACCCGCAATTTTTCGATCATCGCCCACATTGACCACGGGAAAACCACGCTGTCCGACCGCTTGTTAGAGTCCACCAGCACCATCACCTTGCGCCAGCGTCAGGACCAGCTCCTCGATTCGATGGACTTGGAACGGGAAAAAGGCATCACCATCAAGTCCCACCCGGTGGCCATGGAATATACCGCAAGGGACGGCAAAACCTACAAGCTCAACCTGCTCGACACCCCGGGCCACGTCGATTTCTCCTACGAGGTGTCCCGCGCCCTCGCTGCCTGCGAGGGCGCCATCCTCATGGTCGATGCCGCCCAAGGTGTGGAGGCCCAAACCGTTGCCAACCTGCATTTGGCGACCCAACAAAACCTGCTGATCATTCCGGTCCTCAACAAGATCGACCTGCCTGCGGCCGATGTCGCCAAGTGCAAGCGCCAGCTCGAGGAAATCCTCTGTATCCCGGCCGAGGATTGCATCCCCGCCTCGGCCAAGAATGGCATCGGCATCGAGGAGATTCTGGAGGCCATCATCGCCCGCGTGCCGGCCCCGGTGGAAAACCCGGATAAGTTGTTGCGCTGCGGCGTGTTTGACTCGCTCTACGATGCCTACCGCGGCGTCGTGTCCTACGTCCGCGTGTTCTCCGGCAGCGTCAAGCGCGGCCAGAAGGTCAAGCTCTTCGCCACCGGCAATACCTACGAAGTCAAGGAAGTCGGCATCTTCACCCCCAAGATGACCGCCTGCGAAATCTTGAAGGCCGGCGACGTCGGCTACGTCATCGCCAACATGAAGTCCGCCGCCGAGGTGAAGGTTGGCGACACCATGACCGACGTCGTCCATCCCTGTCCGGAGGCACTGCCCGGCTACAAGGAAATCCAGCCGATGGTTTTCTCCGGCATCTATCCGGTGGATTCGTCCGACTATGAGGCCTTGAAAATGGCGATGGGCAAGCTCCAGATCAACGATCCGGCGTTCACCTATCAACAGGAAAGCTCGACCGCGTTAGGTTTCGGCTTCCGTTGCGGGTTTCTCGGCCTGTTGCACATGGAAATCATCCAGGAGCGCCTGCGCCGCGAGTTCGACATGAACGTGAT
>JBAXPF010000475.1:0-2817 GCA_037132955.1 Verrucomicrobiota bacterium | reverse complement strand
GGGCAGGGGGACTGGGCGTGCTGGCGTGCGCGGGAAGTTCGCGGGGGTCGGGGGGATGCTGGCTGTAGGACCCGATGGGGATGGGTATGAAGTGGTGATAGTTGAGAGTTAGATCGCACTGTGTTTTTGCTAACGGGAAATGACGTGTGTGGGTCGGGGTTGGGGTTTCTCCACCACGTCGCGGAACCCGCGGAGTTGGCATTGACCGCTGGCGGGGTCATCGAACAACACCTGCACGCCGCGTTTCTGGCCGGGGTGCGGCCAGAGACCGGAACCGATGCGTTGCCATTCTCCGTCGCTCAAGGCAAAGGCGGTCATGGCCGAGTGGTGGCTGGCTCCCACCGGCGGGTCGGTGATGACCTTGGATTCGCCGCTCTTGAAGTTGTAGTCGGTGTTTTCCAACCTGATGCGCACCGCGCTGCGGCTCAGGTTGACAAGCAAGAGCGAACCGGGCGGGAACACGCGGGTCGAGTCATCGATGGGCAGCACTTTCCACGCGCTGCGCCCAGCTTGCTCCTGCGGCAGGAATAACAAGATCAACTCATGCGAGCCTGCGGGCAGGGTGACGCGTCCCAATTGGGACGCGGGTTGGCGGATGCTGGCGTGGTCCGCGGCGGTGGTGAACACCAGCTCCCTGCCTAACAACTCAAGCACGCTGCTTTCATGGTTGAGGTAACCCTTGAGGGTGGCCGCCACTCCCGGTGCGGAGTCCTTGGCGGCTGCATCATGGATGAACAACCCGCCATCTCCCGGGGGCGACTCAAAGGCGAGCAAGCGCACTTCCACGCGACCGGCCGCTGGTGCCTGGCCGAACGCGAAGGGACAACACGCCGTGACCCAGACCGCGGCAAATGACAACAGGTGGCGAATCATGTCGGCCGGCACGAGACACCATGGCTCAGGTTTCGTCAACCGCCAACCAATGGAAGCTCGTGATCACAAAACGCCTGCCAAATGAGCGGTTGGCCTGGCTCTTGAGGTTGGCCGGCGCGGTTTGCGCGGTGTCGCTGGTGTCGAGGTAGGCGGGCAAGCGCTGCACCGTGGCCTCGCAGCGGGCGCTGGCCACCACTTGTCCCTTGGGATTGCGCGACTCCCCGTAAGCACGGATTTTAAATGTGTCACCGCGCACCGTCATCACGGCCGCCAAGGGCATGAGCAGATCGCCTTGGGTGAGAAACGAGGGCGTCCCTTCGCCGGTCAAGCCATCCATCGCCTGCGTGCAGTTGGTGCCAAGGCTCTTGTCCTTGGCCAGCGCGGCAAACGAGGCGGCCTTGGAATCGTTAGGGGCCTTGACCTCGGGCCGGTGGTAGGCTTTGTTGGTACCGGTGTCGTCGATGGCGCTCTGCAACACGCCGCGCAGCACGTGGAGACCGCCGGAAACTCCGACCCGCCGGTTGACAAACTCGCCGGCACTCAGAAACGGTGCGTGGTCGGCTTGGCCGCGTTTGCGGATCTGCCGCACGATCGACTCGGCTAACAACTTGATCTGGTCGTCGCTCAAGGCACGGAACCCCGACCAGCGGATTTGCCCCGCCACATTGAATGAGGCTGCGTCGCCGGGTTTGTCAGCATCCCCGGCCAGCGGCACCCCGCTGCGGACGAAGGCGGTCTTGCCGGTGGTTTGGAAATCCCGGTTGGTCCAGCCCACAACCGCCTCGTCCCGCAACGACGACAGCACCGTCCGCCACGCCTCCACTGAGTCGGAGTTGACGTTGAAGGGTCCCTTGACTAACAACTCTGCGGCCAGCGCCTTGGCCAGCGACTTGTCGTCGAGCGCATTGAGGGTGGCGGCGCGGGCTTGGGGTGTGCGGCCGTCCGGGACGGCGACGATGCGGCGGTTGAGCGGCAGTTTGTCGGTGCGGGCGGCAAACAGGTCTTCGAGCACCGCGATGCGGGTGCGCTGCGGCGCGAACAAGTCGGTGCCGTAGGCACACAGCGTGGAGAAATAGAACCGGTCCCACAGGCAGTCATTGAGCATGAAGCTGTGGTCGACGTAGGTGCCGAGGATGTTGCCTGCGGATTGGCTGATGTTGTTAGATGAAATCAGCGGATGGGCCCAGGAATTGCCGAAGGGGAAATTGACCCGTGGCAGGCGGCTGGAGGCTATCAGATTGGCGGGGATCAGGTCGCCGAGCGAGGCGGCCGGGATGCGTGGCACACGGAACATCGGCACCGCCGAAACACCCCGGTTGGCGGTGGCGCTCGCCCCGAAGAAGCCGCGTTTGCTGGCGGCGTCGATCTCGATGCCGGGAAAGGTATTGAAGTCCTGGACCTCCTCAAAGCGCAGGTCGTAACTGTGATGAGCCAGTCCCAGGGTGGTGGAGTCCTCGGCGCCGCCTTCGACCACTGGATTGTTGAACAGCCACGCTTTTGTTAGGTCCGCGGGATCCACCGTGGTTTTGGCCGTCATGGTCATGATCGCAAACGGCGACTTGCCGCCGGGCGTCTTGTCATCGGGCCGTTGCAAGACATCACCCAGGCGGAACGTGCGCTGGATGACCGGCGACTTGGGCTTGGCGCTGACCTCATTGGTCACGTTGGCGAAACGGAATGAGAAGCTGCGCAGGATATCGTTGGCCGGTTCCGTATCCTGGGCGGCGAGCATGTCCACTTGGAAGTCGGGCAGGGTATTGCCATTCTTGTCCCTGGCGGACGGCGGCACGGTGCGCTGCGGCTTGGAGATCACCGTGAAGGTGTCGGTGAGTTTGATGCACAACCAGCCGCCATCCCAGCCGTGTTGTTGTTCAAAATCATAGCGTGTGGCGACGGGTCGGCTGCTATAACTGAGGTGATCCTCCTGCAAGCCGGCGCGGGTAT
>JBAXPF010000474.1:0-2817 GCA_037132955.1 Verrucomicrobiota bacterium | reverse complement strand
GCCAATAATCCTCAGGCAAGGATGCCCGTGACAACCTTGGCGGGCTCCACGCCGGTGAGGCGGATGTCAAGCCCCTGGCTGCGGATGCCCATGCGTGAGTGGTCGATGCCCAGCAGTTGCAGCAAGGTGGCGTGAAAGTCGCGGATGTGGACCGGGTCTTGGACGATGTTGTAGGAAAAATCGTCGGTTTCGCCAAAGGTCATGCCGCGCTTGACGCCGCCGCCGGCCATCCAGATGCAGAAGTTTTTCGGGTGATGGTCGCGGCCGTAATCGTCACGGGTGAGTTTGCCCTGACTGTAAACCGTGCGGCCGAATTCACCGCCCCAGATGACGAGGGTGTCATCCAACATACCGCGGACTTTGAGATCCTGGACAAGGGCGTAACACGCCTGGTCCACATCCATGCACTGCGAGGCGAGGTGCTCGGGCAGGGTGCCGTGCTGATCCCAGCCGCGGTGATAGATCTGGGTGAAGCGCACGCCACGCTCGGCCATGCGCCGGGCGAGCAGCGCGCAGTGGGCGAAGCTGCCGGGCTTTTTCACATCCGGGCCATATAGCTCGCGCACGCGGTCGGGCTCTTTTGATAGATCGGTGAGTTCCGGCACCGACGCCTGCATGCGGAAGGCCATTTCATACTGTGCGATGCGGGTGAGGGTTTCCGGGTCGAGAAAGGCATCCGCCTCCTGGTGGTTGAGGGCGGCGAGGCCGTCGAGCATGCGGCGGCGGGTGGCGCGGTCCACGCCGGGCGGGTCGTCGAGGTATTGGATGCCGCCACCGGTGGGACGGATGGCGACACCGCTGTGTTGGGATGGCAGCGGTCCGCTCGACCAGAGCCGGGCGGAGATGGCCTGGACGTTGGAATTGGGATTGGAATGTTGGGCGTGGAGGACGACGAAGGCGGGCAGGTTTTCGTTCATCGAGCCCAGGCCGTAGGACAGCCATGAGCCGATGGAGGGCTTGCCGGCGTTCATGTTGCCGGTGTTGATGAGGCTGTTGGCGGGCTCGTGATTGATCGCCTCGGTGTGCATCGTCTTGATCACGCACACGTCGTCGGCCATCTTCGCCGTCCACGGCAGCAACTCGCTGAACCAGGTGCCGGCCTGCCCGTGTTGGGCAAACTTGAACTTGGTGGGCGCAACGGGAAACCGCGCCTGGCCGGAGGTCATGCCGGTGAGCCGCTGGCCCTTGCGGACGGAATCGGGCAAATCAACGTCGAAAAGTTTGTCCAGCCCGGGTTTGTAATCGAACAGGTCGAGCTGCGACGGCGCCCCTAACATAAACAGATAGATCACGCGCTTCGCCTTGGGCGCGAAGTGCGGCAGCAGCTTGTCGACGGCCAGGGCCGCGCCGGTGTCGCCGCGCAGGCTCTCACCTAACAAGCTGGCGAGGGCCGCCACGCCGAGGCCGCGGGCGGACTGGCCGAAGAAGTCGCGGCGGGTCAGGAAACGATGGTAGGATTCGCAGGCCATGGGTTGGAACGGGTGGGGTTAGCGGTTGAGGGCTTCATCGAGGTTGAGGATCTGGCTGGCGACCAGCGTCCAGGCCGCCAGTTCCGCGACGGCGAGGGACGCGTCCGGCGCACGCTCGCCATAGGTCACGAGTTTTCTGGCGGCGTCTGCGGACTTGCCGTAGGTGGTCCGGAAATCCGTGAGATCCGCGGTCAGTACCGGCAACTCGGCCGGTTTGGGCGGGCGTGCCAGCACCAAACGGTAGAGCCAGTCGAAGCGTTCGGCATCGGTGGATTTTTGTTTGAGGACGCGCTCGGCGAGGACGCGGGCGGCCTCGACAAACTGGATGTCATTCAGGGTCACAAGGGCCTGGAGCGGGGTGTTGGTGCGTTCACGGCGGACCGTGCAGTTTTCGCGCGACGGGGTGCCGAAGGCATCCAGCGCGGGATGCGGCGCGCTGCGTTTCCAAAACGTGTAAAGGCTGCGGCGGTAGAGGGCGTCGCCGCTGTCCCGCACATACTTGCTGGTGTTGGATTCCTTCATGGCCACCGATTCCCACACGCCATCGGGCTGATAGGATTTGACGCTGGGGCCGCCGAGCCGGTTGACTAACAGTCCGCTGACGAAGAGGGCCTGGTCGCGGATCATCTCGCCATCGAGACGTTGGCGCGGACCGCGGGACAGGAGTCGATTGGCCGGGTCATGTTCGAGCTTGGCCGGAGTGGTCACGCCGGATTGGCGGTAGGTGGCGGAGGTCACTAACAATTTCATGAGATGCTTCACGTCCCAGCCGCTGTCGCGGAACTCGAGGGCGAGCCAATCGAGCAATTCAGGGTGGACCGGCCGTTCGCCCATGACGCCGAAGTCTTCCGACGAGGCCACCAGGCCGGTGCCGAAAACCTGTTGCCAATACCGGTTGACGGTGACGCGGGCGGTGAGCGGGTGGTCGGGATGGATGAGCCAGCGGGCGAGGCCGAGGCGGTTCTTGGGGTCGCCCTTGGCGATGCGCACGCCAAAGACGGCAGGAACATCAGCACCCACCTTGTCCTTTTTCTGGGTGTAATCGCCGCGGTTGAGAATGAAGGCGGACGGTTCCTCGGGGTTCTCCTTCATCACCAGGGTGGTCACACCGCGCTTGTGGATCGCCTCCGCTTCAGCCTGCAGGGCGGCGACCTCGCGCCGGAGCCCCTCGACCGGGGATGGCGGGGGGGTAATGTTAGATCCGGGGTCCGCCTGCGGGGATGGGTCCGCCGCAGCGGCCGGTGGCGGTGGCTTGGGCTGTTCGGCCTGGGCTTTTTCGGCATCCTTGAGCGCCTGTTGTTTTGCCGGCAGCAAGTGGCTGAGTTCGCGCCAACGCGGGGTGTCCTCC
>JBAXPF010000473.1:0-2820 GCA_037132955.1 Verrucomicrobiota bacterium | reverse complement strand
CCCCTACCGGCACATTTGAGTTATGAGCGCAGCAACGACCCTCAGCCCGCAGATCCGCGTGGATGTGCTGCGTGACCCGCGCTACCCGGTCCATAAGATCGCCGACCAATTGCTGCCCTACCTCCAGGTGCTCGTCGAGCAGTTCCACCCCGAGCAGGTCATTCTCTTTGGCTCCTATGCCTACGGCGAGCCGACCCCGCACAGCGATGTGGATCTGCTGGTGGTAAAAGAAATGCATGCACCTCAATTGGAGGAAGCCGTAGCCATCCGCAAGGCCTGGAGGGTGCTGCGGCAATCCGGCATATCCCTGCCCTTTGATGTCCTGCTCGAATCCCCGCAATGCCATCAGGCGCGAATCAAGGATGCGGCTGGATTTTACGACCAGATCAACCGACAGGGACTGAGACTCGCATGAAGACCCGCGAAGCCAACCCTGATGACTGGATGTTTCTGGCAAAGGAACGGTTGCGTGCAGCTGACCTGTTGCAGGCCGCCGCAGGCGGTGGCTCTCTATCCATGCGCATTCTTCATGTGGTTGGCAGTCTCGCCCGCGAGTGGGGCGGGCTGTCGTTGTTTGTAGCCGAGATGGCCGCCGAGCAGGCAAGCGCCGGTCATGCCGTGACCCTTCTGACACAGGACCGGCCGGGTCTGGGCGGGTGCTGGGATACGGGTCAGGCGATCGTTGTGAGCACGGCGGATTCCACCATGGAAGAACTCGTACGGGAATCCGCTGTGGTCCATGTGCACGGGCTTTGGCTGCCGTTCCATCACCAGGCGGCGCGGCTAGCCCGCAAACACCGGCGGCCCCATGTGATCTCGACGCATGGGATGTTAGAGCCGGAGGCGCTGCGCTTCTCCCGCTGGAAGAAGCGCCTGGCGTGGGCACTTTACCAGCGGCGCGACCTTGCCTGTGCGCCGCTATTGCACGCCACCACGGCAGTGGAGACTCGCAGTATCCGCGCACACGGCTTCAAGCAAGCGGTGGTGGAAGTGCCACCGGGCGTCAGAGTGTCCGCTCCACCAAGTCGTGGCTCCGGGCCGCGGGTCGCATTGTTTCTGGGGCGGATCCATCCGATGAAAGGAATCGACCGGCTCATCGACGCGTGGGCCGAGGTCCGACCGCAGGGGTGGCGACTCGTTCTGGCCGGGCCCGACGAGGGTGGCCACTGGGCGCAAGTGGCGGCACGGATCCAAGCTGCGGGCATGGCCGGGCAAATCGAGTGGCTCGGTCCGGTGTTCGACGCCACCAAGGAGCGGGTGTTGAATGAGGCCCATCTTTTGGTCATTCCCTCACTGTCGGAAAATTTCGGGATTGTGGTGGCCGAGGGGCTGGCGCACGGACTGCCCGTGCTCACCACCACCGGCACCCCCTGGCAATGCCTGACTGAAGAAAGGTGCGGGTGGTGGGTGGAACCCACGGTGGCGGGCATCGCCTCCGCCTTGAAATCGGCTTGCACCCTTGACTCCAACACCCTCCAGGATATGGGCCAGCGTGGGCGACTCCTGGCCGAAACCCACTTCCGCTGGGACTGCGGTGCCGCCAAACTGCTCGCCGCCTATGACGGGCTGGCACAAACCTCACTGACTTCCATGGAATGAAAAGACAACTCATACTGACTGTTTCCTGCGACACGGATCCTGACACCAACCCGACGGTCCGGAGGATCCATCAAGCCAACGAACACCGGCCTCTTTGGCAGGGAATTGAACAAGGAATTGCCACCTTCCGCCAAGCGTTGATGACAAAGGTGGCTGCGCGCTTGCAACGAATCCCGATCACCTGGTTGTTAAGGTCCGATCGAATGATTCTTGAGGTCTATGATGATGCCGCTTATTGCTTCAAGACCTTTGAGAAAATCTGGCAGGCGGAATTGCAATCCGGCGGCGAACTCGGCTGGCATCCGCATCTCTTCAGGTGGAACGACGCAGGCAACTCATGGAACGCCTATCTTGACAAGGATGATGACATTGAGGTGATGGAACATTGTCTAACGGAATTTCGGCGGCATTTCGACGTCAACAGTGTGAGAGCAGGATGGATGCATTGCAGCAACCGCATCATGCATCTGTTTGACCAACATCATTTGAAAATTGATGTCTCCGCCATTCCCCACTCGAAGCTGGCGGAATGGTGGCATTATGATTGGAGTGGCACCCCTCCCAGGGCATACTTCCCGTCAAGGGAAGATTACAGGGTGACCTCCAACGAGGTTGGAAAAAACCTGCAAATCGTCGAATTGCCGGTTCTGGCGTTCAGGCTGAATCCCGCATGGCATGCGGCACGCTTCGGGTTCAAGAATCTCAAGGCCATTTACAAGAGCGATCACGCCTTTCTATCGTGGAAAAACACCCAGTACCGGGGTTGCTTGATCACCCATTCATCCGCAACTTTTCAGGCCGCCGTCAAACAACAGTTGTCCAATGGCTCGCACAACAGCGACCCGATCTTTGTGAACACGTTTTTCCATGCCGATGAATTGCTCAGGACGGAATCCCTGACCCACTTCATCAACAACCTCAATTTCATCGATGCATTTGCCAATGCCAACCAACTGGAATTGGTTGCCACCACCCTCACGCCGGCAACCGGCCTGGCAAAGCAGTCCATTGCTTCAAGAGGATGACTAGCGGCAGAAAGCCGCAACCACGATGCCCCGCGCTTTCCGATAGATCTCCCGTTCGATGTTCAATGTTGAATGTTCGATGTTCGATGTTCGATGTTCGCATTTCTCTTCCGTTCAACGTTGGATGTTCGATGTTCGATGTTCGATGTTCGATGTTCGCATTTCTCTTCCGTTCAACGTTCAACGTTCAACGTTC
>JBAXPF010000472.1:0-2828 GCA_037132955.1 Verrucomicrobiota bacterium | reverse complement strand
GCCAGATCGAGGCCAAGGCGTTGCGCAAGATGCGCCACCCCACCCGCATCCGCAAGCTCGAGGGCTTCATTGAACTGCCGGGGGCCTGATTCGAGTTGTAGCAGCGGTCTGCGACCGTCGCTAGACAGAGAGTGGTATCAACTCCGGCGGTCACTGCTAATCTGTGGTTTCCACCTTCGTTTCAGAATATAGCCTACGGATTTCGGCCCCGGCGGTCATAGACCGCCGCTACCATCCGACCCATGACCCCCATTGAATCCATCTTTGTCCGTCAGCGCAATGCCCTGCTGGTGCGCGGGCAGTTCACGCCGGTCTACACTGACTACTATCTCCACCTCATGCAGCATGCCATCCGCCACCCGGCGGAATTGGATCAAATGCTCAAGGACGCGCTGGCCGTTCTCACCCTGCACCTGGTCGCCCGCCCATGGGCGGAAACCATTGCCTGGACGGCCAACCTGCGGGCACCACGCATCAATCTGTTTGTCACCGGCGGTTCTCTAACGGAAGCGGTGACCGGGCGCATCTTCACCAAGGATGTGCGCGAACCCGACCGGAATTTCTTCTACTCGCAAACCACCACCCTCGAAGGCACCGCCCCCAGACTCTCCACCATGGAAGTGGACGGAATCGATCCCGTCGGCTGGCTGGCCCAATTCTACGAGCAATCCGAACAACGGCCGGCCCGCGCCTTCCGTTTGGAGGATGAAAACTTCGCGCTGGTGGCGGCCCAACCGGATTGCGATCTGGATTGGCTGGCCGCGCTCGACGCGGCCGCCGTTTCTAACATCACAGCCCGGGAAGAGACCACACTGCTGGAAACCCGCCGCTTCCGGTTCCATTGCGGTTGCAGCCTTGAGCGGATCATCCCCATCCTGGGCGGCTGGAAAAGCCGCCTCGATGAACTCTTCCACGGCGATCCCTCCATCACCCTCCAATGCCCGCGCTGCGCCGCCAACTATGCGGTCACCCGTGAGATGATCGGATGAAGCGCTCCCGTCCCTGTGGCGCACGCTCGACGAGTCATCCCCCGACACTCGCATCGAGGCCGTATTCCCCGAAGATCCTCACGGCCATTTCGATGTCCTCGGCTGCGGGTTCTTCCATCTGCCCGCCGTCGTATGCCTGCCCGAGTTTGCCATACTTGTGGGCTGCAATGTGATGATAGGGCAGCAAACTAACCCATCTCCTTGGTCCCGGCAGCGAGTCCACGAATGCAGCCGAGAGCCGGAGGTTCTCCGCATCGGCATTCACGCCCTTGATCAAGGGAATCCTGATATGGATGTTGGCACCCGTGTCTGCCAGCAGCCTCAGGTTTTCCAGAATCCGCTCGTTGCCCACCCCGGTGAACATCCGGTGTTTTTCCGGATCCATCATCTTGAGATCATACAAGAACAACTCAGTCCGCTTGGCGACTTCGAGCAGGACCTCCGGCTGGCCCAGGCCCGTGGTATCCACCGCGCGGTGAATCCCTTCCCTGCCGCAGGCATCCAGCAGATCTATCAGAAATTTTGATTGCATCATCGGTTCCCCCCCGGAAATGGTCACTCCCCCGCCTGATTGGTCCATCACCACCGTTTCGCGGCGGATCACCTTCATGATCTCATCCACAGTCACCCGCTTCCCAGACATCTCGATGGCCTTGGTCGGGCACACCTTCGCACAGATGCCGCACAGCCCGCACCTATCCGTGTCGGTGACGATCCCGTCGGGCGTGAGCCGCAGTGCCTGCCTCGGGCAGGCCTTCACACAGGTCCCGCAGCCGATGCACTTCGCCTGCGCATACAATTTTTGCACCCGCGGCGACATCCCCTCCGGGTTATGGCACCACGCGCAACTCAGCGGACATCCCTTCAGGAAGATGGTGATCCTTATGCCCGGTCCATCATTGATGGAATAGGGCTTCACATCGAAAATCATGGCCATTGGATCAGATGTGTTAGATCACCCTTCAGAACGCCTCGTTTTGCGTGCGCTCGATGACCTCCAGTTGCAGATCCCCGTTCATGTCGTTGAAGTAATCGCTGTAGCCGGCCATCCTGACGAGCAGATCCTTGTATTCCTCGGGATGCTGCTGGGCCATCTTCAGGGTGGCGGTATCCACGATATTGAATTGGACGTGGTGCCCGCCCAGGGAGAAATAACTCCGGATGAGCTGGCCCAAGCGGACGATGTCCTGGTCCCGCTTCAGCAGGCTCGGCAGGAAACGCAGGTTCAGCAAGGTGCCGCCCGACTTCGTCTGGTCGAGCTTCGAGAGCGAGCGGATCACGGCCGTCGGGCCATGGGTGTCGCTCCCGTGGGAGGGCGAGGTGCCGTCGGAAATGGACTTCCCGGCAAAGCGTCCGTTCGGGGTTGCGCCCATGACCTTGCCAAAATAGATGTGGCAGGTGGTGGAGAGCATATTCAGATGGAACGTCTCGCCCTTGGTATTGGGCTTGCCGTCGATGGTCTTGTACAAATCATTGTAGATCCGCAGGGCGATGGAATCGGCATACTCATCATCATTGCCGAAAAACGGGGTCCGGTTGAGAATGAACTGCCTGAGTTTCTCATCGCCCTTGAAGTCCCTGGCCACCGCCGCCAGAATCTCGTCCATGCGGTGTGTCCGGTCCTCGAACACATGCTTCTTGAGCGTGGTCATGCTGTCCGTCACGGTGCCCAAACCGGTGCATTGGATATAGTTCGTGTTGTAGCGCGGGCCCCCGTCATAATAGTCCCTGCCCTTCTTGATACAATCATCGATGACCACCGAAAGGAACGGGGCCGGGGCGTATTTGGCAAACATGCGGTCGATGTAGTTGCTCACCCTCACCTTCTGGTCCACGACG
>JBAXPF010000471.1:0-2838 GCA_037132955.1 Verrucomicrobiota bacterium | reverse complement strand
CGAATTCCTTGCCATCGATGAGGGTGCCCTTGTAGTTGACAAGAAACTCCTTGTTGTCGGCGGCACCTTCTTTAGGAGTGACGTATTTTTCCTCACCGCCTTTGGTGAGCACTTCATATTGGAGGCCGCTCTTGGTGGTGATCACACCTTGGCGCTTGCCGTTTTCCTCGAGGAATTTCTTGCCTTTTTCAAGGTTGGCGGCAGAGGATTCCTTCTCGCGGCTTTGGAGCAAATCGCCCAGCGCCTGCATCGCGGCCTGCAGCTTGGCTTCCTCGAGCCCGGGCTTGTCACCTTTAAAGGCGGTCAGAAATCCTTTGAGGAAACTCTCGGTGTCCAGATCGCCAATCGCGACGCCGAAACGCCCGAATTGTTGCGCGAAGTTGCCGCCAGTGCGATAGCCAAGGGCGTAGGAGGAATCGGTCTTGATGACCGCTGGGTCGAGCACCGGTTTGGCCGGGGTCTCTGGCACGGCCTGCACCTCGACGGTGCCGGGAGTGACCGACACGGGCGGAGTCACGGCGGTGGCGGGGGCCTTCGGCGCGGCGGGAGCTTTCGGCGCGGCCTGAACTTGGGTGGCGGCAGTGGCGATGAGGCCTACAGCCAGAACATTGGTGGTGAATTTACGGATCATGATATGGGGGTGGGCGGGAAAGCTAGAGGCACTTGGACAAACTGTCGAGAATAGTTTTTTGCAATCGGAGGTTGACAGCAGGCATAAAGATCACAAATTTGTGACACAATGAAGACCGCGACCGTCCGTGATTTGCGCTACGATTTTCCAAAAATCGAAGCATGGCTTGCCGGTGGGGAGGACATTCTCATCACCAAGCATTCGAAGACCATCGCCAAATTGTCCGCCCAGCACACATCCGCCAAGCCGCTGCCGCCCCTGCCGGATTTCGAGGCACGCCGGAAGAAAACCTGGGGAAACCGGTTTTTCACTCAAGAGGAAGTGGATGGAATGCGGGCGTTCGAAACCGGGGAGCCATGATCCACTACGCCGATACCAGTTATTTGTGCTCGATCTATCGGGTACAGGCTCACTCACCGGCTGCGGATGCACTCCGCGCAGCGATGTCCGAACCCTTACATTTCACCAGCTTGTTGGAGTTTGAGTTTCTCCAAGGCATTGAGTTGCAGGTCTGGCTGCATTCACAGGATCGGCGCAAGGGGTATCCGCGGCGTGAGGCGGATCGCATGATTGCCGACTGGGAGGCTGATGTGGCAACCGGCATCAATCGCCTGGTGGCCTTCGACATGAACGCGGTGTTGCGCCTCTCCAAGGTTCTATCCGGCCAAACCACGGCCACGGGCCGCCACCGCACCTTGGACATTTTCCACGTCGCCACCGCCGTCCATCTCGGGGCCTGCCGGTTTCTCACGTTTGATTCCCGCCAAAGAGTTTTGGCGCACCATGCCGGGCTGGAGGTGCCGGAGTGAGCCATCCAGCAACAGGTGCCGCCAGCCATGTCTGATTTTGATTTGATTGCCAAGTTGCGCGAGGTTCCGCACCAACCGGGGGTTTACCTGATGAAGGACCGGTTGGGGGCGATCATTTACGTGGGCAAGGCACGGGATTTGCGCAAGCGCCTGGCATCGTATTTCATGGCGTCGCGGCAGACCCGGGCGGATCTCAAAACCCGGGCCTTGATCGATTCCATCTGCGATTTTGAAATTCACACCGTCCGCAACGAGGAGGAATCATTGTTGTTGGAAAGCAAACTGATCAAGGATTACCGCCCGCGCTACAACGTGGCGTTGCGCGACGACAAGCGGTTTTGGTTGGTCAAAATCCGCCTTGCCGATCCCTGGCCGCGGCTGGTGATGACCCGCCTGAGGAAAGACGACGGCTCACGCTATTTCGGCCCGTTCCCGCATTCCAGCGCCCTGCGCGAAACGCTGGCCTGGCTCAACCGCCACTTCGGTTTCCGCGTGTGCCGGCCGCTCACGCCCGGCGAGCGCGACTACCGCCACTGCAATGCGGACATCATCCGCAATTGCTCGGCGCCGTGCATCGGGCGCATCGGGCGCGATGCGTATTTCGAAAAGGTCGAGGCGGCCTGCCGGATCTTGGAAGGCAAGGGCAAGCGCGGGTTGTTCGATGGCTTGCGCGGCGAGATGGAACAAGCCGCCGCGCAACTCGACTTCGAGCGCGCCGCCACCTTGCGCGACATCTTGGCCAACCTCGAAAAGACCCTCACCCCGACCCGCCAGTTCACCCGTGGCCGCGGCTTGCCCAGCACCGTGAGACCCACCGAGGATTTGGCCGAACTGGGTGAAATCCTCGGCCTGTCCGGACCGCCACGGGTGATGGAATGTTTTGATATTTCCAATGTGTCCTCCAACCACATCGTCGCCTCCATGGTGCGCTTCACCGAGGGCCGGCCCGATAACCAAAACTACCGCCGCTACCGCATCCGCACGGTGGCCGGTCAGGATGACTTCGCCTCGATGGCGGAAGTCATCCGCCGCCGCTACTCGCGCGTGCTGATGGAAAACGCCGCCGCCGTCCCGGATGCGGAAACGAGCCAGGAGGATGGGGTGGATGCGCAGCACCTTCTGGCGCGTGAGGGCCGGGCGAAGGTCGTGCTGCCGGAGCTGGTCATTGTGGATGGCGGCAAGGGACAACTCGGCATGGCAGTTAGGGAACTCAATGCCCTCGGTTTGCACCACTTGCCCGTCATCGGCCTAGCCAAGCAACATGAGGAGGTCTTCATTCCCGGTCAAGACCGCTCGCTGCGCATCCCGCATGAGCGCGGTGCCCTCAAGTTGCTCCAGCGTATCCGCGACGAGGCGCATCGCTTCGCCAACCACTACAACGAAATCCTCTACCGCCGC
>JBAXPF010000470.1:0-2844 GCA_037132955.1 Verrucomicrobiota bacterium | reverse complement strand
TGGCCGGTTTGGTGGCGGAACGCACCCGTGCCCTCCAACAGAGCCAGCACGCCATGCTCAACTTGCTGGAAGATCTGCAAGCGGAAAACAAGGCGCGGCATGCCAGCGAACAGGCGCAGCGGGAGAGCGAGCAACGCTACCGCCAATTGTTCGAATCGGCCTCCGACGCGCTGCTGCTCATTGCCACCGACACCAACCGCATCGTCGAAACCAACCGCATGGCCTCCGAACTCTATGGCTACGACCCCGAAGAGTTGCTCAACCATTTCAGCACGGACTTGGCCGCAGACCCTGATGAAATGCTCCACCTCAGCCGGGAAGTGCAAACCCCGGCCGATCAGGTGGTGAGCCTCCCGGTGCGCCTGCATCGCAAAAAGGACCAATCCATCTTCCCGGTGGAGATCACGGCCCGCTCGTTTTCCTTGAAAGGACAACTCCTCCTCCTCCTCGCCGTCCGCGATATCACCGAACGCAAACAGGCCACCGAGGCTCTCGCCCGCCAACTCGACGAATTGCGCCGCTGGCAAACCGTCACCCTCGGCCGCGAGGGCCGCATCGCTGAACTCAAACGCGAGGTCAATGCCCTTGCCACCCGCCTCGACCAAGCCCCACCATACGCCGCGACCGACAGCATCTAACATCACCCCCATGTCCCCCACCCCCGCGCCACGCCGCCGCCTATCAGCAGGAGCAATCCGTTTGTTGTTAGCCGCGGCCGCGTGCGGGCTCATCGCCGGCACCATCTGGTTGGCGGCCGCCCGCGCCGACCGCGAACAACGCTCGGTCCTGCTCCAGCAGGCGCGCCTCGTGGCACAGGCGCTCAACATCGACAACGTCAAGGCGCTCACCGGCACCGAGGCGGACCGCAGCACGGCCGACTATCAGCGGCTCAAGGCACAGCTGGTGTCCATCGTGCCCGCCAATCCGAATTGCAAGTGGTTCTATCTGATGGGACGGCGGACCGACCAGGCGACCGCCCACCTGACACAACACACGCGGGTGCCCGGGGAGCGGGCCGACGACGCCATCTTTTTCTTTGTGGACAGTGCCGCCCCGGATTCCCTGGACATGAGTCTGCCGGGGCGCAGCTATGACGATGTGCCGTCGGATTACCGCCCGGTGTTCAACACCAAGGATGCGGCTGTCGTCGGCCCGGTCACTAACAAATGGGGCTCGTGGGTCTCGGCACTGGTGCCCTTGATCAACCCGCAAAACGGTGAGGTGCTGGCCGTGCTGGGCATGGACATCGACGCCAACACCTGGCGCTGGGAAGTGGCCACCCGGGTGATCCAGCCGGTGGGATTCATGTTGGTGCTGCTCATTGTGATCATCGCCATCCTCTCCGCCACCCACCCCCTGCCGGCCGGCCGCGTTGACATTTCACCCAAGCCGATCCTGTGGCGACTGCTGCCGCCCATGACGGCCATCATCTGCCTGCTGATGGTGGCGGCCGGCGCGCTGCTCTGGCAGCAGCAACGACTGCTGCTGACCCGCGAGACGGCCGCTGACAATTCCAACATAGCCGGCGGCCTGGCGGTGGCCCTCAGGCAGGGAGCCACCACCCTGAGTGCCACCGCCCAGGCCGTCGCCGAGGATGCGACGGTTCAAATGTCCCTGCGCGAGGGGACGGCCGATGTGCTTCTGGCAGCCTGGCAGCCGATGTTCGAGCGGATGCACCGGGCGCGGCAACTCACGCACCTCAACTTCTATGACCGCGAGCGCCGCTGCCTGCTGCGCGTCCACACGCCCGGACAACATGGGGACCTGCTCAATCGCTCCACCGCGCTCAAAGCGGAACGCACCGGCAAGACGGCTTCCGGCATTGAGTTGGATTCACTGGGCGTGCTCACCTTGCAGGTGGTGCTGCCGGTTTTTGATGGCAGCGGTTTGGCGGGTTACCTGGAACTGGGCAAGGATATTGAAAGTGAGCTCCAAATGCTGCACACCCGCTCCGGCACCCAACTTTTATTGCTGCTGCGCAAGGAGTTTTTGCAACGGGAACCCTGGGAGGAGGGGATGCGCTTGATGGGAAAAAAGGCGGAGTGGGACCACCTGCCACAGAGCGTCGTGACCTACAGCTCCCAAGGACACCTGCCCGATGCCTTCACCCCGCTGGCCAATGAAGTGGCCCGCGGCAACTATGCCAGGGGTGAGCTCCAGCGGGAAGTGACCAGCGACGGGAAGGACTGGCGAATCTCGGCATCACCGATCCGGGACGCCACGGGGGAGTCGGTCGGCGACCTGCTCATCCTGCGTGACATCACGGTTGCCAAGGCGGCCTTTGCCCGCCTCATGTCGCTGTGTGAAACCACCGGCGCGGTGCTGCTGACGCTCTTGCTCAGCAGCATCTTTGTCATACTCCGCCGCGCCGACGCACGCATCCGGGCCCAGCAGGCGGCCCTGCACGAAAGCGAAAAAAAGCACCGGCTCTTGTTCGAGAGTGTTGGTGACGCGATCCTCATTCATGACGCGCAGGGCCGCATGCTGGAGGTCAACCCAACCGCTTGCCAATGCCTCGGCTTCACCTATGCCGAACTCTTGGCCATGACCGGCGAGCAAGTGGAAGCACCGGCACACCCGGCACATGCACCGGAGCGCAGCGCCAAGCTGGGGCTTAGCGACCATCCCCCCTACGAAACCGTGCCCCGGCGCAAGGACCCCTCCCTCATTCCGGTCGCGCTCAAGGCGCGGCTCGTAGCCCTCCCAGAACGGGGTGACGTGGCCGCCCTGGGCACCGATCACGTCGACGTTGCCGTCGCAGTCCAGGTCGGCGAGCGCTGCGTTCTCCGTGTCGGAGAAGCGCCCGGCCTCCTCGACCACGCGCATGCCCTTCCCGCCGCCGCC
>JBAXPF010000469.1:0-2845 GCA_037132955.1 Verrucomicrobiota bacterium | reverse complement strand
ATCATTTTGATGGCGCGGCCATCCATGTATTTCATGTCCTGCTCCTCGATGCCATAGGTGGACGCCTCACCGGCGGTTTCTAATTCATCCAGCACCAATAGCATGTATTTGATGCCAAAAGCCTGGAGGTAGGCGTATGCCTTCTCACAAAGCGTGGTGACCAAGGTCGGGTTTTCAAACAACTCCTGGTCCGTATGTTTCTTCTCCAGTTCAAGTGCGGCGGCGAGTTTGGCGCGTTCAAAACCCTTGACCTCCAGCCGGTCGGACGTTTCGCGGGCGATGGAAAGGTGGATGGAGTTGTCGAACTGGCCGGTGGCAAGCGGTACCAGCGCCTTGTAGAGGCCGAAGCCGAACCAGTTGTCGATGTTCTGATAGTCGTTGCGGATCTGGGAATACCGCAGGTAAAGCCCGAGATACTCGCCGCGCTCGGCATCGTCCTTGAACAGCTTGGCGTCCTGCAAGGTGCCGGCTTCATCCCGGACAAACCAACCGCGCGATGTGTCGTTGATCTGGCTGATGACTTGAAAACCAAGGCTCGATTTACCCACGCCCCATGCGGCGATGGCGGCGAAAACCTGCACGAACTCCTCCCGTGTGTTGAGCCGTAAGAAATGTTGGAACTTGTTGAAGAAATCACCTTGGCCGATGAGCGGATGCTTGACGGGATAGCCGGAGACGCCGCCGGCGGCCCATTGGTGCATGGCTTTGGTTGGAACAGGAGTGGTGCTCATAATTGGGTTGCCGTTGCAGGTTGACGAATAGAGGAAGCCAGGCTGGTGCAGATAGAATCAAATCCCTCATGCACACGCCACCGCAGAAGTTTCTGCCGCGAGTCGCCAAACAGGCCGCGCCCGTGGCGGGGCTGGCCGGGTTCGGACGAGAAAAGTTCGATGGCACCCACGCGGAATGATTCTGTCAGCAAGCGATCCGTCCATGCGATGAACGCGGAATCGTTGGCGGTCGGGTGGGGAAACACGTCGAGTGCTTGGGCGAACCTTAACATCACCGGCTCTAGCGGAAAAACTCCACGATGATCGCTCATCGCGGCGGTGGCCTGATTGAGCAGCAAAGTGGCGGATGGCTTTGATCCCGCCAAGCTGTCCATGAAGGGTTCGTGTGCCAGAGGGGCAGGCAGGCGCAACCGGCCGCAGGAATCCAGCCAGCCGAGACTGTCTAGCAGGTAGAACGGTGATTTGAGGGGCGAGAGTGACACGCCGTCGTCGGGCTTTGTGGTCTTGGGTGCATGGATCTGAACCGTGCCGGATTGTCCGGGGAAAAGCTGCGGCCACCATGCGCCAAGCACCGCCTCTTCAATACCGAGCAGCCAGCCGGCCGGTTCGGTGTCATTGCCTAGCAACAGAGTCTTACCCATGCGCAACTGGCCGTTGGACGCCTTGATTTCATCCCAACGGCACAATTGCCAGGTTCCAGATTGCAATTTGAGCGTGGCGAGCCTCAACCATGCGCTGCGGCGGAGCAGATGCAGGGCAAGTTGTTCCATCGCCTGCCGGTGATCTGCCGTCTGCCAAATCGTCAAAAGCTCCCGCGCTTCAGCGGAGAGCTGCCAGACGGAGTGTTGCGCATCCGATTCGAGCAAGCCGACACCGTGGAGGAAGGCGGGCGCGGCGGCGGAGTCCAGACCGAACAGGCCCGGCACACCGCGGCGGCTGAGATGGCCACGGAGCACTGTATTGCTCATGCTGCGGGGATGGGTCCATGCCTGGGTACCGGACTTTTCCGCATCTGCCAGTGTGACCAGGGCGCGGAACCACGCCTCGGGATCGCGGGCCTCGGGCCAAAAGGAACAGCGGCCAATCAAGAGAGTCGGTTGTTTGATCATGTTCCCGAGCCTCCCTGTTTATGCTCAGCGGCCCACTCATCGGCGGTGCCACGTATGGCTGCGGTGAGACGACTGCAACCGCGGTTGAAATGCTTGGCACCAAAGATCCGATAGCAATCGACCGAGAAATCCGGGTGAATCCGATAGCAGGAGCGCTGGCCTTTGACGCCGCGGCCCTCAAACTTCCACACCTGATGATCGAGCAGGCGGTGGATGACGCCGGCGAACCGGGCATCCAGGTCTTTCAAATGATCTTCGCGCAGCAGCAACGTCACACCGAGTTGGCGGAGCACGCGCTGAATCAAGCCACTGAGGGGACCGCAATCAATCTCCTCGCCGGTAGGGCGGGTGACCACGATGTTCACGCGGGCGGGCGAATCGAAGCGGTTCTCCTGATCCTCGGGCAGTTCCAGGGTGAGCGAACCGGCGTTTTGTTCGGCGGCCCAGGCTTCCTGCGTGAATGCCACCTGAGCCAGCAACAAGGCCCACGGCCGATACAACACCCAGCGCATCCGCGCGGTGCCCGGCGTATCGCTGGCATCGGCTTCCACTGGCAGCAAATCAATGAGCGAGCCGTTAAGCACAGAGGACGGCCCATCGGAAAAGGAATCAACCTCGGCGGGAGGAAGCAGGAGGCGGTTCGGCACCCAGTTGCTTTCCGCAGTCAACGGATGGATGTCCGGCAGCGGTTGGACCGGTGGCGCGACTCGGCCTTCCACATAAGGTGAAGTGCGACCGATGGCACGCAGCAGTTTGGGAAACGCCGGCCCCTGTTCGGCCGGGCAGCCGAATAGCTGGTTCTCCAATTCGCCGAATCCGGTGGCCGCCAGTTTGGCATCAGGAAGCAGTTGCCGGACAGCTTCAGCGGCACGGTCCAATTCGGTGATGGCGCCACAGAGCGATTCGGCATCGCGGCGCTGGCCGACTTCCCGGAGGCGGGCACCGATGATGGATTGCCATGCACTGCGTAATTTGGGTGAGCAGGAAGCTAGGCTGGTAAGGACC
>JBAXPF010000468.1:0-2858 GCA_037132955.1 Verrucomicrobiota bacterium | reverse complement strand
ATCGGGGAGCATGTCCAACATCCTCGAAGTGCCCCAACAACAAGCCATTCAAGCCCTGATCGCCAAAGGCTGGTCGGTCCGTCTCATTGCCCGCACGCTGGGCATCAACCGCCGCACGGTGAAGCGCTACGCTGCGCGGGCCGCTCCAAAGTGCACCACCGAGGTGACCACCGGCCCCGCCCCTCCGGACGGGCCAAAGTGCACCACCCAAGTGACCACCGGCTCCTCCCCTCCGGACGAGCCAAAGTGCACCACCCAAGTGACCACCGGCTCCTCCCTTCCGGACGAGTCAAAGTGCACCACCGAAGTGACCACCGGCTCACGCAGTTTGTGCGGCGGGTTGCACGAGACCATCGACCCGATGCTCGAACTTGGGTTGACCGCCCAGCGCATCTATCAGGATCTGGTGGCCGGGCACGGATTTGGCGGTTCCTATTCGTCGGTGCGGCGCTACGTGGGCAAGCTCAAGGCCAGCGATCCGCAGCGGGTTTGGCGCGTTGAGTGCCAGCCGGGAGAGGAACTACAGGTGGATTTCGGCCTTGGCGCGCCCATCGTTGAGGCTGGCGGGAAGATCCGGCGGACGTGGTTGTTCCGGGCGGTTTTGAGCTACTCGCGCAAGGGATACAGCGAGGTGGTCCCGCGTCAGGACACCGAGACATTCCTGCGGGTGCTTGAGAACGCCGTGCGGTATTTCGGCGGGGTGCCCCAGTTGCTCAATCTCGACAACCTCAAGGCGGCGGTGATCAAGGCGGATTGGTATGACCCGCAGATCAACCCGAAGCTGGCGGATTTTTGCCGGCATTACGGCATGACGCCGATGCCCTGCCGGTCATACACGCCCCAGCACAAGGGCAAGGTGGAGCGCGGCGTGGGCTACGCCAAGGGCAACGCGCTCAAGGGGCGCACGTTCGCCTCGCTCGTCGAGCAGAACGCCCATCTGCTGCACTGGGAGGAGCACGTGGCCGACAAGCGGGTGCATGGCACGACCCGGCGGCAGGTGGGCGCCATGTTCGAGGAAGAGCGCAAGGCGCTCGGACCGTTGCCCGCGTCGGTTTACGAAAGCTACCAGGAGGGCCGCCGCAGGGTGCAGCGGGACAGTTACGTGGAGGTTGCCAAAGCCTACTACGAAGCCCCGCCGGAGTTCATCGGGCGGCAGGTGTGGGTGCGCTGGGACGGGCGGATGGTGCGCCTGCTCAATGACCGCATGGAACAGGTTGGCTGCCATGCGCGGTTGGAACCGGGCAAGTTCAGCCGTTGCCTGGGCGTGCGGGGACTGCACGGCAGCATCAAGCAAAACGCCGACTACTGGCGCTCACGGGCAGCGGCGTTGGGCGAGGCGGCGGGTCGCTGGGCGCACCGGGCGCTCGAACTCCGCGGTGCCGAGGCGCTTAGGAGCATCATGGCACTGTGCAGCTTGGCAGACAAACGCCGCGCTGCCGACATCGATGCCGCCTGCGGCAAGGCCATGGCGGCCGCAGTGAACCTGCCTGCCTTCCGTGCAATCAAACACCTGCTTGAAGCCGGGGACAATGCCCCCGGGCAGTTGCAAATGGAGCTGCGTGAGCACGATCCGATCATCCGTCCGCTCTCCGCCTATGCCGATTTTATCCGCAGCCAAGCCCCCGACAGCGATTTTTTCCAAACTGAAACCGAACCACTAACAGAACTGCTAACCACATCCAAAGCATCATGAGTCAACTCACCACCCTCAAAACCCAGGCCCGCAAACTCCGTCTTGGAGGTCTGGCCGAATCTCTCGAAACCCGCCTGCTGGAAGCGACATCCAACCGTCTTGCCCACGGCGAGTTCCTTGAACTGCTCTTCCAGGACGAACTTGCACTGCGCGAGGGACGCACGGTAGCCCGGCGGGTCAAGAGCGCCGATTTCCGTGAGTCGCGCAGTTTGGACGGCTTTGATTTCAGTTTCAACCCGTCCATTCCGCGTGACCGGGTCTATCAACTGGCGACCTGCCGGTTCGTCGCCGAGGCGCGCGACGTGCTGCTGGTGGGGCCGCCTGGAGTCGGCAAAAGCCACCTTGCCCAGGCGTTGGGGCGCGAGGCCATCCGCCTCGGACACACGGTGTATTACCGCTCGATTTTCGATTTGGTGCGCGATCTAACGGTCAGCCCGGGTGGTGCCGAGGAGAGCCGCCTGCTGGCCCGCTACCTCAAGCCGGATCTGGTCATCATCGACGACATGGGGCTCAAGAGCCTGCCGGCGCGTAGCGGGGAACTGCTGTTGGAAATCATCCTGCGCCGCCATGAGATCCGCTCTACCATCATGACATCCAACCGGCCGGTGGATGAATGGGGCAAGCTGTTAGGCGACGTCCCCGCAGCCGGAGCCATCCTCGACCGTTTACTGCATCGCGCCGAGGTCATTGCCATCAACGGCCGCAGCCACCGCCTGGCCGCCAGTGTCGCGGACAAGCTGCCTGGTGTGGACTCCGCCGCCAAAGCCTCTGGCAAACGGCGCAACCCAGATGACCACGGCGTCTGAAGCCAATCCGGCCGCGCCCGGCTCCGACGAGCTTGGGCAGGCCCATTCTCGCCGGGCGCTCTGTCCACGCCTCCAAGAAATCAACGGTCAAACGCCACTTTCACCTTGCCACCCCTCCCAATACCCATCAAACAAATCCCCATCCGAAGTGGTGCACTTTGAAGTGATCACAGGTGGTGCATTTTGAAGTGACCGGTGACAGAGGCTGATTTCAAGCGGCTGTTCGGTGCTGTTTTTGGTGTTAGATATGCAGTTTTGCGCAGTGAGTGTAACCCCCGGTCACTAGTATTTATAATGCCTATTTATAATGCCAGCCATTATGTTGTTGACAACCGCAAAATAATGGGTTTGTTTGCATG
>JBAXPF010000467.1:0-2861 GCA_037132955.1 Verrucomicrobiota bacterium | reverse complement strand
CCCGCGAGGTGCTGGCACGCCTGCTCGACTGCGGGGCAGTGCCTGCCTGTCCCGGTGAATTCACCCAGCGCGCGTTTTTCAATGGCAAACTCGATCTGACTCAGGCGGAAGGCGTGATGGATCTGATCGCCGCCCAAACCCGCTTGGCTCTGCGTGCCGCCCGCAGCCAACTCGAGGGCCGCCTCGGCCACCGCACCACCGAAGCCCGCGATCAAGTGCTCGAATCCCTCGCCCATCTCGAAGCCTGGATCGATTTTCCCGAAGAGGACATCCAACCCCAATCCGGCGCAATCCTGCACGCCGGCATCCACTCGGTTCTCACCACCCTCGAAGCACTCCTCGCCACCGCTGACCAAGGCCGGGTCCTGCGCGACGGTGCCCGCACCGTGATTTTCGGCGCGCCCAACGTTGGCAAGTCGAGCTTGCTCAATTACCTGCTAGGTTTTGAGCGGGCCATCGTCAGTGAGTTGCCAGGCACCACCCGCGATACCCTCGAAGAAATTGTCAGCATCCACGACATCCCGCTCCGACTCGTGGATACTGCCGGCGTGCGCCGCGCGGGCGACCCGATTGAAGCCGCTGGCATCCTGCGCACCGAGCGCCAAATCGAAGCTGCCGACCTGCTCCTTGAAGTGGTAGACGCCAGCCTGCCGTGCCCAACCGCCCTCACATTGCCCGCCACCAGCGCCAAGCGCCTGCTCATCCTTAACAAAACCGACCTCGGCGAGCATCCCTCTTGGCGCGACACCACCGCCGTCCGGCTTTCATGTGCCGACGGCACGGGCTTCGAGAGCCTGACCCGTGCCATCCGCGACGCCCTCCACTTCAACGAAGCGGACTGGGGGGATCATGCCATCGCCATCAACACCCGCCACCAAGCCAGTCTGCTAGCCGCTCGCAGTGCCTTGCTGGACGCGCTGGACGTGCTTGCAACCCCTGCCAACGACCCCGCCCTAGCCGCCATTGACCTCCGCAATGCCCTCGACGCCCTCGGCGAAATCCCCGGACGTGTGGACACAGATGATTTGTTAGGAGTGATCTTCAGCCGTTTTTGCATCGGCAAGTAGGGTGTGCATCCCCCCACGTTGCACCCGCGCTCAACTCCCGCCTTCACCGTCCCAGTCCGGGATTTCATCAGCTAGCGCACGGTTCCGCGGGAATTTATGATTCACGAGCGGCCTGGCGAGCATCGCTTCATAGCGATCCATGTAGCGGCGCGCCACTTGGTCATGGCAGAACTCCAGTTTGCTTTCACGCATGATTCTGCGGACCTCGCGTTCACGAACTTTCCGAGGCAATGCATAAAACTCCATGGCTTGGTCGATCGCCCAGCGGAGGCCGTTCGAGTCATAGTCTTCAAAACAAAATCCATTGCCGGTGGAAGCGGTCACATTGAGCGGATGCACGGTATCGGCCAGACCGCCCGTGGCACGGGCGACGGCAAGCGTCCCGTAGATGGGCGCTACCATCTGGGGTAGCCCACAGGGTTCGAACAAGGAAGGCATCAACAAGAAATCCGATCCAGCGTAGGCCAGACGCGACAGCTTTTCGTCGAATCCCACCACCGCCACCCGGTTGCGGAGGCCGAAATCGCGCACGATTTGGTGGAACCATGTTTGGTGGGGGCCATCTGCTACCACCAGCACTTGAAGCCCGCTCTCATAATAATCAGAGACGGTCCGATGAAGAATATCCGTGAGCAATTGGGGCCCTTTCTGAATGGGATCCAAACGCGACGGCCAGAAAAAAATCGGTGCCGCGGAATTCACGACCAATCCCATACTCTGCTGCAGCGCCCGCTTATTCTCGGCCTTTCCAGTGGGAAAGTCACCCGCGCCGTAGGTCCGCACGAGTGCCGGATCGGTGGCCGGATCATAGGTGACATCCGGCGCGTTAAGAATGCCCGACGCGCAGCCAGCCGCGTGCTTGCTGCGAATCTCGGCCCGCACCGCGTCCGGAACCAGCGAATGGTCGCCCGCCACTATCTCACCTAGAAACCGCGGACTCACCGAGTTGATAAAGTGCGCGGAAAATATCCCTGAGGTCAGCAGATCCACCGATAAGTCGGAGCGGGCCTGTTCGTAGCCATGCGACGGCATCCCGCTGAAAAATAGATTCATCCAAAACTCCGCCGCGTCGATGCCGGTTTCCTCGATCCGCATCAGCGGCACCATGCGGGTGTGGATGTTGTGAATAGTGAACAGGCTCTTGATGCCACGCCGCCGGGCCATCGCCGGAATCAAGCCCGTCATCCAATCATTGCAATGGATCAAATCGGGGCGCACGGTCGGGATAATATGATTGATCACCTCGCGCTGAAACGCCAGGGCAATGCGCGTGGCCTCTTCATGGTAACCGCTATAGACTTGGTCCCGATAATAGAAGATGCGGTCCTCAGCCAAGTGGATACGCGCATGCGGCAGCACTTCGTGATATTTCCTCAACTCAATTTCATGCAGATGGAAAATGTTGCCGTTGAACATGCGGCGGTAGTTTGGCAGCGCCACATGGATATCCGCCCCTTGGGATACCAATGCGGAAATCAGCGCGGCCGATACATCCGCAAGGCCGCCGGCCTTGGCCGCCACACAGGGTGCCACATCACCCATTGCGTCTGGAAGGTAGCTGATTTCCGGGGTGACCAGAAGAATGCGTGGACTGCGATGGTCGGAACTTTCATTCATTTTCCTTGGACTCTATCGGGATTCACGAGTGGTCAATCAACGCCTGCGCTTTCTGACTTTCGGTTGTGGCTGCGATCCGCTCCTCACTATCAATTATTCTCACTTTTGTAAATCCATAAACATCGTGATTTTGGCTGGCGATGGCCTAGGCAAATCCCCTATATGCGCTCTCCAGAT
>JBAXPF010000466.1:0-2877 GCA_037132955.1 Verrucomicrobiota bacterium | reverse complement strand
GGCATCTTCCTGTGGTTCGTGTTCTGGCAGGACGCCGTGAACGCGCCCAACCAGGGCGGTCTGCTCTCATGCGGCATCGGCTGGGCCTTGCTGAGCTTGGTCATCGCCGCCGTGGTGTGCCACGTTCTGTTCTACATGGTGCCCGGCATGTTGGGCATGCGCACCGGTCTGCCGCTCTATATCATCGGGACCTCCCTGTTCGGTGCGCAAGGCGGCTTTTTCCTGCCCGGCTTTTTGATGGGCGTGCTGCAATTCGGCTGGGTCAGCGTCAACGTGTATTTCTCCTCGAGGTTATTGGGCGAGTTCTTCGGTCTTGAAGCCACGAGTGTGGGCGTCAAGGTCATCATGGCCGTGTGGGGTGTGCTGGCCGCCATTGTCGGTCTCAAGGGCATCCAATACGTGGCCAAGGTTGCCACCTACCTGCCGCTGATTCCGCTGGCCATTCTGCTCCTGCTGCTGGCTAAGACGGCCGGCGGTATCGGTTCCTTTGACCCGCAAACATTCATTATGGAGCACGCAAAGGCAGCCCCGAAGGCTCCGGCGGCGATGGGCAGCTTCGCGGTCCTAGCGTACATGCTGACTTTTGTGGTCGGATTCTTCGCCACGGCCGGTGCGGCGGGGGTGGATATTGCCGGCAGTGGGCGCAATAAGGGTGACGTCAGCAAGGGTGGTCTGGTGGGAATCCTGTTGGCGATCATCGTTACGGCGGGTATTTCGATGCTCATCGTGGCTGGCACCTACGGATCTAAGGATTTGAGCGAAAAGGCGGCCAAGATTTCAAGTGCTGCCATCGTCAAAGCCGTTGACAGGCAGGTTGCGGAAGCAACAGATTTAGCAACAAAGAGCGGTAGTCCGCTGTCTCCAGAGAAAATTAATGCGCTTAAAGAGAAAGTTACTGTCGACGAAATCGACAAAGCTGGGGAAAAGTGGCTACAGACAACGACGATGATTGAGGCGATTATGGGATCGAGCAAAGGTTTGATCATGTTCCTGCTGGCCTTGGCGGCGTTCCCGCCGGCCTGTTTCTCCTCGTTCATTGCCGCCAACAGCTTCAAGACCACCCTGCCTAACGTCAATCCCTTCGTCTCCGTGGGCATCGGCACGGCCGTCGCCATCCTGTTGGCCGTCACCGGTCTGGCGGGCAAGGCGATCATCGTCTTCGTTATCATCGGTGCCTCCTTCGGACCAATCTGTGGCGCGATGCTGGTCGAATACCTCTTCAACGGCGGCAAGTGGAGCGGTCCGCGCGCCGGCTTCAATCCCGCCGGCTGGATTTCCTGGCTGCTGGGCGCCATCGTGGGCGTGATGCCGGTCCTCAAGATCTATCCGGTGCCGGCCGCACCGGTGGCCGCCTTCCTCGTGGGTGCCGTGGTTTACGGCCTGCTCGCCAAAATGGGCGTGCAGTCCGCCATTGTCCCGCTGCCCGCCGCGCTGGACGAAACTACCAAGTAAGTCCTGCTGGAAATTATCATTCCACAACCCGCCTGTCGCATGCCGGCAGGCGGGTTGTGTGTTGAGAGTGCATGACAAAAATTTTTGGACCACACTTGTGGCCCCGAAAACAGACGGGGCTTATCCAAGGAGGGGCGATCTCCGAATCGCCGTTGCACATGGTCAGCCAATGAGGGTATGAAAACTGCTTCCCATTGGCCTTCATGGACGAGGGCGATTCGGAGATCGCCCCTCCTTGGGATTGTCACGCGTCCGGTGCTTGGGTGTCTGGAAATTTTTGCGGGCGCAGCCAAACCTCTGATGTTGCGGCTATCGCAACAGATGGTTTTGACATTTGCCCACAGCCAGCCGACGATCCCCGCCGATGACCCTTCTCCTGCGTTGCCTTATCCTCTGTCTCGCTCTGCCGCTGGCTGCCGCCGAACCGGTGAGTCCGCCGGATGCCGCACCTGCCGCACCTGCCGCTGGTCAGCCACCCGCCGCTGGCAGCGCGCCCGCTCCCGCCGCTCCCGCGTTTGTGCAACTCGACGAGAACCGTTTCAAGGTCGGGGAGGTTGAGTTCGACAAAGCCACGCGTGTCATCCGTTTTCCGGCGACGCTCAACCAGCGCGAGGGGTTGTTAGAATATGTGGTGGTCCACGACAAGGGCAAGGTGCACGAATCGCTGCTGCGCACGGCCATCAATCCGACCCACCTCAACATAGCCCTCAAGCTGTTGCGTTACCAAAGTTCGCCCGAACTTTTTCCGCTGCGCGACGAGGGGCACCCCACCGGTTTGTTCCCGACGGTTGACGCCAAGACCAAAGCCGCCGCCCGCGTCGAGATCCGGATGCTGTGGAAGGACGATGCCGCCGAGCATTCCGCCACCGTCAACGAGATGGTCACCAACACCAAGAACGACAAGCCGATGCCGGCCGGCCCGTGGGTCTATGGCGGCTCGCTCGTCGATCAAGGCCGCTTTGTCGCTGAAATGACCGGCGACATCGTCGCCATCCTGACCAATGAAGTATCGATCTTCAATTACGCCGGCACGAGCAACAAGCAGGGGGATAACTACGGGGATTGGTTTGCCTTGACCAAGCGGATCCCTGCCATTGGCACCCCGGTGACCGTGGAAATCCGCCCGTGGGTGGCCGCGTCCAAACCGGCGCGCTGAAAGAAGGATGGGGTATTTGTGTCCCGCATGCGCATGCCTTGCGCATCGGTGGCGAATGGCAGGGACGCCTCTCCGAGGCGTCCGGTAGGGACAAGATGGCTGCGGTTTGCACTTCCATCACCCGTCCTTCAAGCGGCGTTTTGAAAATTGCTAGAACCGGTAATGGCACCGTCAACCTGCACCAACCGGACCTTACGGAGAACGGCTCCATCTATGGTGGTTCTTGCGGCAATCGTTGATTTCATGGGCATTGGTGCGTTACTGGAATT
>JBAXPF010000465.1:0-2897 GCA_037132955.1 Verrucomicrobiota bacterium | reverse complement strand
TTGCCCAAAGCCTGGGTCCCGCAGAAATCAGGAGCGATATCATCCCAAAACTGCCAGGCGCCTACGCTGTAGCGCAGGATCACCGTGGCCCGTGGCGGAATATGGTTCATTGTCCCGGCGCAGAGCGTGGCGGTGATCCAACCGACATTGGATGCTCCCTGCCACGCCGGCATGCGCCCGATGGCTAGCTCTCCTGATGGGATATCCAAGGACGCTTTGCCGTCGGCAGCCAACAAGGAAATCTCGGCCACGCTCAACGCATCAAACAACGGATGTGTAAACCAAAGACAGAGGAAGCGTGGATTCTCCTTGGCTGCCGGCAGTTGTGAAATATCCACGCCCGCCCGGGCGGGCATCCCAATATCAGATGGATCGTCCTCACCCGAGGGCAGCCAGGCCTTGCCTAGCCCGGCGTTGACCTGATCCTGCCACGCGAGGCGACGGAGCTGCGGAACCTCATCTGGCAGCCCGCCCTGAGCGGAGGCCTTCCGGGCCACAATCATCCGCCACTGGACGCGCACCCCGCCGGACGAGTAGCTCCGATCCAGCCGGAGGATGCCCGCGCTGCCTGCCGGGGTCCGGTACACGTGGGTTTTGGTGCCGGCGGATGGCCCGGCGGCACAGAGGAATGACATGCGCTCATCGAACAAGGATTGGTGATTCTGCGGCGGCAGCAGCGCTTCGAGCGTTTCCGCCGCGGGAATCTCGTCCCACCATTCGCTGGGCACATCCGTCACCTGCGTGCCGGTCACCAGCACGCCGGGCATGTGGGAATTGAGATCCAGCACCAGATCAATCCCGTTGTCCTCCCGCCAGCGCGCGGCACCCTCTGGCTCCAGTAATCCTCCTGTCGGCTCGTAGCTGACGAAGGTGCCGGTGTCCAGATCCACCCCGCCCAGCGCCCCGCCGCGCTCGAGCGTGAAGACCTGGACCGGGCTGGCGGCCGCAGCAGCACCTTGGTCTGCCAGATGCGCGGCGGGTGGTGGGGCCTGCGCCTTGGTCTGCTTCGCTTGCTGCGCTTCCTGCGCCCTCGTCCTAAAATAAAACACAGCGCTCAGCGCCGCCATCACCACGATGCCAACCAGCACCAGCACGCCGCAGCCGAGGGCGATCTGCGTGCCCACCGAGCGGTTGGTCACCGCGCCCGCGCCATCCGCCCGCGCGGCGGACTTTGTTAGATAGCAATCCGGCCAGATGTCGTGCAGCGCCTGTTTGTTGCGGGTCCAGCCGGCCATCATGAACCCGATCATGAGGGTGGCCGCCGAGATCACCTTGGCGGCGTTGCGCCCGGCCGCGCGGGCCAGACTGATGCGCCCGCCTGATCGGTCGCCCACCCGGATCCCAACCCACATCTTGCCGATCGACGCTTGATAGACACTGCTTTCCATCAGGATCCAGTAGATCATCAATACCCACAGCACGAGGGTTTCGGAGGTCATGGTATGGATCTCCTGCCGCGATGCCGGATCGATGAGCTGCCTGGATTTGTCCTCTTTGCCCGCGCTGTGTTCGATTTTTTCCCGATAGAGGTAGAGCCATTTTCCCAGGGCGGTCACTTCCACGATCCGCTCTTCGAGCGCCGTGATGGAGCCATCGGCATTCTTGCGTTGCGAGGGTTTCGTCTCGACGGTTTTCTCGGTGGTGAACAGCCCGAACGGCACGCTCACCACCACCGATGACGGCACCATCGTGGCCAGCACCAGGACGCAGGGAAACAGGGCGATGGCCACCAGGTTGTAATCGATGACACAGGCGAGAACGCGCCGCCAGAAACCGGCATACGCCGCGGGCGGCAGCGCGGGCGGGGGCGCGCCCTGCTCCAGGCCCTCGACGCGCGTCCTCATCACGCTGGCCTGCTGGTAGCGCAGCTCTGGATCTTTGGCCATCGCGCGCAACACGATTTCATCGAGCCGCACGTCGATTTGGACCTTGCGCGACGGGGCCTGCAAGTCCTTGCCGGGCAGTTCGCCGGTGAGCATCTGATAGAAAACCACCCCCAGCGCGTAGATGTCGGCGCGATGATCGACCTCGGACGGGTGCTCGAGTTGTTCCGGGGCCATGTAGTGCGGCGTGCCCATGATTTTGCCGGCCACGGTGGCGTCGGTCTGCGGCCATCTCTGGGCCTCCTCGTCATCCGCCGCCCCAACCAGTTTGGCAATGCCGAAATCCGCGACTTTGACCCGGCCCAACCGGTCTAACAAGATGTTTTCCGGTTTGATGTCGCGGTGGACGATGCCGTGGTCGTGGGCGAACTGCAGGGCGTCGCAAATCTGCGGGACGATGGCCAGGGCTTGGCGGGGGGCGATCCGATCGGTGGCCATGAGTTGGCGCAGGTTCACCCCATCGACAAACTCCATCACAATGAAATACAGGCCGTCGGCCTGGCCGAATTCATGGAGGGTGACAATTCCGGGGTGGTTCAACTTGGCCAACGCCTTGGCCTCGCGGGTGAAGCGGTTGGAGAATTCGGCGGTCTGGCCGATGGTTGGGGGCAGGATTTTGAGGGCGACGATCCGGTCGAGTTGCTGCTGCCGGACTTTGTAAACCGCGCCCATGCCGCCCTGGCCGATGAGCCCGAGGATTTCAAACTGCGGGAACCGCGCCGCCAGATCGTCGGCCGCCGGCAGCTCAAAAGCCACCGGCGAATCACCCACCAAGGTGTCGTCAACCAGCCCCTGCTGGAGCAGGTCTGCGGGATTGAGTCCGGCTAGCGGGGTGAGGGGCGGCTGATCCATCGGCTCGGTGCCGGGCATTGTGTCCATATTCCTCTCAGAAGCAATCCGCCGGATTTGTTACGCGATTCCGTGAAAAATCTCCGCGGGCCAGCGCCAGGGTGCTCCGTGGTGGAGGTGGGTGCCGGTCTTAGTATCGGCGGGTCAACGTGCTCGGCTTGGCCG
>JBAXPF010000464.1:0-2902 GCA_037132955.1 Verrucomicrobiota bacterium | reverse complement strand
CCCATTGATACCCCATCGGGAAATACCGGGCATGCGGGGAGCCCCACGATGGGAATGCGCTTCGTTCTGCAAAGGATGCGCGGATTTTGCGATGTGAGGGGATTCTTGATTTTCTCCTCGCACGCCGGGCCATGCTGCCTATTCTGACCGGGCGGACCGGTCTGGCGGCGCGTGCCTTGCCGGTGCCGATCAACCCCTCTCCCGCAACCTCATCGAAAGACCATGAATCTCACGCTCAAAGTTTGGCGCCAGCCCAGCCCGCAGGCCCAAGGCCGCATTGTCACCTATGATGCCAAAAATATTCCCGGGGAGGCCTCTTTCCTCGAAATGCTCGACATCGTCAACGAGGGGCTCATCGAAAAAGGGGATGAGCCAATCCACTTCGACCATGATTGTCGTGAGGGCATCTGCGGCACCTGCTCACTCACCATCAATGGCATTCCCCATGGCAAGGAGCGCGGCATCACCACCTGCCAGGTTCATATGCGCAAGTTCGCCGACGGCGACACCATCTGGATCGAGCCGTTCCGCGCCAATCCGTTTCCAGTCATCCGGGATTTGATCGTGGACCGCAGTGCCTTTGATCGCATGATGGCGGCGGGTGGCTATGTGGACGTGCGCACCGGTTCGCCGGTGGATGCCAATGCCATCGCAGTGTCCAAGGTGGATGCCGATGCAGCGTTTGATGCGGCGGCATGCATTGGCTGCGGTGCCTGTGTGGCAGCCTGCAAGAATGCCTCGGCCATGTTGTTTGTGTCGGCCAAGGTGTCCCATCTCGGGCACTTGCCGCAGGGTCAGCCGGAACGCCACAAACGCGTGCTGGCCATGGTCAGCCAGATGGACGCCGAAGGCTTTGGCAACTGCACCAACCAATACGAGTGCGAAGCCGCCTGTCCGAAGGAAATCAGTGTCGAGCACATCGCCCGCATGAACCGGGATTACATGAAGGCCATGTTCATCGAGCAGTTGGTGGGCTGAGCAACGGCCCGGCGGCGGGAAAAATCATCCAAGGATGCTTGATTTATCGGCGAGCCCACGGAGAGTGCGCGCATGAACGCATCACGGACTCTCGCCGCGCTGGCCCTGCCCCTGTTGCTGTTGACCTGTTGTGCGAGGCATTCAAAAAAACACGCCATGGAAACTCCTCCCACCGAACCCACAACGCCAGTGGTCAAGACCGACGCCGAGTGGAAAAAACAACTCACGCCCGAACAGTATCGCATCCTGCGCGAGGCGGGCACCGAAGCGGCTCATGGCACGGCTTACGAGGAATTCAAGAAACATGGGCAAGGAACATATCACTGCGCCGGATGCGGGGCATTGTTGTTTGCCTCGGAACAAAAGTTTGATTCCGGCTGTGGCTGGCCGTCGTTTTACGATCCGGCCAAAGCACAGAATGTGCGCTTCAGACAGGACGCCAGCATGGGCCGCACGCGCACCGAGGTGCTGTGTGCGATTTGTGGCGGCCACCTCGGGCATGTGTTTGAAGGCGAGGGATTCAAGACACCCACGGATCAGCGCTACTGCATCAACGGCGGGGGCTTGACGTTTGTTCCGGCAAAACCCTGACCGGCCCCCCGGCCCGGCGACGCAGGTTCTATCCAAGGGCAAGGTTTTCAGGACCACACCCCAACAAATTTCTTGTGGCGGCGGCCCAAAACCGATTGCAAACCGCCACACATGGAGTAGGCTCCGCCCAACGTCATGCAAACTCAACCATTGCTTCCCACTCCCTTGTCCGCCACCGCGGTTGCGGCGGACTGCCAGCAGCAGAAGTTACACGTCCAACCGCACGGGGCAGGTGCCATGCATCGTGCATCCAAAACCTGGCTGGCGGCAGGGGTCGTCGGTCTCATCGCCATCACCTGGCAACCGGCCATCTGCCGCGCCCAACAAGCGCCCGCCGATGAGCAAGGGGCCCAAGTGCTGACCCGCGGACCGGTGCACGAGGCATTTGCCGGTATCGTCACCTTCAACCCGGAACCGGGAGTCGTGGTGCCAAAGGCTGCGCCCGAGGCGATCGAAGAAATCCCGCCCGCAGAGCGCCCGGAGGGCAACAACGTCGCTTGGATCCCAGGCTACTGGGCATGGGATGACGAGCGGAGCGATTTCCTGTGGATCAGCGGAATCTGGCGTGCACTGCCGCCCGGACGCCAGTGGATCGCCGGCTATTGGGGGCAGACCCCCCAAGGCTTCCAGTGGACCTCCGGCTATTGGGCCGACGCCACCGCTCAGGAGACAACCTACCTGCCGGCACCGCCGCCGACAGTGGAAAGCGGGCCTAACATCGAAGCTCCGTCGCGCGACTACGGATGGTCGCCGGGGTGTTGGGTCTGGCGCGACACGCGATACGCCTGGCGGCCCGGCTGTTGGACACAAGGCCGCGCCGATTGGGCGTGGATGCCGGCTCACTACGTGTGGACACCGCGTGGATATATTTTTGTCGATGGCTATTGGGACCACTCGGTGGCCCGGCGCGGCGTCGTGTTTGCGCCGGTCTATTTTGAGTCCGGGGTGTATGGGCGCTCAGGTTTTTCCTACTCACCTTCCCTTGCGATCAATCTGGCCCTCTTCGCCGAGCAACTCTTCCTGCGCCCGCACTACCACCACTATTACTTCGGAGATTACTATGCGCCGGGTTACGCCCAAGGCGGGTTTTATGCAGCCTCTGCCTACCGTTCCAATCGCTTCGGCTATGATCCGCTCTATTCCCACCAACGCTGGGAGCATCGCCAGGACCGGAGTTGGGAGCGGCGCGCGGAAGAATCCTATCAGTATCGCCGAGACCACGAGAACGCACGGCCGCCACGCACCTGGGCGGCCATGCGAACCCTCGACCAATCCACGCCGGAGTCCAAACGGGATCATGCGGTGGTCGCCACGCCCATCGACCAACTGGCCA
>JBAXPF010000463.1:0-2927 GCA_037132955.1 Verrucomicrobiota bacterium | reverse complement strand
CCGCACCCACCGCACCCACCGCACCCCAAGCGCTGTGGGACGAGACGTGTGAGTTGGTGGTGCAGCTTGAATTGAGCCGCTTCGAAGGTCGCCACGCAATGCGGCCCTATGTGGCGGTGTGGATTGAAGACACGGAAAAGTATCCGGTGCGCACGCTGGCACTGTGGTCCAATGGCGGACGCTGGCTGGAGGATCTCAAGGGCTGGCATCACGCCGACCAATTGCGGGCCTTGGCGGAATCCACTGCACTCACCCCGTCGGTGTCGAGCGCCACCCGGCCCGCCGGCAAATATGCCCTCAAGTGGGACGGCAAGGACAACTCCGGAAAGCCCGTCAAATCCGGCAAATACAGCGTGTGCCTCGAGGCCGCCCGCGAACACGGGACCTATCAGATTATCCGACAGGACCTGGATTGCAACGGAACTGCGGTCAAAATTGAATTGAAGGGCAACGTCGAGATTGCCGCGGCAGCACTCGATTACCACCACAAAGGCGATGGAAAGTAAGGCGGCACCCGCAGCTCAGCAAGTCCACGCTGATGGCTCATGGCGGCGCTTGGCGGTGGTGTGGTTCCGCAGGCTGCATATCTATCTGTCGATGGCCAGCTTCACCATCCTGTTGTTCTTCGCCGTGACCGGGCTGACCCTCAACCATGCCGAATGGTTCACAGCCGGCCATTCCTCCAACCGCCACTGCAAGGGACACCTCGAAGCCACCTGGGTCAAGCCGCCGGATGCGGCAGTGGCCAAACTCGAGATCGTCGAGGGGTTGCGGCGGGAACATGGCATCCAGGGCGCGCTCGGCGAATTCATCATCGACGAGGCCCAATGCACCATCTCCTTCAAGGGGCCGGGTTACGCGGCGGATATCTCCCTCGATCGAACCACTGGCGATTATGTTCTGAACGAAAGTCGCCTCGGCGGGGTGGCCATCCTCAATGACCTCCACAAGGGCCGCGACAGCGGTCACGCTTGGTCGCTCTTAATTGATGCATCGGCGCTGATGATGTCCCTTATTTCACTCAGCGGGCTGGTGTTGCTGTGTTTCTTCCGGCGGCGCCGGGGGACCGGCCTGGCGGTCGCCATCAGCGGTTCCCTGCTGTGCTATCTGATCTATCTGTTGCTCGTGCCGTGATTGCGCCAACCGATTCAATGTCATGCGATACCTCAAAGCCACCCGAATTCCCGCGCTCGGTCTGCTCACCGTTTGGATGATGATAGCCGGCGCGGACGTGCGTGCGGCCGACGCCGCATACCAGGTCAAACCCGTGAGCGCTGAACAAGCCGCGGAGTACAAACTTGCCGCGGGTTTCTACCAGAAGTGCACCTTGGTTCAGAATATCCTCATCGCCACCTCGGAGAAAGTCCCCGCCGTCGCCCACCTGGAGGCTGCCTATCTGTTGGACAAGGTCATGGGCCAGCTCACACCAGCGGTCGCGCAACGCATCCGCGACAAAAAGGTGTTGTGCGTGCTCGTCGGCCACGCCGAATGGGTCTCCGACCTGCCTCAGTTTGCCACCGACAAGACCGGCAAGGAGCGCGACTTCTACAATTGGCGCAACCGGGGCCAGCTCACCACCAAAGAGGATCGCCCCACCTTCCTGTTCGCCGAGGAGGACGTCATGGAGTATCAGGGGGGCATGGATCAGGAAAGCATCCTCATTCATGAATTCGGTCACGTGATTGATGGCGTCGGCTTCGACAAAACACTCCACGAACGCCTCAACGCCGCGTTCCAACATGCCAAGGACAAGGACCTCTACAACGACGGCTATGCCGCACAGAAGTTCCGACGGGTGACCAGCGTGGAACCGGTTAGTTTGCTCGACTCGCTGGTCAAGGCATTCCCCGCGCAACCTCCCGCCTTCCTAACGCAATGCCTGGACGGCGGCGACATTCTCGTCAATGGCAAGCCCGGCCGGACGGATGTGAAGGTCACACGGGATGACAAGGTGCTCATCGTGTTTGGCGGGCGGAAGCCGACCTACTGGGCACTCAATTCAGCGGAGTACTGGGCGGAAGGGGTGCAGGCATGGTACGACACTTGCCGCACCATGGACCACGATCACAACCACATTCACGCCCGCGACCAGTTAAAGGCCTACGATCCGGAGTTGGCCAAACTCATTGCGGATGTGCTGGGCGAAAGCCCCTGGCGTTTCGTCTCACCGCGCCTCCGCGCGGGCAGCGAGCACCTCGCGGGTTACGATCCGGCCACCGCCCCCACGGTTGCCAAACTCGAACACATCGACCTGGCGGCCCAGGATTACTACGACGGATATTGGAAGGACTATTGGCAGCGCCTGCATGACAAGTATCCATAATCGCACACCGCCGCCAACCCGGCCGCATCCCATCCATGTCACCTCTCCGCCATTTGCTCATGCCCGCGCTGATTGCCTCCACGGCACCGATGCTCGCGGCGGCGGCCCCCGACCCGGGTGCCAGCCTGCCGACCGCCGTCACCACCCGGCTCGACTCGGCCGCGGCCATGACCAAGATGGAAACGGCGGTCAAGCCAGAGGTGCTAGATGCCTTCAAGCAACAGCACCCGGCCCCGTTCTGGTTGTTCGGCGAGGACCGCCAACTCGCCATCCGCAATGCCATCATCCCCGCCCATTGGTTCGACGAAGGAGCCAGGCAATTCCAACAGTTCTGCGGTGTCGCTCGACCGGGCGAGTTCTATGTGTTTCAGGTGGGCTTGGTGCCGGGGGCGAAAACGCCGAAGATTGCTTGTGATGTCGCGTTTAAATCCCTGCCAGGGGCGGTAGCAAGAATCGTGGCGCCGGAGTCAGCGGGCTCAGGGCTCAACCCGGTAGGTGCCGTGGTTCCGATTTGGGCCAGCGTGCAAATCCCCGCGAATGCACCACTCGGCGTCTATCACGGGGAGGTCACCTTTCACGACCCAAGGCCGCCGCAAGGCGAGGC
>JBAXPF010000462.1:0-2940 GCA_037132955.1 Verrucomicrobiota bacterium | reverse complement strand
TGCCCTACAGCGTCAATGTCTACGACCATGCCAGCCCGGGCTTTACCTTGGCGACCTTGGCGTTGGGCAATATTCACGCCAACTACAGCGGGCCGCTCGGCAGTTCTAACAACATCAGTGTTGCCAACGGTATAAGCGGCGACAACCGCGTCGATCTGAAGGGTGCCGGCACCGGCACTAACAACGTCTCGCTGACCACCATCACCGGGTTGCAGGCAAACGGCAGCGCCACTCCGCTGAGTGCGAGCCTGGCCAGCGGCATAGCCGGCGGCACCCTGCTCGACCAGAACATCACCTATACGTTTGCCGATGATTCGAGCCTTAGCGGCAACAGTGCAAGTCTGAGCACGCCGTCGATCGCCATCACCGGCCAGGTCTATTCCGGCGACATGATCTGGCGCGGCACGTCAGGCATCGCATGGGGCACGGACGCCAACTGGAATGACTCGTCCAACGCCAGCGTGCATGTGGCACCGGGCACTGACGTCGGCTTCACCGGAGTGGACATCGCCACCTTTGGTGCCACCGGTACCACCGGGACGGTCTATCTTGACAGCGCGGCACCCAGCGTCAACCAGCTCGTCTTCAACACCAACGGCAGCTACACGCTGGCCCAGGGCAGTGGGTCTAACGTAATCACCCTGGCGGGTGCGGGGGCCAAGATCAGCTCGGCCGGCACGCTGCAACAGATCAGCGCGCCGCTCAGCCTGGCTAACAATGTGGAAGTCGCGGTGAGTAGTGGCACGTTGGCGGTTTCCGGAGGGATCAATGAGAACAGCACCGGCATGACCCTGCTCAAGAGCGGCGGTGGCATTCTGGAACTCTCCGGCTCCAGCAACTACAGCGGCCTGACCACCGTCGATAACGGCACCCTGCTGGTCAACAGCAGCATCCCCGGCGCGGTCACCGTCACCTCCAGTGTAGGCACCGCCACCCTCGGCGGCAGCGGTTCGATCACCGGCGCGGTCAATGTCACCGGCATCCTCTCCCCGGGCGGCTCGGTGATTGAGAGCCTGGCCTCCGGGGCGTTGAGCCTCAACAGCGGTTCGGCCTTTGCCTATCAAGAAAGTTCCAGCGCGGCGCACACCGTCGGGGCCGACCTCCAGAAGGTGGTTGGCAATTTGGATCTGTCCAGCGTGGTGACTCTGACCTTGAGCGACATCGCCCTGACGCCAGCCGCGTTTGCGGCGGGGACCACCTTCTCGTTGATCAACTACACCGGCACGTGGAACGGCGGCTTGTTTACCTTGGGCACCACCCTGGCCAATAACTCGGCATTCACCACGGGGCTCAACAAGTGGATCATCAATTACAATGCGCCCGATGGTGGCGGCAATCTGGCCAGTGACTATGCCGGTGGTTTGGACAGCTTCGTCAATATCACCGCCGCGGTGGCCAACCCCGGCTTGGATTCCGACAACGACGGGGTCACCAACCTCGCTGAGTTTGCCTTCGATGGCGATCCTAACGATCCGACCAAGCGCGGCTTGTTCTTCACCACACTCAAGGACAACAACGCCGATACCCTCATGGAACTCACCTACACCTGTGCCGTGCGGCGCTCCACCACCATCGCCTTCACCGCCAGTGGTAACACCCAGACCGCCACCATCGACGGGGTGACCTACACCATTGAAGGCAGTCTCGACCTGAGCAATTGGAACAGCGCGGTTACCTTCATCGGCAAGTCGGATCTCCCGCCGGCGGGCAGCGTCGGCCTGCCAGATCTAACGGCAACGGAGTGGGAATACTGCACCTTCTCCGCCTTCAACGGCCTCGGCGACAAGGGCTTTATCCGCGCCAAGGCCGTCCAGCCGTAAGCTCAAGAGGGGGTCGGTTATGGGAAGTTGATGGACAAGCGCACACTGCGGCGGGAAACCCGCAAGCTCCACCAATAACCTGTAACCGACAATCTCCAACCCGACATCTTTCCTGGAAGTTATTGGTTTTACTTCCGGAATAGCGGGGTTGCCAGTGCGGACCGGGGGGCTCGCGCTTATTTAAGGAGTGTGGGCAGGTGGCGGCGGATTGCATCCGCCATGCCACTCTAACCCGATGAGTTCAACGCATTCAAGGTCAGTCTCATGACATACGGCATGGCGGATGCAATCCGCCGCCACAGTGCGCCCACGCCATTGCCAACGGCGGTCACAGACCGCCGCTACCGTATTTGGGGAATTCTTCAGGCAAATCGCCGCTCCTTGATGCTGCCGCGCGCGTTGCGGCCTCGACACCGGGCTACCCTCTGCAATCCCTCCGGGATTATGCATCAAAGAGGGAATCCAACTTGCCAGGATGGACCGCTTCTGCGGGTATGGGCTTGTATTTCAAGGCTGCGGCCTGGGGTATGGCGTGGCAATCATGTTGCGGTCTGCGGAATTTTTGGCGTAGCTTGCCGCCGTGAGCTGTCCTATTCATGGTCGCCTCCCGGTGCTTTGGCTTGTCGGTTTGCTGGCCATGGGTTTGCCGCTCGCCGCGGCGACGCCACCGTGGGTCGTGCGCACCTGGCAGTCCGACGAGGGTTTGCCGGACAACACGGTGGTGGGCATGGAGCAAACGCCCGACGGCTTCCTATGGGACGGGGCAACTTTGGTTTGCCCAAGGGGATTGGGTGGGGGTCTTCCGCGACGGCCGGTTTTGCCCGCTGGCACAACAGTCGTTCCAGCGCATCACCGGAGCCCATGGGGCCGGCGGCATCTGGGGCTATCGGAACCGGCAAGTGTGGAAACTTACCGAGGGTAGCCCGCCGGTGAAGCTCGGCGCGCTGCCGGACGATGTGCCCGAGGTGGGCCCTCCAGCCGCCGTGGCCCCCCGTCGTGACCCACAACCCGGGCAACACGAATGCCACGATCTTCTACGACCTGCCCACCGGCCAAGGGAAAATCTGGCGCTCCTGAACTTTTAGTGGGTGACTGCGGAGCGGGTTTGTATATCTAAATC
>JBAXPF010000461.1:0-2943 GCA_037132955.1 Verrucomicrobiota bacterium | reverse complement strand
GCCCGCAACCGCCTTGCCCACCGGCTCCAACGCCGCCCGCGAGCGCAACAAAAAGTCCGCCCAGCGGCCGAAGCCCAATCGCCTGATGGCCAAACTCGTGCTGGGATGGCTGGTGACGACGGTGTTGCTCGCACTGGCCATCCGCTGGATCTGGCCCGAAGACGTGAGGCACAATGCCGGAAAAGTCTCGAGCATCGATTCAGTGAAAGGCTCCACCGGCGATGAATCCGTGGTCAAGCTGCGGCAGGCGATGATCCCGTGTTGCAACGTCCTGAGCGGCTTTCTCAGCGCCAATACCCCCGAAGAACGCAACCAATTCGTGCTCAATTCGGTGGCCACTGCGGGTCGCATGGCCCGGTTTTACAGCCTCAATTCATTGACCCGGATCGACCCGAAAAAGGTCACCAACACCGTGAACACCTTGCTGGATTTGCCCACAGGCCAAGCCTTGGAAAGCCGCTGGCACACGACGGATGGACGCACGTTCGACAGCGTTTTTATCCAACAAGATGGTGAATGGCATTTGGATTGGGATCACTTTGCCCGCTACGGCGATTACCCGTGGTCGCTCTTTATCGCCGGAGACGGCCCGCAAGAGGTGGAGTTGCGGCTGTTAGTCCGCGAGCGCCTCGCGCAAGAACGCAACGAGTCCCCTCACATGAGTCTCGCCTTCTATGCGCCGCGCTTTGGCTATCCGGATCAAATCGATTCGCATGCGCCCGAGTTCCTGGTCCGGCGCGACAGCACCGATGGCCGACTGCTCGCCGCGGCATTCAAGCAGCATGCCGCAGGCGAAGGCCTGTATGGCTCCAAGCTTGCCAGCATGGAAGCACAGGGCATGATCCGCGTCCGGGTGAAAATCCGCCGCTCGGCTGCGGAAGCCGAATCCAGCCAAAAATTCGAGCTGGTCAAAGTCATTGCCTGTCACTGGCTGGCTATCGATGACCCCGGCGTCCAACCGTTGGAGCCGGCCCCCACGCAGGATACACCCAAACCGCCGCCAAGCCATTAACCCAGTCAACCCAGCGCGGCGCGCATGACGGCCAGCGGCGCGGTGTGCGGAAACCACTGTTGGAAGGCCAGCGCCCCTTGGTGGATGAGCATGGAACGGCCGTTGGCACGGCGGCAACCCAGCGCCGCCGCCATTTCTAACAAATGCGTGACCGGCGGTTGATAGATGCAGTCATACACCAGGTGTTCCGCCCTCAGGCAAGCCTCCGGCAAGATCGAAGCCGCGCCGGGATGCAGGCCGACGGCGGAGGCATTGACGATCAAATCACCAGCGCGGCAAGACTCCGTTAGAGCGGGATCATCCAACGCCAACGCCATGATCTCACAAGCCGGTGCCAGTTGCTGCAAGCGTGCCGCCAACGGCCCGAGTTTGGCTATCGTCCGGTTGACCAGCACCAGATGCCGCACTCCCACCATGGCGCACTGGGTTGCCAGCGCCTGACCCGCGCCACCACCGGCCCCGAGAATGACCACCGAGAGGTCGGCAAGCGCCACTGCGAACTCCTCGACGATGGCACTGACGAAGCCGGGACCATCGGTGTTGAAGCCATGCGTCGCCCCGGCGGCAAAGCACACGGTATTGACCGCGCCGAGGGTCCGTGCCCCTTCATCCACCCGCTCACAAGCAGCCAACGCATCCAACTTATGCGGCACCGTCACATTGCAGCCGATAAACCCCAGCGCACGCATCCGCGCCAACGCCTCCCCCACCCTGCCGGGCGCCACCTCAAGGGCCACATAGCGCGCCTCAATCCCCGCCGCGTCCAAGGCCGCCTGTTGCATGCGCGGCGATGCCGAGTGCGCAATCGGCGAACCGATCACCGCCAACCGCGCCGGCTTGGCGTGCCCCGCATCGAGCAACTCCCGCGAGGTAAGATCATCCAGTGTGTAGACTTCGGACATGGGGGGAAGAAAAATACTAAATATTAAGCACTAAATTAGCAACGCAGAGAAAGATGAAGAGGTGATGTTGGATAGCGCATGTCTTTGATTTGTTTAGAATTTAGGATTTAAGATTTAGTGTTTTTGGCTGCAGGCGTTGTCAGGGGGCAGCTAACATGCTGGCAAAGGCGCGGACGCGGGCGATGGTGCGCGCACTGCCTAACAAATCGAGAAGGTCTCCGAGGTCGGGGCCGTGGGCGCGGCCGGAAAGTGCCGCGCGCAACGGAAACATCAATTGGCCGGGCTTGACTCCGGCGCCAAGCGCCACCTCGTGCAGGGCAGCCTTGGCGGCATGGCCCGACCACTCACCGATGTGCGCAAACGCCAGCGCGAGCTGGTCGAGCAAGCCGGCGGCGGCGGCATTGGCGCGGACCTTGGCAACCACCTCGGCATCGAACTCGAGTTTATCTAACAAAATGAACGCGGTTGCCTCCGGCACTTCGCTCAGCAAGCGGACCTTGTCCTTGACGGCGGTGGCGACCGCCACGAAATTTTCCGGCACTGGCAGGCCGGCCTGTTGGACAAAGGGTGCCGCGAGTTGGGCGAAGGTGGACGCGCTCAATTGGGTCAGGTGTTGTTGGTTGACCCAGCGGCATTTTTCCAGATCGAAGCGGGCGGGGGCGCGGTTGACGGCTTCGAGGGAGAAGCGTTCGGCGAGTTGGTCGAGGGAAAAGATTTCCTCAGCGGACTTGGGCGACCAGCCGAGCAAGGCGATGAAATTGACCACTGCGGCGGACAGAAACCCTTGCCGGGGGTAATCGCCCACGGCGGCGCCGGCGTCGCGCTTGGACATCTTGGAGCCATCCGGATTGAGGATGAGCGGGATGTGCGCATACTGCGGGGCCACGCCGCCAAGGGCTTCTATCAATTGCAAATGTTTGGGGGTGTTCATCAGGTGGTCCTCGCCGCGGATCACATGGGTGATGGCCATTTCCAAATCATCCACCACATTGACGAAATGGAAAACATACGAGCCATCCGAGCGCCGGA
>JBAXPF010000460.1:0-2975 GCA_037132955.1 Verrucomicrobiota bacterium | reverse complement strand
CTCTCTAACACCAGCAGCATCACCGGTCCCGGCTTTGGCCTTAAACTCATGGGCAGCGCCACGGGTTGCAGTCTCGCCGGCAGCATCGGCACCGGCACCGGCACACTCTCCAAACTGGACCCCGGCACCTGGATGCTCAGCGGCGCCAGCACTTTCACCGGCCTGACCACGATCAATGGCGGGACCCTGCAACTTGGCGTCAGCAATGCCATCAAGTCCGGCAATGCCGTCACGGTCGGATCCAACATTGCGGGCGAAACCGCAACCTTCGATATGGGCGGCTTTGCCCAGACCATCGGCGGTGCCGGATTGACGCTCGGCGGCACTGCGGCAAGTGTCAACCAGGTGATCGGCAGCGGCGCGGGCAGTATTCTCACCCTCTCCGGCGGCGTCACCTCTCTAACGTATTTGGCCACGAACAATCCCCTTGGATCTGATATTTCGGCCACCACCCTCGACCTGAGCGGCGCGGCGCAGACTTTCACCATCGGCGACAGCACCAACGCGGTCAATGACCTGACAATTTCCTCGGTCGTTCGGAATGGTGCCGTGATCAAAGCCGGCGCCGGCACGCTGGCGCTTTCCGGTGCCAACACCTACACCGGTACCACCACCCTCAATGCAGGTATCCTCAATGCCGGCGGCGCGCAAAACGGCGCCGTGTCCGGCCCCTTCGGCGTGCCCGCGACTGTCGCGGGTTCGATCCTGTTTAATGGCGGCACGTTGCAATATTCAGTGGCCAACGCCACCGATTACTCGGCCCGCTTCACCACCAGCGGCAATAATCCCTATCACATCGACACCAACGGGGAGACCGTAACCTTTGGCAATGCCTTGCCCGCCTCGGGCACCAGCGGTCTAACCAAGTCCGGCATCGGCACCCTCGTCATTAGCGTCGTCAACACCTATACCGGCCTGACCACGGTCAATGGTGGCATTATCCTGTTAGGTGTCAACAATTCCATCCCTACCGGCAGCAGCGTTACAGTCAACTCCACCACCGCCGGCGACCCGACGGTCCTTGATTTGGGCAACTTTGCGCAGACCATCGGCGGAGCTGGATTGATCCTGGGCGGAACCGGCGCAGCCGTGAGCACCAACCAAGTGACTGGCACCGGCGTCGGCAGTGTGCTGACTCTCACCGGTGGTCCCACGGCCCTCACCTATTCTAACACGAACAATCCCCTGGAGGCCGCCATCTCGGCCACCACGCTTGATCTGAACAACGCGGCGCAGACCTTTACCGTCGGTGACAGCAGCAACGCTGCTTATGATCTAACTATTTCATCGGTCATCCGGAATGGATCCCTGATCAAGGCGGGCGCTGGCACACTGGTGCTTTCCGGGGCGAGCCTTTACACCGGCACCACCACCCTCAGCGCCGGCATCCTCAATGCCGGGGACGCGGAAATCGCCGGTGTCTCAGGCCCCTTGGGTAATCCCGCGACGCCCGCCGGGTCGATCGTGTTCAATGGCGGCACGTTGCAATACTCGGCTGCCAACACCTATGACTACTCCGCCCGCTTCACCACCAGCGCCAATAATCCCTATCGCATCGACACCAACGGCGAGACCGTTACCTTTGCCAGCGCCCTGCCAGCGTCCGGGACCAGTGGTCTAGCCAAGTTAGGCAGCGGCACCCTCAGCCTCAGCGTTGCCGCCACCTACACGGGACTGACCACGGTCAATGGCGGCACCCTGCGGCTCGACGTCGCCAACGCCATCCCGGCCGACTCCGCCGTCGCGATCAATGCCACCACCGGCGGCGCGACCGCGACGCTCGACCTCAACGGCTTTGCGCAAACCATCAGCGGTGCCGGTTTGACCTTGGGTGGCGTTGCGGATGCCGCACTTGGCACCAACCAGGTGATTGGCAACGGTGCGGGCAGTGTGTTGACCCTTAGCGGCGGCCCCACCGCCCTCACTTATTCTGGCACGAATAATCCCCTGGGTGCCGTGATTGCGGTCACCACGCTTGACCTCAACGGCGCGACGCAGACCCTCACCATCGGTGACAGTAACAGCGCCGCGCGTGACCTGACGATTGCCTCGGTCATTCGGAATGGATCCCTAACCAAATCCGGGCCTGGAACCCTGCTGCTTGCCGGTGAAAACACCTTCATCGGTTTAACGACAATTGGCGGAGGCACGCTGATGTTGGGTGCCGCGGGCAATGCCATCAACAGCCCGCTGGGCACCAGCGCTGCAGGCACCAGCGTCTTGAGCAACGGCGCGCTCGATCTCAACGGCGTCACGCTCAGCACGTCCGAGCCACTTACCTTGAACGGCACCGGCGTATCCGGCGGTGGCGCTCTAACCAACAGCACGGCCACGGCAGCAACCTATGGCGGCCCACTCACCCTTGACAGCGCCAGCACCATTACGGCCAGAAGCGGCGACATCATCCTCTCCAACCCCGGCATGATCAACGGCTCGGGATTCGGCCTGACGCTCGACGGCAGCACCAACGGCAGCAGCATCGCGAGCATCATCGGCACAGGGGCCGGCACGCTGACCAAGACCGGCAGTGGCACCTGGACCCTCACCGGTGCTAACACATTCAGCGGACTCTTGAGCGTTTCCAACGGCACGCTGGCAGTCGCCACGCTCAATAATGCCGGCAACGACGGGCCGTTAGGTAACAGCGCAGGTGCTGTTAGCCTCGGTGGTGGCGGTACCGGCACCTTGCGCTACACCGGCGCCACCGGCACCAGCAGCAAACCGTTCGCGCTGGTTGGCGGTTCCACCGGGGTGTTCCAAGTGGACAACGCGGCAACCACCCTGACCTTGGGTGGCGTGGTCAGCGGCAGCGGCACACTCAGCAAGACCGGCCCGGGCACGATGGTGCTGGCCGGTTCCAACACCCACACCGGCAGCATTTTTTTGAATGCCGGAATCCTGCAACTCAGCGGTGCCCTCGGGGCGATGAGTCCATCCACCGGCATTACCTTCAATGGCGGCTATCTCACGTTGCG
>JBAXPF010000459.1:0-2979 GCA_037132955.1 Verrucomicrobiota bacterium | reverse complement strand
CGTCTGGCCGTAGAGGCTCATGGCGTGCCAGCGTGCGATGTGGGCGAGCTTGCGGCCAAATTCGCTCACCGCCTGCGCGTCGTCGGTGCCAATGATGGAGGCGACGCCCACGGTGATATGGCAGCCGCACGACCCGTTCACGTTCGCCCCGATGGCGTTGGCCCACTCGACGAATTGAATCAAATGCTCGACGCCCTCGCCGCCTTTGAGGATGGGTGAGACAAACTCGCAGGCCACGCGGCCAGGCTTGATGCGGATGGACCCGTCACGCTCGGCCTTCCAGTGGTTGCCGTCGAATGTGGGCGCGTTAAGCGGCAGGTGGGTTTGGGAATCGGCCCCCACGCGCACGGTGGTTCCGACATGATAGGCACCCACCACGATGCCGGCGGTGACGGGGATGGTGGTTTCGAGTTCGACGCCGAAGGTGATGCGTTCGGCTTGGGGATCTTGCGGTTTCATCTCTGGATCTGGTTGGATATGAAGGCCGGTGGGCTGATATTGTCCCCTCCCGACATCCGAAACCTGCCGCACCATCCGCGTCGTTGTCGCGCGCCATCCGCACGCCAGGCCGCGCCATAATTTTCACCATTTTGCGGGCGGTTAGGCCGTTGGCATGCGGAATGAACGGGCCGTTAAATCAGGGTATCATCCCCGCCTCGCGGAATGAGTAATATGCGGAGCGGCCCGGTGATGGCGTGCCGACGATCACATGGTCGATGAACCGAATCTGTAGCAGGTTGGACACCTCCACCATGCGGCGGGTAATGGCTTCGTCAGAGCGAGATGGCGAAGCGTCCCCTGACGGGTGGTTGTGCATGAGCGCAAAACCAAAGGCCGCGGCGGCGAGCACGGGCCGAAAGACCTCGCGTGGATGGCAGTGGCTCTCGTTCACGGTCCCGAGGCTTACGCGGTGCCAGGCGTAGGGCCGCAGGCGAGTATTCATCACCACCACAACCACGCTCTCCTTGTCGGGCTCGTGGTCGGGTTGAGTGGCGATGATTTCCTGCCAGAATTTAAGCAGGTTCTCGGGCGTGTCGGTGGTGATGGTGCAGGCATCCTCGTGGACGCGGGTGACGGTAATGCGGCTGGTAGTTCCAGGGCGGTATCTCAGTGGTTTCATTGGCTGTGGGCCGGAGGGATGAGAGTTCCGGCATCCTGCTTCCTGCCACCCGCCAGCGTCGTTTGTCGCACACCATCCGCACGGCGGGACACGCCATATTTGTCGGCCATTTCACATCGGTCGGTGCCGTTGGCATGCGGAATGAACGGGCCGAAAAACCAGACAAATGGACGCAAAAAAAGACACCCTCTTGGGTGCCTCGTAATCAAACGTAGAAACTCACGCCATCCGCACAAGGTGTAGCAATATGGCCGACCCTCTCATCCACCATCCGCGTGTGATAGACTACCGTTAGGCGCGGGAATGCACCATTGGCATGCGGAATGAACGGGAGGCGTCAGTATTCCTCGGGGAGCAAGGCGGTTGTTAGGCTCCGGTCGTGCTCAGTGATGATGTAGAGGCGGTCGCCGCCGGGGGTTCGGTAGCAACTCAGCAGGCGGGTGCCGTCTTTCAGCGCGTCTTCGTTCGCCTGCTTGTCTTCGGCGCAGAGTTCCTCGCCCCAATCGCCGCAGTGGTGGCGGCGGAGGTAGGATGATAAGTCCACGTCCAGCGCAAGGGCACCGGGTGTGGCGTAGGTTCTTCCCAGCGGGAAGCGGGGTTGCATCAGGTATATGGCCATGGGATCTCGGGGTTGGGGTTATCAGGAATCAATCAGATTGTCGAAGAGTCCGGGGATGAAGGGCGACAGGGCGTCCTGTTCGGCGCGGAAGAATTCAGCCTTGGTTTTGCCCATCTTGCGGCCCTGCGGCGTGTGGCAATCGTAGGCGTAATCAGGGATGGGGATGTATTCGCCCGCTTGCGCGAGTTCGTCGGTCAGGGTTTCAGGGTCCAGCCCGACCTGCTTGTCATAGACGAAGTTCTGGAGGTGGTCGGGGTCGCGGCTCTTCTTGGCGAGGGCAAGGATGATCACCGCCTTGGAGATAAAGATGCGGCCCTTCGGTGCTTTCGCCGGGTTGTTGCGGTTGATCTCGGTGTAGCTGTCGTGCAACGCCTTGACCTCGGCTGTGAGGATGCCCCAGCAGTCCTCGGCGCTCACGGTGAGCAGTCGCCGCCAGACATACTGGCCGAATCCGCTCGCCCAAAGTTCGAGTGCCCAGTATCCGGCCAGCTTCGCGTCACCGCGCCGGATCGCCTTCTGCATCGCGCTGGACACGGCCGGGAAGCTGTATCCGCGAGTGGTGGTTAATTGATAACTCATGGTCCTTAAATATAATCGTTAGAACACGCCGTTAAAGCAGTATTGAACGCCATATATCAGAGACTCAAGGAAGCGTCACCGTGCGGGTCTTGTAATCATAGGAGCTGGTGTTGTTCCATTGGCCTTCTTTCGGGAGAATGCCGAACCACTTGTTTGCCAGGTCCTCGGTGGTCAGTTCCCGGTAATGTTTGAAGATGATCGTCGGCGAGTTGCCTGCTTCGAGGGCCACCTGATCCGCGCTCTTCACCTTGGCGATGCGGTAACTGATATACGAATGGCGCAGCACGTTGTGGGGCCAGCCGATTTTCAACGCCCGGGCGAGGGCCGAAACTTCTTTGTGGTACTGGCTGGCTGCAATTACCCTGCCGGTGCGCGACAATGGCGTGAGCCACGCGATCAGATTTTCGGATATCGGGATCAGCCGGCGCGATGCCGTTTTTGCCTGACCGGCCCGCACTTCGATGTGGCGGCGCTCAAGATCCACAGCATCCCAGTCCAGGCGTGCCAATTCCGCCATGCGGATTCCTGAAAACGCGCCGATGGCCAGCAGGGGAATCAAGTGGGGAGGGGCCGCGTGCAGGATCGTCTCCATCTGCTTGGGCGTGTAGATTTCCACTTCACCGCCCTGCGCCTTGATTTTTTTCAGCGGATCCGCCGCGGT
>JBAXPF010000458.1:0-2992 GCA_037132955.1 Verrucomicrobiota bacterium | reverse complement strand
CGCGCAAGCCGGGGGCGGACGCGGGCTTCGGACCGATCACGGTCATGCCGGCCGCCACCAGGTCCTTGAGTTTGCGCAGCACCTCCACCGGCAGCGTGGAACTATCAGGCAGAACCAGCAGTCGGTAGTTCATGCCGTCGGGCAGCACGATCCGGCGGTCCTTCACCGCGAGGCGGGTGAGCAGGATTTCGGTATTGCAGACATCATAATCGTAGCCGGGTCCGAGTGCCGGGTCGATATGTTTGGGCGGCACGAAGTTAGGACAGCCATCGCCGTTATAGAACAGCACATCGGCGGCAAACAAGCCTTGTTGCAACAGGTGACTGCAACGCGCCACATAGTCGGTGAAGCAGTGGGCCTGGTTCCACCAGGTGATCTTGCGGTTGAAATGGGTGCCCGCATAGAACTCGTTGCCTGGAACCCCGTCGCCGGAGTGCGTGGCGCTGGAGAAGATAAAGAAATGGTTGAAGCCCTCACAGAACGCACGATCCGCAGTGGGTTTGAGCGTGGCCGGCGAATCCACCCAATGCACGAACGAGGTAAAGGCCTCGGCGGCGGCGATGGTCTTGCCATAGAGATGGGCGGCCGAGGCTGTTTGCTTGCCGTTCGTGTTCTGGTTCGCTTCGACCCAGGTGCCATCCTGCCAGAACTCACCCATGGGAATGGCGCAACGGCCGAGGTTCTTGAGGGCATCGAGCGCCATCACCTTCGGCGAGCATATGCCACCCGCCTCACTCTGTTGGACCAGGCCCTTGGCCTCCGCCAGCTTGCTGAGCCGCCCGAAGTAATGCTCTGCCACACAATCCCCCAGCGTCCGGCGATAATCATACAGGAAACGATCGGTGACTGCGGAGTCATGGATGATTTTTCCAGCCAGAGCCGGCAGATAGGGACGCGGATCATAGCCGCGCAATTTCCTGAAGTCGTCGATGAAGCCGCCCGACCAATTCGGCAGGTCGGTCTCCCAGCTGTCGATCTGCACTGAGCGGAACACTCTTCCCGCCAGCGGGCCGGCATCCTCGATCAACGGCGCGGCGGCATTGGCAAACTGGAAATCCATGGCTTTGGCATCCAGCGGATCGGCCTCGAAACCCATGCCCGTTGGCGACGACGCCGTAGTCGTCTTGCCTGTTAGGGTGGAGCCGCTGCGCAGCACCTTCCACTGCCCATCCGGCACCTCCCAGTCGAGGGTGCCGTCGCTGGCACATTTGGCGGTCAAGTCGAGGATCGTCGCCGGATCGATGGCGGTTCCCGGGGCCGCCGCAGGCAGCGGCATCTGCGGAGCCGCGTTGAGATCTTTGGTCGAGGCCGTGCTGTCGATTGAGTTTTCCAGGGTTTTCAGATCCATCAATGCCGGTGGCGCGTCCCGGCGCAGGCTCTGGCCGTCGATGCTGAACTCGCAGACTTGGACATTCTCGTTGCGGGGTGACCACGAGGAGGTGATGAACAGGCGCAAATAGCGCAGCGGCTGGCCGGGAGTCACAATCTCCATGGGCTTGTCCTTGTCCATGACGATTGACTTCACCGTCATGAAATTGCGCTTGTCCGAAGAGACCTGGAATTCGGCATCACGCGGCCCGTAGCCGGGGCGCGGCACAATCGTCACCCCGTGGACCACGCGGGCCCCGCCCAAATCCACGACGAGCCATTCCGGTTTCTCGCGGCTTGGTCCCTGGTTGGGTTGGTCGCCATTGCTGACCCAGAATGTGTTAGAATCGCCATCAGCGGCATTGCCGGCCGGATAGCTTGCGTGGGAGCTGCTGGCGCTGAGCTCTGGCACGGGAACCGCCGCATTGACCGGAAACGCCTGGACCGCCACATCCTGATAGAACCGTGCGTCCGCGGGCGGTGCCGGCAGCTTGCCGGTGAAATGCTGCGGCCCGCGCAGGACCAGTTCGGAGCTGACATGGCGTTTGCACGCCTGTGCGGGTTGGATCCACGGGCCACCGGCATTCCAGCCACTGCATAACATGGCACTGACGCCGAGTCCGAGCCGGTCAGCTTCCTTGACGGTGTGTTTGAACAACTCGCGCCACTCCGGGCTCATGTAGTTGGGTCCTTTGGAAGTCACGCCCGGGCCGCTCAGGCTGTACACGGTCACCCCGGCCATGCCTTGCGCCTTGAGCGCCTCAAGGTCGGCGGTGATGCTCGCCCGGTCCACCTTGTCGCCGAGCCAGAACCACCAGGTCCACATTCGCGCCGAATCCGGCGGCACGCGGAATGCCTCTAGCAGTGCTCCGCTGCGGGGCGCCACGGGCACTGGCGCCTGCTCCGCCGCCTCCGCCCGCGGGGCATTCCCGGCCAGCAGACCGGCGAGCATGAGTCGGGCCGTCAAGGTTGTTAAGTCCATCACTATATTGTTAGGATATTTGTTCATGGGTGTCTACCTGATTATTCATTATGGAGTCCAACGTCCGGCATCATGGTGGCGATCTTGCGAACCAACCATGCACGCCGTGGTTCTGAATTTTTCCCGGCAAAGGTCCGAGAGTTCCTTGTACCGTACAGTGCCGTAATCTCTACCGGTCCCTTTCCTTGACCACCTCGCGGATGGCGTCCAATTTTGCCGTGCCTTGCCCCTTGTCGGGGACGAGCCAGCCACCTTCATCCATCTCGTTCCAGGCGTAGAACAACATGGTTCTTGCCTCGGCTGCATCCGGATTCGCATCGATCCATGCACAGGCCGAGCGCACATGAGCTGCCAGTTCGCTGGGTTTGGGTTGCATCGTGTCGCCCTTGTTATCGCGCGGTCCGCCCCAGCCGGCGCTCAGGTTCGGAACCACATTCTTGCCGGTCGCTTTCATCGCATCCCAGTGCGTGACGTGAGCAGCGCACAGCCTGGCATAATCAGGCCCTCCATAACTGGTATAGGCGCTGATCGAGTCCAAACCCGCGTCCGTGGCCGCATTGGCACCCGCCTCAGCTTTCTCCGTTAGTGCGACGATATACGGGTTCTTCTGCCCGGTTGCCATGATCTGTTTCCGTAGGTTAT
>JBAXPF010000457.1:0-3003 GCA_037132955.1 Verrucomicrobiota bacterium | reverse complement strand
CTCCTCCTCGCCCGCGGGGCGGTGGAGGCACGCGCCTACGGGTGGATGCGTCCGGCTCCCGTCGGTGCTAACCCACCCGTCCTGTGCTATCGGCCCGGCTCCTCAAGGAGCGCGGGCGTCCCGCCCGCCGCAACCCTGCCATCCACGCACAATCCAGCGACGCTCACCGACCGACTACCGCTCACCGACAACTCCACTCCTTCCACCGACACATCCTCCCCCTTCACCCCGTTGCCCGAGCTCTACGCGCGAGCCGCGCCCATGCTGCGCTGTTCCAGCGGTCAGGTGTTCCGTGTGGATCTCGAGGCGCCTCTCACCCTGCATCTGGCGTTCTTCGAGTGGGACGACACCGATGCCGGCAGTGTGCTGGAAGCCTTCCGGCACATGCCCGAAGCCTGCCTCGGATCCATCGGCATGACTTTGCTCTCCAAGGAGCCGCCCCTCCTCTATCAGATCGGACCCGACACCCTCAGCTTCGACCACACGGTCTTTCGCGACCCCGCCCCCGCTGCTGGCATCGCCGCTCTTGGTGCCCAGGTCCACGCGTTCCGCGCCGTCTGGGTCGCCGACCTCCCCGCTGCCAATGCCCGCCATGGGCTGGCGGGCACCTCCATCGACCGCCTGCGCACCATCCGCTTCCACAGCGCCCTCAACCGCTTCCGACCCGCCCATGCCCGTGTCATCCAGGGTGCCGTGCGCGGGGCCACCACCACTGCCGCCGCCTGGCAAGCGTTCCATGACACCCTGCTCGTGGACTTGACCTTTGAATCGCTCCCCAAGGAGGGGCGGACTCCGATCCGCCCGGCCCATGAACCGATGATCAAAGCACAAGAATAAGCCTTGAAAGAGCCTTTGTGGTTCATTTCTCTCTTCTCTTGCGTCTTCAAGTCTTACATCTATCCCCATGAAAGGCATCATCCTCGCCGGCGGCTCCGGCACCCGTTTGCACCCTCTCACCGTGGCCGTGAGCAAGCAACTGCTGCCCGTCTATGACAAGCCGATGATCTACTATCCGCTCTCGGTCCTCATGTTGGCCGGCCTGCGCGAAGTGCTCATCATCTCCACCCCCCACGATCTGCCCCAATTCCGCCGCCTGTTTGGCGACGGCTCGCAACTCGGCATGCGCATCGAATATGCCGAACAACCGCGCCCCGAAGGCCTGGCCCAGGCGTTCATCATTGGCCGCGAGTTTCTAGCAGACGGCCCCGCCTGCCTGATCCTCGGCGACAACCTGTTTTACGGCCTTGGCTTCACCCAAACCCTCCAGCGGCACGCCCAACTGCGGCAGGGCTCCACCATCTTCGCCTACCATGTGCGCGACCCGCAGCGCTTCGGAGTCATCGAGTTTGACGAATCCACCGGCATCGCCCTCTCGCTGGAGGAAAAACCCGCGCAACCCCGCAGCTCCTACGCCGTGCCCGGCCTGTATTTCTACGACGCGAAAGTCACCGAACTCGCCGCCACCTTGCAACCCGGCGCGCGCGGCGAACTCGAAATCACCGACCTCAACCGGCTCTATCTCGAACGCGGCGAACTCCATGTCGAAAAGTTAGGCCGCGGCTTCGCCTGGCTCGATACCGGCACCCAGCGCAGCCTCATCGAAGCCGCTAACTACATCGAAGCCGTCGAGGAACGTCAGGGTCTCAAAATCGCCTGCCTCGAGGAAATCGCCTGGGACAACGGCTGGATCGACCAGGCCCAAGTGGCGCAAACCGCCGCCGCCATGGGCCGCAGCAACTACGCCGCTTATTTGCACACTTTGCTCCAGAACGCCAGGCGCTAGAAGAAGAGTGGCCTGTTGTCCATGGTCCGTTCGATGTTCAGCGTTCGATGTTCGCATTTCCTCCTCTCTTCGTTTCGAATTTCATGCTTCGGATTTAATACTTTCTCTCCCTCCCCCATGATCCTCCTCCTCGGTGCCACCGGCTATATCGGGCAAGCGTTCGCCACGGAACTGCGCAAGCGCGGCAAGACTTTCCAATCCGTCAGCCGCGCGGCTTGCGACTACACCCGCTTTGACGCACTTCTCGCTCTATTGCGCTCCACCCCCGTCGAGTTGCTCATCAACTGCGCCGGCTTCACCGGCAAGCCGAATGTGGACGCCTGCGAGACGGCGCGGGCGGACACCTTGCTAGGCAATGCCCTCCTGCCTCAAACCATCGCCCATGCCTGCACCGTGGCTGATGTCCCGTGGGGCCATGTGTCCTCGGGTTGCATCTATTCGGGTGCCAAATTGATGGAATCCGGCCACCCCCGCATCGTGCGCGACATGACCGCACCTGAGTTCCAATCCGCCTTGACCCATGATCGCGCGGCGATCCGCGGCTTCAGCGAAGCCGATGAACCCAACTTCAGCTTCCGCCAGCCGCCTTGCAGTTTCTACAGCGGCAGCAAGGCCCTCGGCGAAGAAACCCTGGCCACTGCCCCCAACACCTTCATCTGGCGCTTGCGCATCCCCTTCGACGAATTCGACACCCCCCGCAATTATCTAACCAAATTGTTGCGCTACCCCAAGGTCTATCAAAACGTCAACTCCCTGTCCCACCGCGGCGACTTTGCCGCCATCTGCCTCGACCTGTGGGAGCGCCGCGCACCCTTCGGCACCTACAATGTCACCAACCCCGGGTTTGTCACCACCAGTGAAGTGGTCGCCCTGATCCAGCGCATCCTCAAACCCTCCAAATCCTTCGAGTTTTGGCAGGATGATGCCGAGTTCTATCAACAAGCGGCCGCCACCCCGCGCTCCAACTGCATCATGGATGTCTCCAAACTCATCGCCACCGGCATCCCGATGCGCCCGGTCCTCGAGGCCTTGGAAGAGTCCCTGACAAACTGGAAATCCGCGGGCTGATGCGTCGGAGTGAGCCGTTGTCCGTTGTCCGTGATCCGTTGTCCGTCCCGCTTGCGCACCGCGCAACGCTCTCTTCACCTTGGACATTGGATATTGGGCCTTGGTTATTGGATATTCAGATGTAACGGAAGCCAGCCTCGGCAATGGCAACG
>JBAXPF010000456.1:0-3013 GCA_037132955.1 Verrucomicrobiota bacterium | reverse complement strand
CTGGCATTGCCCAGTTTGCCTTCACATTTTTTCACCTCCAGCCCGATCCGCTCGATCTCCTTGGTGAGGCGGCTGCGCTCGGCCTCGACGTCGATCATGCCCTCCAAGGGCATGTACACTTCGCCCACCGGGGTGACCGTGGCCGGGGTACCCTTGGCCGCCTCATAGGCGGAATCCAGAGTGATTTGCCCGGCCCCCGCGAGCAAGGCAAGCACCTTGGACTCATCGACGAGCCACGACGGGGCGGACTTGATGATGAATCCCAGGTCCTTGCGCGAACCCATCTTGCATTCCGCCTTGAGATTGCGCATGCGTCCGGCCGCTTCGTAAATGTCCGCCGCCCGTGCCTGGGCACCCTGAATCCGCGCCCCGGCTACACCCGCCAGCAAGGGTTGCTCCGGCAGCGGTCGTTGCATGAGAAAGCCGCCCACCGGAACATAGCCCATGCGCGCGGAAAGCTCTTCGGTGACGTGCGGCATATACGGATGCAACAACTGCAAATACCGGCCCATCACCGCATCGAAGGTGCCCAAGGTGGCCAACCGCGCGGCTGGCGTGGCGCTTTCGCGCAGGTCGAGTTTGACCGCTTCCAGGAATTTGTCGCAGAACTCGCTCCACAAAAATTCATACAAGCGCTGGGCGATCTCGCCGAAGCGATACTCGCCGTAAATCCGTTCCAGATCCACACTCAATTCATCGAGCTTGGCCATGATGTCGAGATGATAGGGTGGCAACGCCGCTTGCTCGCGGGCCACTTGCCACCCATCGCTGCCGCCTTCCGCCATTTGCCGGAAGCGACAGGCATTGTAGATTTTGTTAGCAAAATTGCGCCCCTCCTCAACCGATGCCTCATCAAACCTCACATCGCTGCCGACCGGCGCGATGCGCATCAGCCCGAAGCGCAGCCCGTCCGCACCGTATTTCTCCATCAGATCAATCGGATCGGGCGAATTGCCCAGGGACTTTGACATCTTGCGCCCCTGCAGGTCGCGGATGATGGTGGTGAAATAGACGTTCTTAAATGGCAACCCGCCGGCAAATTGAAAACCCGCCATGATCATGCGCGCCACCCAGAAAAAGATGATGTCAGGACCTGTCACCAAATCCGCCGTCGGATAGAATTTCCGCAACGTCGGCGAAGCCTCCCCCACCCCGGCCATCGTCGCAAACGGCCACAACCATGAGGAAAACCATGTGTCCATCACATCCTCGTCGCGCACCCAGCTCGCGGCATCCGCGGGTGCCTCGACCCCGACGTGAATGTCACCGGATGTTAGGTCGCGCGTGTCGAGCGCTTCCGCGCTTTTGAGTTCCTCCAGCTTGTCCTTGCGATACCAGACCGGGATTTGGTGCCCCCACCAGAGCTGGCGGCTGATGCACCAGTCCTGGAGGTTTTCCATCCAATGCGCGTAGGTCTTGGCCCAGCGCTCCGGCCGGAACTTGATATCGCCGTTGGCCACCGCCTCCGCCGCTTGTTGGACACAGGGATACTTGAGGAACCACTGCATCGAAATGCGCGGCTCGATCGGCACGTGCGCCCGCTCGGAAAACCCGACGTTGTTTTCGTAGTCCTCCACCTTGATGAGCAAACCCAGTTCCTCTAACATGCCGACCGCCTTCTTGCGGGCCACAAACCGGTCCAGACCATCCAACTCCGGGCAGGCCGGGCAATGCACGCGTCCATCCGGATGCAGCACATCAATGATGGCCAGCCCGTGCCGCATGCCGATTTCAAAGTCCGCCTTGTCGTGCGCCGGGGTGATCTTCAACGCCCCGGTGCCGAATTCCATGTCCACGTGATCATCCGCGATGATGGGAATATCCGCCGCTGGAAACGGCCGCCGCACCATCCGCCCGATGTGCTTGATATAGCGCGGATCCTTGGGGTTGACCGCCACGGCGGAGTCGCCCATCAAAGTTTCCGGGCGGGTGGTGGATATCTCGATGAACTCGCCGGGGGCGTCCGCCAACTCGTATTTCATCGTGTATAACTTCGAGCGCTGCGGAGTCATGATGACTTCCTCGTCGGACAGAGCTGTTAGAGAAACCGGGCACCAATTGACCATGCGTTTGCCGCGATGAATGAGCCCCTGCTTGAAAAGATCCACAAACACCTGGCTCACCCACTGGCTGTAATCCTCGTCCATGGTGAAACGCTCGCGGCTCCAGTCACACGAACAGCCGAGACGCTTGAGTTGTTGGATGATGATGCCGCCATGCTTTTCCTTCCACTCCCACACCCGCTGGAGAAACGCCTCGCGTCCCAAATCACGGCGGGTCTTGCCTTCGGTTTCACGCAGTTCGCGCTCGACCTTCGCCTGCGTGGCAATCCCTGCGTGGTCGGTGCCCGGCAGCCACAGCACTTCCTTGCCCTGCTGCCGCGCTCGGCGCGCCAGAATGTCCTGCAAGGCATTGTTGAGGACGTGGCCAAGGTGCAGAATGCCGGTCACATTCGGCGGCGGAATGACAATCGAATACCCCTCCTTGGCCGACGTCGGATCGGCTTGAAAACATTTTCCATCCATCCACGCGGCATACCATTTGGCTTCCACGGCTTGCGGTTCATAGGCTTTCGGCAACTCGGACATGCGGCCCGAGGGCATGCCAGAGCCCGCCCGCTTTGTCCAGCGCCGATCCATCCCTAACGCCCGGCAGCCCCCAATTTGCTGAATGGACCAGGTCCACTGTGGCTGCCGCGTCTCGCGGCAGGCCGTGCTTGCGGCGTCTCGCCGCAATGGAGCCAGTAGCTGCGGCTTCCAGCCGCAGTCGACCTCCCGCCACAGTCCGAGCGAGTGATCTTCATTGGCACACGGGCAAGCTGCCCGTGCCCCTCTTGAAGACACTCTTGCATTGGCACACGGGCAAGCTGCCCGTGCCCCTCTTGTGGAGACGCGACCGGGCCGTGACTGCCGCTGTCCATGCGCGCTTCATTGGCACACGGGCAAGCTGCCCGTGCCCCTCTTGAAGACACTCTTGAAGACACTCTTGAAGACACTCTTGAAGACGGGACCTG
>JBAXPF010000455.1:0-3043 GCA_037132955.1 Verrucomicrobiota bacterium | reverse complement strand
CCCGCGAGATACAGTGGTAGATCACAGGTTTCGTCGCCGAACCCTTCCAACCCGCCAGCCATCTTGACCTGCGCATCTCTCCACCATACCACCGAAATCCTCACAACCAAGCTAATTCTCTACAATTTCAGAACTCAGTGTTCGACCTCAAAAGAGCCAATGAGTCGAGCAAGTTGAATTCCCTGAAAAGGCGGCAGATCGACAGGTTGCCCGCGCCCTGCGGATTCGTGCCTCCGGGATCGACAGAGCTGGCGTTGCGGGCATAGTGTCCAGATGGCACAGCCCAACGCCTCGCTCCAACTCATCCTGCCCACGGACAAGCGCAATCCCTGCTTTACCATCTACCTGACCGAGGACGGGCAAAGCCTCCACGTTTACTATGGAGTGGAGCGACTGGAGATTATTCCCGCCGCCGCAGATCATCCCGCCCACCGGATGTTGGTTGCCAGACTCTACAACGCCGGTGTGAAAGTTGCTGTGTTGGAGGAGTTGTTTGATCTGGATCACAAGACGATCCGCGCTTGGGGGCTGGCACTTGACTCGGGGGATCCCGAGGCCCTGCAGCGCATGCTTTTCGGAGCGCCGCGCAAGCTCACACCGGCCGTCAGGGAGTTCATCGCGCAGCGTTGGCCACAGTTGCGTGCCCAACGCTGCCGCAATCATCGAGAGGTGCTTCAAAGTGAGATCAAAGCCTACTTCGGGGTAAATCTCTCCGGCGAGTCGTTGCGCATCATAATGAACCAACTCACCGCCGGGCAGGCCGGAGCGCAAGCGCAGGCGCCTGCGGTATCGGAGGTTTCGCCGCCAGCCGACACCCGGTCCGCCCCGGCACCGGACGGCGGAAATGCCGCTCCTGAACCCGACCTGTTCGCTCCGCACGAGGCCCCGCCCGGACCGGCGGATGAGCCCGCGCCCGTGCCACTGTCCCCGCCTCAAACCGCCGAGGTCGCCGAGGTCGCCGAGGTCGTCGAGGTCGTCCCTAACACTGGTTTCAGGGAGTGGACTTGCGTTTCGCAGGATGTCCCCGGGGCGGGCGAGCCGCAGCCGGATGAGCCGCAAATCCCTTATTCCACCGGCTTTGGCGAGCTTTTGGGAAACAGCAATGAACCACCCGTTCCCGATTGGTTTGCGAGCAAGTTCGATCCCTGGCCCTGGCAGCCCAAGCCGGGGGAGGCTACTCTTTGCGATCACGCCGGCGTCATGATTTTCGCCGCCGCGCTGGCCAGCCTGCCAGCCGTGGTTGACCCGCCCCAACCCATCCTGGCGCAATGGCTTGCCAGCACCCTGCTGGGTGCCCACAACATTGAACAAACCAAGCTGCTCAACTGGTCGGATCTGGGCCAACTGCTCGGCACCACCGTGCGCTTCCCCGCGCCACAACGCGAACTGCTCGGCACGCTCGCCACTCCCCAAACCGTCGCCGCAGTGCTGCGCTGGAATTTCCAACAACTCGGCGAGTCGGTCATGCGCGGCAATGACTTCTATCTCGATCCCCACACCAAGCACTACACTGGCATGCAGCGCGTGCTCAAGGGCTGGTGCGCCTCCATCCGCTGGGCCGACAAGGTGATGCACGGCGATTTCATCCACACCGCACAGGGCCATCCCATCTACTTCGAGTGGGTGGACAACTACGATGACCTGAGAGTGCGCTTCCGGCCATTGATAGAGCGCATGCGGGCCACCCTCGGCCTGGATGAAAGCGACCCGCAAGCCCCGCCCCGCACCCTGACCATGGTCGTTGACCGGGGCATCTACAGCAACGAACTTTTCAGCCTGGTGGCCGCCGATGCCGGCCTGCACCTCATCACCTGGGAAAAGGGCTTCACCCCCGGCCTCTGGGATGAAACGCGTGCCACCACCCGCTTCGGGGTCGAGCGCCCGCGCAACAACTCGCACGACGTGCGCCTCTATCAGTTCAGCGTCATCGACCAACCATGGGCCCTCAACCCCGCGATGCGCCAACTCATCGTGCGGGCCACCAACGCCGAGGGCAAGGTCGCACAAATCGCCGTCCTCACCGACGATCTGGAGCGCCCCGCCAAGGAAATCGTCTGGCTCATCTTCAACCGCTGGATCCAGGAGAACGACTTCAAATACATCGACAAACACATGGGCATGAAGCAAATCACCAGCTACAAAAGCATCGACTACAGCGAGCTGCGCGACAATCTCGTCGATCGCCAGGTCCCTAACGAACTTTACGTGCAAAAAACCAAGGAAGGCCGCCAGATCACCCGGCGCAAGGCCCGCTTGCTGCTCGCCGAAGACACCGCCCAACGCCAGGAAACCGCCCGCCAGCAGGAAATGATCCAACTCGAAGCCGCTCCCGAACCAACCGCACCTGACTCCTCCAAGCGGCTCAAAGCCCTGCGGCAGGCCAGTCGGCGCAGCCAGCGCTACACCCGTGAACGCCGGGAACAGCTCGACGAATTTCAACTCCAACTCGATCGGATCGAAACGGAAAAAGCGGCGCTCGACCAGGAGGTGTCGCGCAAGGACCAACTCATCGACCAGCAAATGGTGCGACTGGACACCGCTAACAAAACCCTTCTGGACGCCATCAAGATCTGTGCCAGGAACCTGTTCTACCAGGCGCTCGCCCCGTTCAAAAAACTCTATGACAACAACCGCGACGACCATGTGCACTTCCGCGAGTTGACCCGCTTTGACGGGGTTCTTCGGCCCGGCGCGGCGGGCATGGAAGTCCATCTCGTGCCACACATGCATCTGGCTCCCAAAATGCGCGGCATCATCACCTCAGTGCTCGGCACCATCAATGCCAGCGCCCCCCCGCTGCCCGACGGCAGCGGCCGCAAGGTGGAGTTGCGCCTGACCGATAAGAGCCGGATCACGGTTCAGGTCTCCGACGACTCCGACGACCAACCGTACTCAATCTGACCCACAGCCAGCGCTCAGACGATCGCGCTTCAGGGAATCCAACTTGCTCCACTCATTGGCTCTTTTGAGGTCGAACGCTGAGTTCTGATGCCTGTTCCGCGCCAAATCCCCAGATCAAGCTAACAACCTCCGGGCCATGGGT
>JBAXPF010000454.1:0-3058 GCA_037132955.1 Verrucomicrobiota bacterium | reverse complement strand
TGGGTTCCACTGCCGCTTTACAGCGACCTGCTACCGATCACCAACTCCCTGGTTGCCAAGGGCCGCTCGGAGGATTTGCTGGTGATGTTCCGGACCTTGCGCCGTCTGGAGCCACACAATCCCGATCTGCTTAACAATTTTTGTTATTTCTCGCTGATTCACGGCGTCTTGCAGCCGGATCAGGTAACCACGATGTTGGCAAAACCCGCCGGGCAAAGCGTCAGTCCGGTGTATCATTCCACATTGATGCTGGCCGAAATCCTCGCCGGCCGGCCTGCCGAAGCGCTCTCACACCTGCCGCAAGTCCGCGGCCACAATGGAGTGGCACCGATGATGTGCGGCGCATTGGAAGGCTGCGCACGCATTCTTGCCGGGGACACCGAAGTCGGCGCGGCATTGTTGAAAGAGGTGGATTGGCACGACTTCATGAGTCAGGAACGTATTGTCTTCCGCAGCCTGCTGGCTAAGTTCAAGAACTCCGACTTGCCCTTGCCGAAGCTGGCAAGTCCCACGGTTGAGGCCACTCCCGACCAGATCCCCGCCTGGCGCAAGGCGGTCGAGCGGAGTGAGTTGGATCGTGCGGGCGAAAGCCTGCCCCCCCTGCCATCACCGCGTGTTCTTGGGGCAAGTCCGCCCGCCGGGCTTTGAAGAGTCTGCCGCTCCGATGGCATGGCCAATTGGGTTGATGATGACCTCATGGGCCGGTCAGGGCGTCCACCATGTAGCGTGACGGGCGGAAATTCTCGATCAGAATCTCGCGCTGCTCGCCGCGCTTCATGCGCACTTGCCGGAGGTTGAAATTCGGGGTCTTGTGGGGCGCAAACAAGATGTCGTCATGGGTCGAGTTTTCATGGCGCTTGAACATGCCGGGCACGATGTCGCCGCCGAGGTGGTCATCACGGCCGGTGGCCATGTGGCACGTGCCTAACACTTTCTCATCCTGGATATCGGCGTACGAGACGGGCAGGACCTGGGTGCCGAACCCGAGCTCGCCAAGGGTGCCGGTCATGGGATCGTCCTTCAGGCGGGCGTTATGGGCGTCGATGACGGCTTGGTTACCGGCCAGCAGGCTGGAGCGATAGATGGCGCGGTCCTTGACGTCCAACACCCCGAGGGTGCCATCCTCATATTTCATGGGAAACTGGCCGTGCGCAGCGGTGGGCACGAAATACACCTCGCCGGCCGGCAGGTTGGCGATGTCCGGCGCGGTGCCGCGGCACAGCCCGTGGGATTTTTGCGCCTCCTGGCCACCCAAACCCAACCATGCAGTTAGAATCCGGCCGTCTTCCAATTCAAAATCGATTTCCACCTCGTCGGCCCGCGTCAGCGCGCGCCGCAATTTTTCCGCATCGCGCGAAACGTCGTCGTAATCAACCGCCAGACCGGAGTTCAGGATGATGTCATTGAGGCCGTGCAAAGTCGCGCCCCGGAAACCGAATTGTTTGGCTTTGGCGGTCAAGGGTGCGGTCGCCGAGAAGGTGGAGATACACAGGATAATGTCGTAGTTCGGATAGATATCACGGTCGAACGAGAGCAGATGGCCGAGGCTGTCCCACACGTCATCATCGAGGTCGAGATTGGACCCGCCGGTGATTTTGTAGGCGAACAGATCACCCCCGCGCATGCCCAGTTCGTGCATCACGCCCTCATGGAGACCGGTGTAAAAATGCTCATGGGCGCGCCGTTGGACCGGGAAGCCGGAGTGATTCAGGAATGCAAAGTCCGTGATCATTGGCAGCGGATTCTCAAAGTCTATCAGGACGCACACCCGGCAGTCCTGCGTGGGTGCAAACACCTGGTTCAACAGGCGCGCCAGATCAAACTCCGGGAACCGGCGTCTCTCGGGATGCAACAGGATTTCTTCTTGCAAATAATCAGGCAGGGAGTGACTGGATTGTGACATCCAACTAACATAGAGTCATTTTCCCGGCCCGCAAGTTGAAAGAAAATCGTTTCTTCGAATTTTGCCGTAACCCTTTCATTACTAAAGGGAAGGGCTCGAAAGAGGACTCGAACCTCCGCGGGTCTGCCCGCTAGATCTTTGGTGCCGTGTTATTGGGAGGAGGCTAACGGGACATGCCAAGCGTCGTCTTCAGAGGCGGAGTTCGGGTTGAAACCCATGACAAACTGCTTCCCCGCCGCATTTCCGGCAAGTTTTCGGTGGATGGGTTGGACATCCGGTTTCCATCTGGCATGGTGGAGTGAACCTGAAAGGAACCGGACTTCAACAATTCCCACCCCAAACTAACACATGAAACCGCACCGTATCTGCTTGAGTCTGATCTGCATGATGGCCACCCAACTGGTTGGCGGACCGCTGGATTTTGGCGGCTATTACACCGAAGTGAAAACGGGCCAGGCCTGGGAAGCCTGCTCGCGCACCGGCAAGGATGCCGACGTCGTGGTGCAACTCAGCACGGCCGGCGGCCAATTGGTTTTTTGGCGGGGCAACAGTTATTTGCCGTACTGGAAAACCGCCAAGGGCCAGTGGAACCTCGAGCAGATCATTCCCCGCAGCGGGGATGGCGCCCAACCGATGCCCGACCGGGTCAATGCCTATTCCCACGTTGAATTGATCGAGAACACGCCCGCGGTGGTGGTGGTGCACTGGCGGTATCTGGCAAGCTTCGGCGCGGGCAACCCGCACACCAAGGTCAGCCCGAATCATTTCGTCGATGAATGGTTCAGCATCACCCCGGCCGGCCGCATCAACCGCGTGATCAAGAATGGGACGACCAAGGCGGATGATTGGAATGATCCCTCCAATCAGACATCCCAAGTTCTGCAATTGAACGCCGACGGAGTGGTTGAAATCAGCCGGCAAGCCGCGCAACTCTCCCACACGCCGGCCAAGGTGGTGGGCAATCCCATCAAAGACCCGGGGCTTGTTGCCCCGTCCCTGTGGTTCAAGTTCGATGAGGGACTGGGCGATGAAACCAGGGAGAACGTCGCCCAGGCCACCTTGCCCGTGAGCGGCCCTAAAACCCTTTGGAAGAAGGGCGTTTCGGGCACGGCCCTGCAGTTCGACGGCTATCATTCCGTGGTCGCACTTCCGCCC
>JBAXPF010000453.1:0-3060 GCA_037132955.1 Verrucomicrobiota bacterium | reverse complement strand
CCCCCCACGCCACCAGCGTGCCGTCGCTCTTGCGAACCAGGTTGTGCAAAGCGCCCGCGGTGATCTCCGTCACCCCGCTCGCCGTCCCGGGCACCGTCGTCTGGCCACTGGTGTTGAGCCCCCAGGCGACCACCGTCCCGGCGTCCAGCAGAGCCAAACTGTGGGCGCCACCCGCAGCCACTGCGGCAACGCTGGCCAAGGGCGGCGGCGTCGTTTGACCGTCGTGATTGTAACCCCATGCAACCACCGGCCTGACCGGTGCCGCCACCACACCCGTTAGCGCAATTTGAGAACTGCTGCCCGTTTCAGAGAGCGCCACCGTTTTGCGCGTCGGGCTCGCCGCATTGGTCGTTAGATAGAGGTTGGTGCCGTCAAACTCCACTGATCCGAGCACCGCCGTTGCCAGGTTTGTGCCGCTCGTGAGCCTCAGCGGTGCCGCCGAACTGCCGCCCGCCGGAAGCGTCACCGTCCCGCCAAAGCTTGGCGAGGCGAGGTTGGCTTTCAAATCCAGCGCGGCTTGCTGCGCGGCGGAGACCGGCTTGTTAGAGTCGCTCGTGTTGCCCACATTGTCCAATCCGACCATCGCAGCGGTGATTCCCGAAACCGTGCCGGTGAAAGTGGGGCTGGCAAGCGGCGCCTTCAAATTGAGTGCGGTCTGCTGCGTGCTGGAAACGGGTTTATTCGCATCGCTCGTATTCGTCACATTCCCGAGGCCCACCATTGTGGCGGTCACACCGCTGACCGTGCCGGTGAACGTCGGCGAAGCAAGGTTCGCCTTAAGGCCGTTGTTGCCGTTGAGTTTGTTGATGGCGCTCAGAACCGTGTCCGTCGCAGCGAGAGTGCCTGAACCCGATACAAAACCCGTCAGCGCCTTGCCGGTGACCGTCGCCGGGGCAATCGCCGTCGCTCCCTGCGTGCCGGTGACGTCTCCCGCCAGCGATCCGCTGAAGTTGGTTGCGCTCGTCGCGGTGGTGGCGTTGCCGCTCAATGGGCCGCTGAACGAGCCACTGACCGTGCCGGTGAACGTAGGACTTGCCAGAGGCGCCTTCAAATTCAGCGCCGTTTGTTGCGCGGTCGAGACGGGCTTACCCGCATCGCTCGTGTTATTCACGCTGCCCAGGCCCACCATTGTCGCCGTGAGGCCGCCGACCGTGCCGGTGAACGTCGGACTGGCGAGTGGCGCTTTGAGCTTATCGTTGCCATCGAGTTTGTTCACCGCCGAAAGAAGCGTGTCCGTCGCGGCCAGAGTTCCCGCACCCGAGGCATATCCTGTTAGGGCCTTGCCCGTCACCGTCGCCGCAGAAATTGCCGTGGCGGTCTGTGTGCCCGTCACATCACCTGCGAGCGAACCCGAAAAACCTGCGGCGCTGGTGGCGGAATTCGCCTTGTCTGCCACCAGCGCATACGGCGCCGCCGCGAGCCGTTGATCAGGAGTCATGAGTTGGAAGCCGTTGGTGCCATCGTCGAACCACACCCGCAGGCGCACATCCTCGTTGTCAAAAACGCTGGTTGTCAGCCACATCATCGACTCCGGATCCCCAAGCAACACTGCATACAGTCCTTTGTTCACCGGCAGGTTCACTGCAGTGAAGGGCTCTGATCCGCCGTAACTCGTCCAGTCATGACTCCAGTAGCTCTCCGTGCCATCGGCATTGACCAGTGCAAACTTGAACATGCCAAAGCCCGTAAAGTTCACCCCATTGACGGCGATGCGGCCCTGGTGGTTGAGTAATTGTGGCACGGCCGCCTGCAGCGACAGCGAGAGCATGAGCCCTGCCATTCCGAGGATCAGGTGGCGCAGCGGGGTAAATCGGCGGGTGGGATTCATGGGATCTGTGTTTATTCGCCGCTTGCGGGTTCTGGCCGCGGCGGGTGCGTGGATGGAAGTCGTCCCGGGATGGCCCGTGACGTGGAAGATGGAGGAGATGGCCGGACGGGCTCGGGCACGCCGGCCCGAAAGCCCAACCCTGAGTCCGTCGCGTAAAGGGTATGGTGGTCCTTGGAAAAAATCAGCTGCAGCTGCGCCTGCAGGGATTTCAGCACGCTCACCTCGTCCTTGTTGAACGCAAACCACTCCGGAGCAGCGACGATCTCAGCCACCGTGGCCGCCGGCACCAAGCCAAAGGCATTGTCGTCGCGCAGGCGCTTGAGCAAAGCGGCCGACGGCTCGACCACCAGGAACCACTGCCATTTCTGCACGCCGTCGGCGTCCTTCCACTCGCGGCGTTCCGCATGCAGGATTTGATCTTCACTCGTCGGACTCGCCCAAAACGCTCTCTGGAAAATCTTCACCGGCTCGTTCTCGATGCTTGTCGGCGCGGCCGTCTTCCACCGAGGGGACGACGCCGGATCTCGGCTTGGCTCGCGGCGCGAATCCAGCACCCTCCAGCCAAGCCAGCCAAGCCAGCCAAGCCATGCGAGCAGCACGATGCCGAGGGCGATGCCGAGCACAAGGAGCTTGTTCATAGGGTGATCCTAAATGGGTTGATGAAAAACGGCAGGATGGTTTATTTTACCACTGAAAAGAATCAGATCTTGGTAACGGTTAGCTTGACCGCCTTTTGAGTGAGCATGCATGAAGTTAAAACTTATTCTAAATCAGTAAAATCAGTGAAATCAGTGGTCGATCTTCCTTGTAAGGGTGATGGATCACGAAATCCATGGTGCCGGCGCCTCAGTTCCCTGAATTCGAGTAGGTGCGCAGGAACAGCTGGATGTCCGAGACGCTGGCGACGAAGCGGTTGAGGCCGTCCTGTTCGTCGCTGAGCAGGGTGTAGGCCGGGATCACGATTTTCCAACTCGTGTTCCAGACGCTGCGGCCGATCAGGCGGGTGTTGGTGAACTCCGTGGGCACCGAGCTATAGAAAAACGCGGGATCGCTGACGGGCCTAAACGCCTGGTGTTTGCGCAGGATCCACGGCTGCTCGCTGAGGCTGCCGTTGGCGTCAAAGAACTGGGTCGAGTTGAACGCCGAGGCGCCGAGGTTGTAGTGCAGCGGCAGCGCCTGGTCATGCACCGTCCAACTGCGCAGCGTGTTGGTGTCGCCCAGCGGTGGTGCCA
>JBAXPF010000452.1:0-3060 GCA_037132955.1 Verrucomicrobiota bacterium | reverse complement strand
CAAACACCGTCACCACCGCCCACAAGCGGCGCATGCCGCGCTTTTCCAAAAAGCACACCAGCGGATCCAACAGATAGGCGATGATGCCCGCCACAATGAGCGGAATGAGCACCGGTTGCAGATAGCCGAAAATCGCCCCCACCAGCCAGGTCAGTGCCACCAGCAAGCTGCCGATGATAAGGATGGCCAGTCCGGTGGCGGCGTTCCACAGGGATTTTTGTTGAAAACGGGTCGGATAGCGCATGTTGGAAAGCAACTTGCAATGAGTGAGTAGCAGAACCCCGGTGACTTCCAACCATTTAATTCTCACACACTTGCTTGACGGCCCGTCCGGCTCATGCGGAAACTCCCGCATGGCATGGCGGATTGAGCAGGCAGTCGTGCGGGGCGAAATCGACAACACGGTCGAAGGGCGCACCACAGGCCAAATTTGGCTGGCGGGCAGCGCGGCCCCCTTGCAACTCGCTTTGGATGGCGATTGTTGGCGTGATTTGGCCGGCACCCGCTTGCAATTTGAAAACCCCGCGCCCCGACCCGGGTCGGAAACCGCCGGTTTGGCTCTCGACCAGACCGGCGTGGTTGGCGACATGACCGCATCGCACAAGGCCAAGGTTCCGTTGGTCAACGACGAGGAGTGTCAGGCCCTCTGCCGCGAACAAAAGGAAATCCCTTACGAATGGCGCAACACGCTCTATCTGGAATGGTTTGGTGAATTCAACGGGCGGGTGGTCATCGAGTCGTCCTCCTTCATCCTCACCATCTCGGCCCACGAGTGGGAACTCGACGAGGATGCCGAAGCCGCGCAAAAACTTGCCAACTTGAATGCCATGCGCGATTTCATGGCTTTGGTCATCCAGCGCAGCGATGAGGACCAACCCGGGGCCGAACCCACCGGCGAACTCGACGAATTCGCATGGGAAGAACGCCTGAAAGAATCTGACCGTCTCACCGACGCCTATCAGGAAGTGCTTGAAAAATACCTCAATGACGAAGACAGCGAGCGCAAGGAAGCCTTCGTCATGGGCTGGGATGGCCTGCTCGATGCCTTGGCCGAGCGCGATGAGGCAGACGCTGAAGCGGAGTTTGATGACGACGACGAGGACGACCTGGAGGGCGATTTTTATGACGATGAGGACGATGGAGTGGACGATGACGAGGATGAGTTCGATGACGACGGCGGGTTTCCATTCGACGAGAACGACAGGCACCCCTTGCAGGTGGGCGCGCAGGCTTTGGCGCTTCAGGCAATGGATCTGCTTGAGAGTGATGACGGGCCAGGTTCCCCTTCGTATGTGCTTATCACCCATCTCCTGCAGGTGAGCTCCAAACTGGCCTGTGCCCTCAATTGCCACGGCAGCGGTTATGAGCCGGAAACCGGCTTCGTGCTGGCGGTGCTCAAACGTTGCCTCAATTGGCTCAACGAGGCCTTGGGTGCCTGCCTCAATTTGCATGACGCGACCCACGATCCCGACCGGCGTGCCGGGCTTGAAAAATTGCAGGCCGCCGCTTTCCAGATCCGCAATGAAATTGTTGAACTTCGGCGTAATCTCAAACAAACTTAAGCATTGCGTTTTTTTCCGCTTGTGCTACTTCCTTTGTCTGCCCATGAAATCCGCCCTATTACTCGCCCTTGTTGCTGTTGCCGCCGTGCTCAGCTCCTGTAACACCACGATCGGCCTTGGCCGCGATATGCGAATCTTGGGCGACGGAATGGAAAAATCCGCCAACAAAACCCGCGGCTCCAGCAGCGGCGATACATCCGGCGCGCCGGTTTATTGAGAGCCTCAATAATTCCGCCAGTAGGCCAGCGCGCAGACCAGCGTCGCAATTCCGTAGCCAAGCCCAGCCATGGCCAACGCCGTCCAACGCTGTGGCTTGGCGGTGGCCCAGGTCACGGCGTCCCGGAACAGATAGGGCATGCCGACCCAGAACATCGACGCGGTAAGCAACGCGTAGGCAAAAATGGACACTAACAAGCGGGAATCCGGGTCCTTGAGGAAGGCGGCCTCCAACAGCGGCGAGGCCACCATCAGACCGAGCAAACCCAAGGCGCGGACCGCCAGGAAATCCCGCACGCTTAGAATCACCAATCCGAGCGTAATGGGAACCAGCAGGCGCAGGATATCCTTCGCCTTGTTGAATTCTCCCAAATCCATCGCCAGTGCGCTGAGCTTGCCATAGCCATCGGGTGCGATCAGCAGCCAGAACCACGCCAAGCCGATGCCAAGAATGATTTGCCCGAGCAACGGGTTGCGTGGAAATTTTTGCAAAAACCCCTGCATCCATGTGGGCTTTACCAGCATCATCAGGTGGAAGCCGATCAGCCAAGCCGCCAGTACCAGTCCGGCGTCGAAGAGGTGGATATGTTTGTAGAGATGCATGTGCGGCGGCCAACCTAATGACCCGGCGCCGAACGGCAAGCCTCAACTTCAAGCTCCGGTCGTCACCAGATGCGCGCCTTGGGACGGACGGGAAGCGAAGATTTGCGGGGTGATGCCGGTGGTCTTGGCGTATTCCGCCGCCAGCGTGGCAGCGATCTCTGTGGCTTTGCACGACTGGCAGAGGGTGACGGTGGAACCACCAAAGCCGCCGCCGGTCATGCGCGAGCCAATGACGCCCCCGGCGCGGCCGATCTTGCGGGCGATGTCCACCATGATGTCGAGCTCGGTGCAGGAAACCTCGAAGTCGTCGCGCAGCGAATCATGGCTGGCGGCCATCAATGGCCCCAAGGCATCGAAGTCATTTATTGCCAGGGCGGCGGCCGCTGCGGTGGTGCGGGCGATCTCACCGACGACGTGGCGGGACCGGCGGTTGACCGGGTCGCCGAGCTGGTTCCAAGCGGTGGTCACATCGGCTTCAGTGACCTCGCGCCACGACGCCTTGCCGAGGATGGCGAGTCCGTCTTCAGTGTGCTTGCGGCGTGCCGCGTAGCCGCCGTCGGAAAGTTCGTGGTGCACCATCGTGTTAGAGATGAGCACGGTGAGGTCCGGGTTTTCAAACGGCACGAGTTCGGGTTCGCCGGATTGGCAATCGATGAGGATGAGGCGGTTGGGCTTGCCG
>JBAXPF010000451.1:0-3077 GCA_037132955.1 Verrucomicrobiota bacterium | reverse complement strand
TGACCACATACCAAGCGGCGGTGACATGCAGGCCGCTGGCCCAGACGATGTTCGCCATGTCCGCCCAGATGCTCTCTGATTGGTGCGTGAACATGATGACTTGCAGGCCATTGTCCGACATGCGCTCGGTCATGCGCTTGTAAGCGGCGACCATGCTTCGCCGGAAGTCTTCGTCCTGGCCCTTGATTGCCAAGGCCCGGCGACTGTCCCAAACCCAATCGGCGAATTCCGGCGGAGGATTCTTCCTCAACCAAGCGATGAAGAACTCCAGGATCTCGTGATAGTTCACAGCATCGCCGTAGGGGGGATCAGTGAGGTAAAGATCAGATGAGATGGAGATTTCTGAAGCGGCCAGGCAGGCGATGTCCGCAACGCCCGTCAGTTGCTCGTCAGGAAGTGTTGCCTCGATCAGTTTCGCTAGCGGGAAGGTCGCTCGGCAACCGTAGTTGTAGAAGGTGTTTAGAGCCTGATTATAGAAGACATTGCTAGGGTTATCGCTTGCGCCGCCAGTGCGGCCGCCAGAACCGGGTTCACTGCCACCGGCCTTGGATGTGGACCAGCGGCAAAGCTTGCTAGTGTAGTCCAAGATTCTCGAAATTAGTAACAACTCTTCACCGTGCGTGGCGTGTTTTTTGCATAATCCAAGAATTAACAGATGCCGCGGTGAAAATAAGTGATGCCAGTAAGTCCAGCCGCGCTCACGGATCGGTTGATCCGTATTAAATCCCGGTTCGATACGCATATCTGGAATCCAGCCCTTTTCCTGCCAATCGTCGAGGTTGGCGGCGATGAATTCTTCGACGGTTTTTTCACGTTTGAGATCCGCTTTGCCGACGCTGCGGAACTCGTAGTCGAATTTCTTGGTATTAGGTCTCTTCCGCATCCAATGAACCGCGTAGAGGCGTTCTTGAAAGATGTCGTCAGGTCGCGGTTTGAAATCGCTCTTTTCCCATTGGCGCAGGCGGCTTCCGGACTCACCCTCCTGGGTGCGGAAGTCGCCGCGGAGAGTGGAGATTTTCGTGCGATACTCGGTTCCATTGACGGTATGGACGAGATACGAATCTGTTCCGCGTCCTGAAGAGCGCACGGTGCCAAAGTGGGCCTCCTTCATTTCTTCGTCTGACACATCAGAGCGAACCACGATGTCGTAGCGTTTCTCCTTCGGCACTGGGATCAACTCGGCAATGGCGCGCTTTCCGTAGCTGAGGATGGAAGGGATAGGTCGCGGCGATTTCGTCGGCGATGGACTCAGCGCCCCGGCTGGCGACTTTGGATTTGGATGCCTCCGCGAGTTTGCGCCCGTAGGCGTCCGCAATGTCCTCGATCTCGGCCTTGTCGGGCAGGGAGATGAAGAGACGCTTGCGCAGGATGTCGTAGATTTCGTTCAACGCGAGATCGACCGGGGTGATGTGGCGTTCCTGGCGGCCGAGTTCTTTGCGCGCGTCTTCGAGTGCCTTGGTGATGAGTTTGGTGCCCGAGTCGTAGGAGGCGGAAAGATCGGAGACGACGACACAGACATTCTTCTTTTTGCCGGCGGCGGTGAGCATGTTGGCGAAGGCCCGGGTGGCGATGTCGGCAACGGTACCATTGCCCACCTTCTGCGTGTCGAGGTAGTGGAAATACGGCGGCATTTCGTCCATCAGGATGAGGACCGGCTCGTCCCCGTCAAAGAGCTTGAGCCAGTCCTTTTCATCGGGTGCTTTCGGGCCGCTGGTCCAGAAGTTCTTGAACTGCTCACCGCGCCCAAGTTGGTTGGCGATTTCCCCCCAGAAGAAATGGTCCGGGTTGTTGCGGCCATTGAAAGCAGCGATGTTGGCGGTCTTCAACGAATCGGCGTGGAGAATGCCACCGCAGTATTTTTTGCGGAGTGTGGGATGTTTGGCAAGCAGGCCAAAGCCGACGAGTAGGTGGGTTTTGCCGCCGCCCATCGCTTGTTTGAGGTGGAAAATCGCCTGGGACGACTCCCCGGCCAGGCGCGCTATGCCTTCGGTGACCAGATCCTGCATCCCCTGGGTGATGAAGGTTTTGGCGAAGTAGGCGTCACCGTCACCCTCGGCGTGGATCAGTTCATCAAGCTGTTCGATTTGATCGCTGAGCTTGATGGAAAGGGCGTTTGGCTGAAGCACGCAGGCGTCGCGGACGGTTTTCATAGGGTACGGTGAGATGCTGAAACGGTGTCGATGCGGACTTTGTCGGATTGGAGCAGGGTAAGGTCACCCATCCAGCTAAGACCGTCCGGGAGGGAATCAAATGCACGCGGGAGCGGCAAGGGTGATGTTAGCCCGTCTGGCGACTGGAGTCCGCGCATGCCGACTGAGGGATCTCTTGAATGGGTCTTGATGGCGGCAGGGCATTCGTTAATCCATTGATTGCGTAGTAGTTTGGTCTCTCACCCAGCACCCCTGCAAGCCTCCTGATTCTCCCACATCTCGAAGATCAGGGGGATGACCTTGAGCCACTGCTCCTTCTGCTCCAGTGCTTCAGGCGAGAGGATGCTCGTCATTTCCTGGATGATGGCGTGTCAAGGAAGCCAGCGGATTCAAACGTGGTGCGGCTCGTCCTGCCCATGGGCCTCCCAATTTCCCAACAGCTCGCCGCGGACGACGGTGTAGGAAAGGTTGCCGTGGGCGAGATCGACATCGGGCAGGAACTCCTCGTCCAGGCAGGAGAGCAAGGGCTGGATCTCCGATTCCTCCAGCCCGGAATCTTTAAGCAGTATCACCGTGCCGGCCACGCTGCCATTGACGAGGTAGTGAAGATCCACGGCGGCTACGTCGCGACCGTCGCGCAGGGCGAGAAAGCGCTCCGATGACGGCGTGCGCAGGGTTCGTTTCCAGGTGATGTTCATGTGAATGAGGTGAGGAGCCAGCGAGCGAGGAGGAAACTGGCCGGGATGGCGGCCATCAGCACCAGGCAGCCGCGTCCACGGTAGCCGACACCCGTGCCTGGCAAACTGAACGCGGAGTATTTTCGGCCCCGGGCGCTGGTGCCAACGCGGAAGCCGCGGCCGCCCACCGAGTAACCGACGCCCGACTTGCTCAGATTGACGCGGAACGGCCCGACATTGACGGATTTGC
>JBAXPF010000450.1:0-3078 GCA_037132955.1 Verrucomicrobiota bacterium | reverse complement strand
GGGGCAAACTCGAGCCGCGCGACCGCCATGCCATCAGCATCGTCGGCTCCCGCCGGGCCACCACTTATGGCACGCAGGCGACCAAGAAATTTTCCTATCAACTCGCGCACGCCGGCTTCACCATTGTTTCAGGGCTGGCGCGCGGCATCGACACCGCGGCGCATGAAGCCGCGATCGCGGCCAGCGGTCGCACCATCGCCGTGATCGGCTCCGGCCTGGCCCAGCTCTATCCGCCAGAAAACCTCGGCCTCGCCGAAAAAATCGCCGCCGGTCACGGTGCGGTGGTCTCGGAGTTTCCGCTGCACACCGCGCCGGACAAGCAAACCTTCCCGATGCGCAACCGCATCGTCGCCGGTTGGCCGCGTGCGGTGTTGGTCGTCGAGTGCCCAGCCTGGTCCGGTTCGCTTATCACCGCCAACCTCGCCTCGGAATATGGCAAACCGATTTTCGCCGTGCCCGGCCCGATCGACAAACCCACCTTTGCCGGATGTCACCAACTCATCCGCGATGGCGCCACGCTGGTGGCCGATCCCTCCCACCTCCTCGATGATCTGGGCGAACTCCCGTTTGCCCGCCAAGCGTCGCCCACCGAAGAGGCGGCCACCCTCCCCGAGTTGCCCGCAGACGAAGCCACTGTCTTTGCTGCCGTCACCAGCGACGAAGCTGCCGTCGACCGGATCATCGAACGCAGCGGCCTGCCCGCTCACGTCGTCACCGCCACCCTCATGAAGTTGGAAATGCGCCGCCTCGTGCGCGTCTTCCCGGGCTTCCGCTACGCCAGACGCTGAGGCACGAACTCACCATGGCACTTTCATGCCTCCGGTCAGGGCAAGTGCTTTTTGTTGGGCGTCGAGGGTGAGAAACTCCTCCGCTCCCAGGCGATGGCGTGGAGTCGCTCGCTGGCTTGTTCTTTTCCAGCAACCACAGGAGGGAGAGGGCGACAAGGGAGCGACCAGGAGTGCCGCAAATTTCAACTGCAAGAGTTGCATCAGGCAGAGCAGAAGCTATAATGCCGGTTCACGCAGCGGCCGGCAACGGGTAAATTGTTTGAAAACTGATGGATTTGCCTCGATGCCACGCTCTGCCACTAATCCCCAACCAAAGATCCCAACCATGAACCGCATTCTATTGCCGTGCCTATCCGTGCTGGCCGCCCTGGCGCTGCCGAGTTGTTTGCAGCAGAACACCACTCTCCGTCTGAACAAGGACGGCAGTGGAACTCTTGTCGAAGAAACCACCTTCGGTGCCCAAATGGTGGCGATGTTTGAGCAATTTGCCGGCATAGGCGGCGATAAGGGCAATGACCCGATCAAGGAACTGGCCTCGCCGGATAAGGCCAAAGCCCGTGCCGCCACCCTCGGCGACGGCGTCACCGTGGAAAAGGTCGAAACCATCGAAGTCAACGGCAACAAGGGCGCCCGCGCCACCTATCACTTTGCCGACATCAACCAGCTCAAACTCTCGGTGTCCGGTGGCTTGCAGGAGGCCATGCCCAAGCCGCCTGGCACCGAGGCCAAGCAGCCAAAGGAAAAGCCGACCACCTTCAAGTATGCCGCCGGTCGGCTCACGGTGACCTTTCCGGAGCGGAAGCCGGCGGCCGACAAGGCCGCGCCTGCCGAAGCCCCCGACATGGGCGGCGAGCAAATGGAACCGATGATGAAACAAATGCTGGGGGACATGAAGATGAGCCTCAAGTTGGTCATTGAGCCCGGCATCGTCCAGACCGATGCCACCCACGTGGATGGCAACACGGTCACCCTCATGGACATGGACATGGGCAAGGTCATGGAAACCCCGGGCGCCATCAAAAAGCTCCAAAGTGTGGACCAGAAAGATCCACAAAAGGCGATGGAGTCGCTCAAGGATTTTAAAGGCATCAAAGTGGAGACCCAACAGGAAATCACTATCAAGGTGAAGTAATCCGAAGATTTCCGAAAAAATGGCTTTACAGCCGGGGGCGGATGGCTAGTCTCTGCGCCCCGGTAGCCCGCCGGATTGCCTTTTCCAACCCCCTTCCCATCCATTCCTTGCCATGAAAGTTCTGTCCTCTCTGTCGTCCGCCAAGCGCCGCCATGCCGATTGCCAAGTGGTCAAACGCAAGGGCACGGTTTACGTCATTTGCAAATCCAACCCGAAGTTCAAGGCTCGCCAAGGCGCCACACCCGGCACCCGGCTCTCCAAAAAAGGCCTCTAAGCAGCCTTGCTCAGGTATCCATTTTTTAACCCGCGACCCCGCCTTTTGGTGGGGTCGCTTTTTTTTTGGCAAGGAGTGGAACTTGCCAAGTCATGCTCCATGTCCGCCGCAATCGCGGCCTGCCGCGGGACGCGACAGCCACGTTGACCGTGGCGGCGGTTTGCAAGCGCCACTGCCCGGCACGCATCGAACTGGACTTGCCCAGCCAGAGTATCATCCGTTCTTGCAGGCGTTTTTTGGAGTCTCAGCCCCATGCCGGGGGCTCACTTCTTAATCTCGTGGAGTTCCTTCTTCACGGTTTTTTCGAAGTTTTCATCCGCGGGGCGGCCGTCAAAAACCATCTTCCCCGTCGTGTCGAACACGCAGACACGCGGAATGGTGCCGTTGCCGCCGGGCGTCGAACCGCCGGACATCACTGGATACTTGACCTTGGCGGCCTTGAGCATGTTCAAAATCGCCTCCTTCGAACTGCCCTGTTGCTCCATGCCCACGACGATCAAGCCCTTGCCTTCGCCCGCCTGCGCCAGTTTCGCCATTCGCGGCAGACTGGCGATGCAGGGCGGGCAATTCACTCCCCATTCCTCGATCACCACCACTTTGCCCGCCAGTGCCGTCTTGTCAAAGGGCACGTCGTTGACCACTGCCGAGAAAGATACCTCTGCGAGCGTGGCAGTGGGAAGGGGATTTGCCTTGGCTTTGTCTTTGTCCTTGGCGATGGCAAGCACTGGAAGGAGGGTAATTCCGAGAAGGCAGGTGAGTGTTTTCATAGTCACGACGATGATCCTATGCCTCCCGGTTGGGGTGGCAAGGTCAAAAAAGCCGTCCGCTTCAGGGCAGGATATCCCCATAAGCACCCGGATCACTGCCGGGAATTTCGATAGCCC
>JBAXPF010000449.1:0-3092 GCA_037132955.1 Verrucomicrobiota bacterium | reverse complement strand
AAAACTCATGCCGTTAGAATCACATTTCACCCACGGATTCAGCGGAAGAGGCAATTAATTAATGGGGGGTTATTTGGGATGCACCGATCGAAGAGCGAGCCAAGTCCAAGTGGCCGCCACCGCATCAACCGCGGCAAACAACAGCATGCCAAGCCCTACCTTCCCCAATACCACAAACAGCACCATCAAGCCTGCCGCATAGTAACGCCCAGCCACCGTCCATGGAATGAACCGATCCAGTCCAACCCGTGCCACTTGCACATAGTAAAACCCGATGATGGACGCCAGCATCCCGACGAACCGGACCCAGACGTCGTCCCCGGCGGATAGGCCAAAGAGGTTTAGCACGAAGTGCGGGATCAATATGAAGCCCAAACCCACGACGAAAATCATATACAGACCAAAAACTGAAAGACTGAAGCGTGCTTTATTCATATAGGTTTCAAAGTTGTGTTTCGCTGGTGAATTCGCGGGCCGCTCCTTGCGCAGCGGCCCGCGCGATTCACGATCGAAACGAGGCTTACTTCGCGTCGGAGGCCCCCTTCATCCCCTCCTCGAGTTTCTTGATGTCCTCGGGGGAGAGTTGCGGGCGGTCCACCTTGATCGTCAGCTTGTCAAGTTTGGCTGTTAGAGTGAACGGCGGCTTGTAGTCGGCGTCGTTCACGCCGGTGAGCGTGTCCGAGCCGATGTCGAAGGCTTCGTCCCATTGCAGGATCATGGGCAGGGTCTTGGGCATGGTCTTGGTGTCCACGACCTTTCCGTCCACCTTGAGGGTGCCGGTGCCGGGGCGGCCGAGGCCGCTCATGTTATTGAAGGCGAGCGTGCCCAGACCCAGGCCGTCATACTTGAAATCGAACTCGACGGTGTGCTTGCCGGGTGTGAGCGCGTCCGGGCCTTCCCACTTGATACGTTCAAGATCAACGAGGTTCCAGAGGAACGCAGGCTTGCCTTTGAGCAGATAGAAGCCGTAGCCGGCGAAGCGTCCGCCGGAGGTCAGGATCATTCCTTCGGCAACGCCTTCAGGGACCGTGAGATCCGCCGTGATGGTGTAAGAGGCGTCGAGCAACATCGGCGAATCGCCTTGCGGCAGGCCGACCATTGGCTTGGTATAGACGAACTCGGTGCGGCCGGCGGTGATGTTAGGCCGCGGGGCGACGATGCGGGCGGCCACCGAGGCGTCCATCGGGAAGACCTGGTATTTCTTCGCTTCCGCGATGAACATCGCCTTCATCTCCTTCACTTAATCGGGGAATTTGGCGACGATGTTCTGCGATTGGCTGAAGTCCTTGTTCAGGTCGTAGAGTTCGAGCTTCTGATTGTTGAGCGGATCGGGATTGGCGGGGCCGAAGGCCTGCCACGGCGCGCGGTTCACCTCGGTGCTGAGCAGCCAGCCATCGTGATAGAGCGCCCACTGGCCCATCATCTCGAAATACTGGGTTTTGTGTCTGGATGTTTCCTTGGCGTTCTTCGCGTCGAAGGTGTAGGCGAAGCTCGTGCCCTCGATCGGTGCCTGTTCGATACCGTCCACCATTTCGGGTGCCTTGATGCCGGCCGCCTCGAGGATGGTGGGCACCACGTCGATGACGTGCATGAATTGCTCGCGGAGACCGCCGACATCCTTGATGCGCGCCGGCCAGGACACGGTCATGCACTGGCGGATACCACCGAGCTTCGAGGCGTTTTGTTTGAACCAGGTGAAGGGCGTGTCAAAGGCCCAGGACCAGCCGGCCGACATGTGGTTATAGGTTTGTTCGGTGCCCCAGACGTCGTAAAACTTCATCTGAACCTCGACCGGCATCTCGTTGACGCCGTTAAACCACGCGACTTCGTTAGGCGTGCCCATCGGGCCGCCTTCGGCGCTGGTGCCGTTGTCGCCGTTGATATAGATGATGAGCGTGTTGTCGAGCTTGCCCATGTCCTCGACGGCCTGGATGACCCGGCCGATCTCGTAGTCGTTGTATGCCTCATACGCGGCGAAGACCTCCACCTGCTTGATGAAAAGCTTCTTTTCCTCAGGCGTGCAGTCGTCCCAGTTCTTGAGGATCTTTGTGGGCCATGGCTCCAGTTGGGTGTCCTGCGGGATAACTCCGAGCTTCTTCTGATTGGCAAAGATGGTTTCACGGAGCTTGTTCCAGCCGCCGTCGAACAGATGCATCGCACTGATCTTGTCCACCCATTCCTTGGTCGGATGATGCGGTGCGTGCGTGGCTCCGGGTGCGTATTTTACGAAAAACGGCTTGGTGGGCGCCGTCTGGTTGATGCGGCTAAGGTAATCAATCGCGTCGTCGGCCATGCCGGTGACGAGGTTCCAGCCCGGCTTGCCTTCAAACGGATAGATCTGGGTCGTGTTGCGGAACAGGTTCGGTTGCCACTGGTTGGCATCGCCGCCATTGAAGCCGTAGAAATACTCGAAGCCCATACCGGTCGGCCATTGGTCGAATGGCCCGACCTGGCTGGCAGCGAACGACGGTGTGTTGTGATTCTTGCCGAACCACGAGGTGGCATAGCCGTTATCTAACAACATCCTTCCAACGGTGGCCTTGTCCTTGCCGATGATGCTGTTGTAGCCGGGGAAGCCGGTGGATTGCTCGGAGACCACCCCGAAGCCTGCCGAGTGATGGTTGCGCCCGGTGATGAGCGCGGCGCGGGTGGGCGAGCACAACGCGGTGGAGTGGATGTTGTTGTAGCGCAGGCCGTTCTTGGCGAGGCGATCCATCGTGGGCGTGGGGATGACGCCGCCGAAGGTACCCGGCACGCCGAACCCGGCGTCGTCCGTGATGATGAGCAGGACGTTGGGCGCGCCCTTGGGCGGCACAATGCGCGGCGCCCACCAAGCTTTGGATTGCAGGGCGCCGTCCTTGATCACGCCGCCGAACTTCGGATCGGGAGCGGGAAGTTGCTTGCCATCGATGGAGGTCGTGGCACCGGGTGAACCGGGCGTGCCGGTGATTTGCTGGGCGTGGACCGGAGCAGCGGCTAACATCACTGCCGTGACTGTGAACAGCGGCCAGCCGCTGAATTTCGGTTTGGATTTCATGGTGGAGTGGTGGAGTGGTGGAGTGGTGGAGTGGTGGAGTGGTGGAGTGGTGGAG
>JBAXPF010000448.1:0-3119 GCA_037132955.1 Verrucomicrobiota bacterium | reverse complement strand
CCGCCGCCAAACCCAAGGTCGCCTCCTACCCGTTCACCACCTTGCAGCCCACCGTGGGAGTCGTCGAGTTCCCCGGCTTCCGCCGCTGCACCGTCGCCGATATTCCCGGCCTCATCGAAGGTGCCCATGCCAACCGCGGCCTTGGCCACGAATTCCTCCGCCACATCACCCGCTGCCGCCTGTTGCTCTTTGTCGTCGACATCGCCGCCGTGGATGGCCGCGATCCGGTCTCCGATTTGGAAATCCTGCGCCGCGAAATCAAGGAATACGACGAGGACCTCGCCCGCTTCCCGTGGAAAGTCGTCGCTAACAAAATGGACCTCCCCAACGCCGCCACCAACCTCGAGGCATTCCGCCAGCGCTTCCCCAAGGTGGAGATCATCCCGATTTCCGCCGACTTGGAAACCGGCCTTGATGACCTCCGCCAAATCCTCGACAACGAAGTCGGTCACCGCCGCTAAGGACCGCCGCCCCGTAGCTGCGGCTTCCAGCCACCGATCTTCCCCGTAGCAGTCGGCTTCCAGCCGCAGTGGTTCTTCCTCTTCCGCCATCCCGCATCGCCCATCTAACTTATAACCCCTCACTTCTAACTCTTCCCCCGCCGGCGCCGCATGCAACACCGCGACACCTCCGATCCCATCGCCTGGGCCAGACGCATCAACCGTGGCTGGCTGGTTCGCGGCGGCTTGGATCACACCACCGACGCCTGGCTCGACCACTTGGAACAAAGCGATCCCGCCCGCCTCTTGGCGTGCTGTGACATCGCCCGCGCCTTGAGCCGCGGACCGGATCGCACCCTGGATCCCAAGCCCTGGTTTTACGCGGGACTCTTCAGCCTGGCCAGCGAGGCGGAAGCCCGCCGCTATCTGCCCACGCACCACTTCACCGCCGCCGCCATTCCCGCCCTCGCCCACGACGAGGCCCTGAGCCGATGGGTCGCTGATCTGAGCCCGGCCTCCGGCGAATTGCTCGCCCGGTTGCGGGCTGCGGTGCTCACCCACGCCCGGAGTGACCCACCCTCGGCAGCCGAAACACAGAAACCCGCATGACCCGCTCCTCATTATCGCCCACCCGCCCTATGATCAGGACCATCCGCCGCATGCTGCTTGGCGGCACTCTCGTGCTAGCCGCAGTGCACCTCGGTGGCTGCGAGCGCATACGCTCTCTAACTAAAATCCTGAAGCCCGGCACCCGCGGGATTCCCGCCGCCGTTGCCAGCTCCGACCAAGTCACCGCCATTGACGCATCGAGTTACGACGCGTTCACCGCGCAGAAGAACAAACTCATCGTCGTCGATTTTTATGCCGATTGGTGCGGACCCTGCCGGATGTTGGCGCCCATGTTGGAAACGGCCGCCACCGCCCATCCGGGCGTGGTTTTTGTCGGCCGTCTCAACGTCGATCAAGCCAAGGAATTCGCTGCCGGGAAGCAGGTCCAAGGCATCCCGGATGTCCGAATTTTCAAGGACGGGCGCGAGGTGGACCGCTTCGTCGGCTGCCCGAGTGAGGCGGAGGTCTTGGCGAAAATCGCGGCGCTGGCCACGGGGATCACGCCGGTTGCGGCGGCGCCGGACCAGCCGGTGAAAACGCCTGCGGAGACGGTGAAACCGATGCCGAAGAACTGGATGCCACCAGGCATGGAGAAGCGCTAGATCCCTTCCACCATGGTAGAAACAGACACCCGGGAAACCCTGCTGGAAGCCATCGAACTCACCCGCGAGTTCGATGGCGTCAAGGCGTTGGACCGCTTCAGTTTCAAACTGCGCCGCGGCGAAATCCTCGGCCTGTTAGGCGCCAACGGCGCGGGCAAGACCACCGCGATGAATTGCCTGCTCGGCCTCACCCTGCCCAGCTCCGGCCAACTCTTCGCATTTGGCAAGGCGCTCCACAGCCACCGCATCGAAATCCTCCAGCGCTGCAACTTCTCCTCATCCTACGCCAGCCTGCCCGGCAACCTCAAAGTCTGGCAAAACCTGCTCGTCTTCGCCCGCATCTACGGCGTGCCCCACGCGAAGCAAAAAATCGCGGAATTGTTAGACATGCTGGAGGTGGGCCACCTGCGGGACCGCGTCACCGGCGAGCTGTCCGCCGGGGAATCCACCCGCGTGAACCTGTGCAAGGCCTTTCTCAATGATCCGGAATTGCTGATGCTCGATGAACCCACCGCCAGTCTTGACCCGGACATCGCCGACAAGGTGCGCAAGGTCGTGCGCCGCGTGCAACGCGAGCGGGCCATCGGCATCCTCTACACCTCCCATAACATGCGCGACATCGAGGAAGTCTGCGACCGCGTGATTTTCCTGCACAAGGGCCGGATCGTGGCCGAGGGCACACCTGAAGATATTGTGAAACGTTCCACCGAACAATCCTTGGAAAACGTGTTTATCAAGATCGCCCGCAGCGGGGATCTGGAAGACGCCGGCGACAAGGCTCCCGCCCCATGAACCTCCGCATCGTCAACGCGCTGCTCCTGCGCTATGTCTTCCTCTACACCCGCAGCCCCGTCCGCCTGGTGGAGATGGTCTTCTGGCCGATCGTCGATTTGCTGGTGTGGGGGTTTCTAACGGTTTACTTGCGGCAAAGCACCAGCGGCGACTTGCCCCAGTTCATCACATTTTTGTTAGGTGGAATGATTTTGTGGGACATCCTGTTCCGGGCCCAACAAGGCGTGGCCATTTCATTTCTGGAGGACGTCTGGACGCGCAACCTGCTCAACATCTTTGTCGCCCCGGTGCGCAGCGCGGAATACCTGAGTGCCACCTTCGCGGTGGGCGTGCTGCGCATTTGCGTGACCGCGGTGGCGCTGGTTGTCATCGGCTGGCTGGCCTATTCCTTCAATGTTTTTGTGATGCGGTGGTGGCTCATTCCGTTCTTCCTCAATCTGATGCTGTTTGGCTGGTCGCTGGGCATGATTTCCACCGCCCTGATTTTGCGCTGGGGCCAAGCGGCGGAGTCTCTGGCCTGGGCGGTGCCATTCTTCATCCAACCGGTGGTGGCCGTGTTCTATCCGGTGAGCGTGCTGCCCGCATGGCTGCAACCGGTCGCGCAGGCCCTTCCCGCCACCCACATCTTCGAGGGCATGCGCGAGGTGATGCGCACCGGCAGCATGAGCTGGGCGCC
>JBAXPF010000447.1:0-3138 GCA_037132955.1 Verrucomicrobiota bacterium | reverse complement strand
TTATCACTCCGAAACCCACACGCCTCATTCAGCGCATCCTTCAGATTGCTACCAATCCAGGTGACCTGGTCTTGGATTCATTCGGCGGTTCCGGCACCACAGGCCATGCGGTGTTGAAGATGAATGCCGCTGCGTCTGGACCAATGGGTGAAGGAGCTGAAGAAGAGCCAGAAGCTAAATTGCGACGTTTCATATTGATCGAGCTTGATCCCACGGTTTGCAAAGATGTGACGGCAGAGCGGGTTCGTCGTGCGGCAGTAGGACATACCAATGCCAAGGGCGAGACGATCAAAGGAATTGGTGGTGGCTTTCGCTTTTGCGAATTGGGCGAACCCCTGTTCGACGAAGCCGGGCAGATCCGCGAGACGGTGAAGTTCGGCGAGTTGGCGCGGCATGTGTATTTCAGTGAGACCCGCGAACCGCTGCCACGCGAGCGGGTTCCTAACACACCGTTGCTGGGAATATGCAACGGCGTTGCGGTCTATCTGCTATTCAACGGCATTCTCGGCGACAAGACATCGAACGGCGGCAACGTGCTGACCCGCAAGACCCTCGCCACGTTGTCGCCGTTCCACGGCCCCAAAGTGATCTATTGCGCGGGTTGTTTGATCGGTGCCGAGCGCCTGGCAGAAGAAGGCATCACCGTGCGCCAAACCCCCTACGAAATCCGCGTGTCATGATCGTCCTCAAGCCCTATCAAAATCGCGTCCTCGCGTCGCTGCGGGATTTCATGCGTGCCTGTTCCTCGGGCGTCGGACTACCTGTCGCATTCCAACAAGTGCTGCTGGCGAACGAGTTTCCCGAAGTCCCCTACATCCCCGTTGTTGCGGAAGGTCTAGGCTCGGCCATGCCCTACGTTTGCCTGCGGGTGCCCACCGGTGGTGGCAAGACTCTGTTAGCCTGCCACGCCGCCGGCATCGCCAAGGGCGATCTGCTGCATGCGGAACAAGCCGTGGTGCTGTGGTTGGTGCCCAGCCAGACGATTCTAGCCCAGACGGCGGATGCCCTGCGCGACCCGCGCCACGCATACCGCCGGGCATTGGAAACCGCCTGCGCCGGGTCTATTGAGGTTCTGACAATCGAGGATGCGCTCGGGCTGTCCCGTGGTGTTGTGGATGGCAGCACCGTGGTCATCGTGGCCACCATCCAGGCGTTTCGCGCGGAAGACACCACCGGACGGCGGGTATATGGCCAGAACGGGAACCTGGCGGATCATTTCCTCAACCTGTCGCCTAACCGCAGTGCCGATCTACTCCCAGGCCCGGATAGCAAACCCGTTCCCTCGTTGGTCAACGTGCTGCGCCTGCGCCGGCCCATCGTAATCGTGGACGAGGCGCACAACGCCCGCACCGAGCTATCATTCGGCATGCTTGGCAACGTGATGCCTTCCTGCATCATTGAGTTCACCGCAACTCCGGCACGGACCAAGATGCCATCGAACGTGTTGCACTATGTTTCCGCTGCGGAACTCAAGGCGGCGGACATGGTGAAACTCCCCCTCAAAGTTGTAACGCGCCACCCCAGCCAGAAGGACCAGCTTCTAACCGAGGCACTCACCCTGCGCGCCGACCTCGAACGCCTCGCCACGGCGGAAGCCCAGGCCACAGGCGAATACCTGCGACCCATCCTGCTGGTGCAGGCCGTGCGGGTGGACGATTGCGAGGAGTTGCGCACACGGCTGACAGCGGATTTCGGCGTGCCCAAGGAACAGATCAAAATCGCCACGGGCAAGCTGGATGAATTGCCAAGTGCTGAGGAGATCAAGGCATCCAAATGTCCGGTGCGCATCATCATCACCGTGCAAAAGCTGCGGGAAGGCTGGGATTGTCCGTTTGCCTATGTGCTGTGCAGCCTGCGGGAAACGCGTTCGGCGACGGCAATCGAACAGATCGTTGGTCGCATCTTGCGGTTGCCGGGAGCCAAAGAAAAGCAGCATCCGGACTTGAACTGTGCCTATGCGTTTTCCGTATCGGACAACATCCACGAAGTCCTGGCTGAATTGCGTGACGCACTGGAAGGCAATGGTTTCACCACGGCGGAGGCGGAACGCATTATCATTCCGGTGCTCACCGGCACACTGCCGCTCGGTGCCCAGCCGAAAACCATCACGCTCGAACCTGACAAGGAAATGGATACCGCGGTCGCCGCCGTTCAGGTTGCGGCGCTGGGAGGGAAGGTGAAACTCGACGTGAAGACCGGTGCCCTCACGATCATCGTCCCGCTCGACAAACATGAGGCTGACGCCCTGGCAGGCTGCGCCAACACCTTGGAGGCCCGCGCCAAAATCCAGCAAGCGGTGGAAGCCGTACGCGATGCTGAACGGGCGTTTGGCACGGGAAAGCCGCGCCAGCCGTCGCCTTATGAACGACGGGAAAACTTCATCGTGCCGCTGCTCTGCGTGCAGGAGGACGGCGACCTATTCGTGTTTGAGAGCACGTTCTTGCTAGAGCATCCCTGGCGCCTCGGACAAAAGGATGCCACGCTCTCGGAAAACTACAACCCACTCAAACGCCCGACCGGAAAAGCGGGCATCATTGATGTAAACGAAGCCAACAAGGTGACGGCCGGATTGATGGCGATGGAAGAAGGTGAGGATTTCGTCGGCACGCTCCACCAACAGGTCATGGAACTTGGCGGTTCGGGCACCTGGACGGTCGAAATGCTCATCGGATGGTTGGACCGGCGGATCGACCACGCCGACATCCCGGCGGGCGAGTCGGCGGTGTTTCTGCGGAAAGCGATTTTGGGCTTGATGTCAGGATTTGGCATTGAGGATGCGGGCACCCTGGCACTCGACCGCTACCGCCTGCGGGACCAGATCGAACGCCGCATCCAATTGCACCGTGAGATTGAGCGGAAGAACGCGTTCACGACTTGGCTGCTGCCGGAATCCTCGCTGGTCGTCGTGGAATCCAAGACCATCAATTTCGCGGCAATGAGCTATGAACCCGGTTGGAGCTACGAGGGTGGCTTCCAGTTCAAGAAACACTACTTCGGCCCGAAGCCCGGCGAGTTGAAGGAAAAGCGTGCGGATGGCAAGCTGACGGAAGAATTCCAATGCGCCCAATACCTCGACGCACTGTCCGAGGTGAAATTCTGGGCGCGGAACCTTTCACGCCGGACGACATCATTCCGCCT
>JBAXPF010000446.1:0-3142 GCA_037132955.1 Verrucomicrobiota bacterium | reverse complement strand
TCGCCGGATTTCTCGGGAGGTTGGACATGAGCAAGCACGAAACATTCGCCGAGTATCCGCCGCGTGGCCTGGCTGCGGCGGAAGCCACTTTGCTGACGATCTGGCCAACGCTGAATCGTCATCATGACGATCTGGTCCTGGTGGGCGGGTTGGCTGTGCATTATCTCACCAAACAAAGCACCGGTGGTTGGCCGGGGGCGGTGACAATGGATGTCGATCTGGGCATTTCCGTAGCGGCGGAAGGTGGACAATATGGCACGGTGCTATCCGATCTGGCAGGCCTCGGTTTCAAACCCGACCAAGACCACCCGAACCGTCTGCTACGGCAGGTGGAGGATATGGCGTTATATGTGGATTTCCTAACGGAATTGCCGTCGGCGACCACTGGAACACGCACCGTGGACGATGTGATTGCCAGCGTTGTTCCGGGTATCAATCGAGCGCTCGAATCCCGACGCATAATGAAGATAGAAGGCTGGGATATTTATGGTGTGAAACAGACTTGTGAACTGGCAGTGTCGGATATTGGCCCGCTGCTCGTCCTTAAGCTGAATGCCTTCGGCGGTCCGACCGGTCGGCGTCATCCGAAGGATGCCTATGACATTCTGTTAGCGGTCACATCGTTCGTGGACGGACCCCAAGCTGCGCTGGATGCTTTTCAAGCCGAAGGAACAAAAGGAAACACCGGCTTTGCCTCGGCGGTAGAAGCTTTACGACGGGATTTTGGCTCTGTCGATGCGGACGCCCCTGTCCGTGCTGCCGAATTTCTGCGAGGAACGTTCGACGCCCAAATGCGAGTCAGGGAAGAATTGGTGACCGCCGCCAAATTCCTGCTAGCAGCCTGTCGGACTTAGAAAATATTAGCGATTCCATGTCGATATGCGGTAGGCCAAAGAGCGATTCTATCAATGGGCTGTGGTTGGTCCTGCGGTGTTAGCGCGAGGATTATAACAGTCGTTTGAATTGTTCATCTAACAAACTATTAGAGGAGTTATGTATGTTGATCGGATTTGGAGTTGAACTTTGCTACTTCTTGATTTTTCGATTTCAACCTTTGCCGGGAGTCGTGAGCCTTCTTGGGACGGAGTCCATGCCCCATTTTCAGGTGGTTGTTAGCCTCATTCCGAGATTGAAGAGTCGCTTGAGGTTGTAACTGGTGGTCACCAGCGTCCATTCAAGGCCGGCCTTTTCCAGGCCGCGCAGCATGAAGCACCGGAAACCGATGGCTTGCTTGATGATGCCGAACACTGGTTCTACCGTTTCCTTGCACAAGCCATAGAGTTTCTTGCCCCCGGCAGTATCTAACAACCATTCCATGCGCTCGGCCACCGACGCTCCCAGCGGAGGTCGGGGCGGGTCGGCGCGTGCTTCGAGTTGCGCCCGTGGCTCTGGCGTTTCATGGCGGCATAGACGGTGGTGTCACTGCCATCGGCTTCAACTGTTAGGACTGCCGCTTCACAATAATAGCCGCTGTCGACCAAGGTGCTGACCACATGGTTGATGACAGGGCTGACAACCGCCAGCGTGGGCACGAGTTGTTGCTTGTCATTGGGCGCGTCGCAGACATGTTGACCTACGATAATCATCGTGGCGACTTCCACGGCGGCCTGGGCGTTGTAGCATTGCTCAAAGCCGCCACCGGCTTTCATGATCCGGCTCTCGGGATCGGTGAAGTTATACTGATCCTTGTCCCGCGGCCCTTCCTTTGGCGGTTCGGGGGCTTTGCCTCGTGCCTTGTGTCCGGTGCTTTCCTCCTTGGCTTTACGGGCGGCAACCTTTTCCTCGTATTCCGCCCGTTCCTCCAGCAACCTCTCCTTGGCCCGTTCTTCCATGGCTTGCCTGGCCTCGCCGAGTTTGGCAATGCGGTCCTGGCGGCGCTTGATTTCCTCCGGTATGGTTAGACCGTCTTGCAGCGAAGTGCTGTCGGCACTCTCAGCTTTGGTCAGGAGTTCGGCGATTTGTTCGCTGGCCAGTTGCATTTGCTCAACTGCATGGCCGTAGCTCACCGCGCTGTGCTTGCTGGCATTGGCTAGAATCTTGGTGCCATCAATGGCCACAGTGATGTCGCCCACTTGCAGCACGCGGGCACGGGCGGCAAGTTCAAGCACTTGATGAAAGGCGTCGGCCAGCAACTCCTTGTTCTCGCGTCGGAACTTGCAGATGGAATCATTGTCGGGGTGGGTGTTGGCGCAGAGGTAGCGCACCGCGACGTTTTCGTAGGTGAGCGTTTCAATGCGGCGACTGGCAAAGGTGCCCGTCGCGTAGCAATAGATCAGCAAACCCAGCATCATGGAGGGCGGGTATTGGGCGTTGCCCGTGCCGCGTTGGTTGATCCGCGCCCGGCTCAGGTCCAATGCGTCAACAGCATCCATGATGAAGTGAACCATGTGATCCCGCTAAACCCAGTCGCGCAGGTCATGCGGCAGGAGCATCGGGGTATCGTGGTCAATATTGACGAAGCGAACGGCCATGTCCTTTATACGAGAAGCCTTGGGAGGCTTATTCAAATGTGTTTTGCTAAGTCCGACAGGCTGCTAGAGCATAGTGCCGGTGCGGTATTCATCGTGAAGATGAGTTATGTCGTCAGGGACGACATATTCACGACACCTGCATCTGGCAAAGGGTGCCTTGGAGTCGTCACTATGGCTTGTGCAGTTGTGGTTGTTGGAATTTTGTGGTTTGTCAGCAGATGAAGTGACCTAACAATAAGTCGCGAATGGCAAGCCGCCTGAAGTTCCGCAACCACCCCGCTGAATCACCTCAACCGCGCGGCCGCCATCACAAAAACGCTCAGAGGAAAAGGTATGAAAATCACTCATGCAAATCTCTATTGACCTCGTAGGTTCTCCCCACTGACTGATATTGGCAGGTCGCACAAGGCGCAAGCACTGGTTGTCCGAACCGACCCTCCAGAGGGAGCATTTTCCCGCCAGCCCGGGGCTTCGGCCTCGAATCGCACATCCTGCGCCATCGTGAGATTTCGGGCGATTTTTGAAAATTTGCCGACTCGGGTTGGTTTTCCGGCGGTTTCTGACAATACTACTTTGAAGACCGTGCCAACCACCGAATCCAACACCCGACTGGGGGGAGATAATCCCTCACAGTTGGAGTTTACCCGCTTGTTTGTCGCCAGCCAGGCGGC
>JBAXPF010000445.1:0-3156 GCA_037132955.1 Verrucomicrobiota bacterium | reverse complement strand
GGGCGAGGCGCATGGGTGGGGAGTGTGTCCGGCCGTGCATCAGGCGCAAGAGGAAAGATGAAAGACCCACCCCCTGTGCCCGTAACAACCCCCAATCATGAGCCATAACGACATCGCGGCAGTCGAGAAACTCCACTCGGTCTATGGCAGGCTGAAACAGGAAATCGGACAGGTGATCGTCGGCCAGCAGGCGGTGATCGAACAGGTCTTGATGGCGGTGTTTTGCCGCGGCCATGCGTTGCTTGTCGGGGTGCCGGGCTTGGCCAAGACCCTGTTGGTGTCCACCTTGGCGCAGGCCCTCGACCTGAGTTTCCGGCGGATTCAATTCACGCCTGACCTGATGCCGGCGGACATCACCGGCACCGACGTGTTAGAGGTGGACCAGGAGAGCGGCCGCCGCAGTTTCCGTTTTGTGCAGGGCCCGGTGTTTGCGCACATGATCCTGGCTGATGAAATCAACCGCACGCCGCCGAAGACCCAGGCAGCTTTGTTAGAAGCGATGCAGGAACGGCATGTGACCGTCGGCGAACGCACGATGCACTTGCCGGCGCCGTTTTTCGTCCTCGCCACGCAGAACCCGATCGAACAGGAAGGCACCTATCCGTTACCCGAAGCCCAGCTCGACCGCTTCCTCTTCAACATCATCGTCGATTACCCGAGTGAAGCCGAGGAACGCGACATCATCCGGCGGGTGACCGGGCCGTCCGCGGCAAGCGTCGCGCCCTTGATGAGTGCGCAGGATATCCTGACCCTCCAGGAAATCGTCAAACGCGTGCCGGTGGGCGACCATGTGATTGACTTCGCCGCGGCGCTGGCCCGCGCCACCCGCCCGAAGTCAAAGGAGGCACCGGATTTTGTCCGCGAAATGGTTGCTTGGGGTGCCGGCCCGCGCGCCGGCATCGGCCTGATCTCGGCCGCCAAGGCCCATGCGGTCCTGCGCGGTCGCTTCCATGCCACCACCCGCGATGTGATGGAAATCGCCGCGCCGGTGTTGCGCCACCGGGTGCTCACCACTTTCAATGCCGAAGCCGCCGGGGTCACCAGCGACGAAATCATCCGCCGCCTCCTCACCAAACTCGCCCCCCGCGAGGACCTCAAGGTCTAGAGAGAAAGCTGAAAGTTGAAAGCAGAAAGGGCTCCGCGCTTTAAAGCATATCTTCATTTCAATTTTTTGCTTTCAACTTTCAGCTTTTCCCCCCTTCCATGTCCACCCCCCTGCACTTGCCCGAATGCATGCGGCTTCTGCCGGAGGAGACGACCCGCGCGATGCGCAAGCTCGAATGGCTGGCGCGCCGCCGCATGCAGGGGACTCTAACGGGAAAGCACACCAGCCCGGACAAAGGGGTGTCGATGGAGTTTGCCGAGCACCGGCCGTATGCGCCCGGCGACGACCCGCGCACGCTCGATTGGCGGGTGATCGCGCGCAGTGACCGCAACGTGGTGCGCCAATACATCGAGGAAACCAATCTGCGCGCCACCCTCGCTGTGGACGTCAGCGGATCGATGGCCTACACCGGCACCCACGCTGCGGCGCTTGACGGCAAGGCCATGTCGAAGTTTGCCTACGCGCAATACCTTGCCGCCGCGCTGGCCTACATGTTCATCAAGCAGGGTGACGCCGCAGGCTTGGTCACCTTCGACCGCCAGCCGCTTGAATTCATCCGCGCGGCGAGTCGGCCGAGCCAAGTCCACCGCATCCTTGAGGTGCTCAACCGTGCCAAGCCCGGAGCCGACACCGATGCCGCCGCGGTGCTCCACGCGGTAGCCGAGCGGATTCCGCGGCGCGGGGTGGTGTTTTTGATCAGCGATTTGTTTGATGATCCGCTGCGGATTGTCGAGGCCTTGCATCATTTTGATTTCCGCCAGCACGAATTGGTGGTGTTCCATGTGATGGCCGAGGAGGAGTTGACGTTCCCGTTTTCCGGTTACCAACAATTCCGCGACCTTGAAAAAGTGTCACCCATGTTGCGCATCGATCCGCACGCGGTGCGCATCAGCTACCTCGAGCGCATCGGCAAGTTCGTGCGGGCGATTGAAGGCGCCTGCGGCAACCTGCGTGCCGACTATGTGCCGGTCAACACCAAGAACCCGCTGCGCCAAACCCTGCTGCGCTACCTCGGCCGCCGCATGCATGCCAAACGAAGTCGTTAGATAATGCTCTTCCTCAATCCATGGTTGCTGCTTGCGCTCACCGGCGTTGCCATCCCGGTCATCGTGCATCTGGTGCGCCGCCAGGCCGCCAAGCCGGTCGAGTGGGGCGCCATGCGCTTCCTGATGGACACCCTCTCGGAACGCCGGCGGCGCATGGAGTGGGAGGACTTGCTGCTGATGGCCGCACGCTGCGCGTTGCTCGCCCTCGCCGCCCTCGCCGTCGCCCGCCCGTTCGTGCCGCCCGATGCCCCGGCGCCATGGACGTTCGTGCTGCCGGCTGCTTTGTTAGGTCTGGGGTTGTTCGGCGGCTCATTTGTGTTAGGCAACTTCCGCACGCGGCTGTGGGTGCGTGCGGCCGCGCTCGCCTTGTGCTGTCTGGCGGCAGGCATGGTGGTCATGGAGCATGGGCTCAACCTCCGGCGCTTCGAAACCAGCGGCCGCCGCGATGTCGTGCTCATCATTGACGCCTCCACCTCCATGACCCGCAGTTCGGGTGCGCACACTTTGTTTGACGATGCGGTCGAGGAAGCCCGCCGCATCATCAAGGATGCCCCGCCCAGCACGGCCTTCGCCATCATCCTCGGCGGCCCCTCGCCCCAGGCCCTTTCCGATTCTCCGGATTCGCGCCGCACCCGCACGCTCGCCCAACTCGACGGCCTGCAGGCGGTCGGCGGCACCTTCCGTGCCCACGAGGCGCTGGGCATGGCCACCGTGGTGCTTGCTGCGGGTTCTTTCCCTAACAAAGACATCATTGTACTAACCGATTCGCAGCGGCACGGCTGGCGCTTCGATGATGCCGGGGCGTGGAAGGCGCTGGCTGAGGCCTGGAAGAGTCGGCCCGCAACGCCGCGCCTGCTGTTGCGCCAGTCCCCGCAATCGCCGATGCTGCGCAATGCCGGCATTGCCTCGCTCACCACCGCCCGCGATCTCGGCGGCACCGACCGCCCGTGCCTGCTGCGCACGGAAATCGTCAACACCGGCAACCAACCCGTCATGCCCGGCGAA
>JBAXPF010000444.1:0-3157 GCA_037132955.1 Verrucomicrobiota bacterium | reverse complement strand
GGGGTTCAAGGACGGGTCGCCCGAAATGGACCGCTTCATTCGGATCGAGGTCAACACCCCCGGCAGCCTGTCGTATCGCCTGGCCAGCCAAAAGGCATCCCGGCAAATCTACTCCAACCCGCTGCCCGGCCAGCACGACCCGCACACCGGCGAGAAGGTGCCGGTGCATGACATGGGCGACATCGCGGGCTACATCGCTTCCAAGCTCACGGACGCGGTTTCCGGCGAGCACGACAACATCTTTGCCAAGGCAGCCTCCGCGGCGCTCCGCATTGCGTTCTTCCCGTTCCAGCGCACGCCGTTCAACATCCTGCGCAAAGGCATCCGCCACACTTTCAATCCGATCAGCATGATGGACATCGCCATTGGCGTGGTCCAGAACTCGCGCAAGGATGGCGGCGGGTGGGAGTGGAACGCCCAAAAGCGCAACCCCGAGTTGATCGACCGCTTGGGCCAGCAGTTGCAGGGCGCGGTTCTGATGATGCTCATCGCTGGGGCCGGGGCGGGCGAGGGCGGGGACGACGATCAGGACAAGCCGTTGCTCATCACCGGCTCGTCACCGTTCCTGCCAACCGGCATGTCCGAGCGCGACGCGCGCATGCGTTCGGGCCTTGGTCCGTTCCGGGTGTCGTTCCGCCGCAAGGATGGTTCCGAGCGCTTCGGCTTCAACTATGGCCGCCTCGAACCGCTGGCCACCACGCTTGCGGCCACCATCGACATCATGAAATCCGCCAAGCGGGCCGCCCGTGGCGGTGGAGACTCCTACGACGCTTCCATGGCGGCGCTGGGCGGCTTTGTGTCACAAGTGCAGGACAAGAGCTTCATGAGGGGCATAGGCGACTTTATCGGCCTGGCGTCCTCGGTCATGGCCGAGCCCGACTTGCGCGAAAACCGCAAGGCGCTCCAATTCCTCGCAGGGCGCACGGCCATGGTCGTTCCCAACATCATCAAGCAGCCGATCCGCGAGGCCGACAACCAGTTCCGCGAACGCTCGAACGGCTTCATGCAAGAGCTGATGTATCAGGCCATCCCCTACGGCCAGAAGCCCGCCAAGGTCGATCCGTATGGCGACATCGCGCAGAAGGTCGGCAGCCCGGTGAGCCGCATGCTCGACGTGACCGACGCCGGAACCGACAATGTTCACCCGACCGACGCCATGCTCTTGCGTTGGAGCGACAAGCACCCTGACAAGGCGTGGTTCCCCTCGCCGATCCTCCACGCCGAATACAAGCACCCGAAAACCGGACAAAACATCAAGATGGACGGTCCGCAACTCGCCGAGTTCCGCACCATGGCGGGCAAGCGCCTGACCGCGCTCCTGAAACGCGAGGTTGTGAATTCCGCCAATCCGAGCATTCTGGACGTGGAGAAGGTCAAGAAGGCCACCACCCAGGCCCGCGCCGACGCCAAGAAGATCCTGTCATTCAAGTTCGCCCGCTCCTGAACCCCACGAAATATAAAGCCATGAGTCCCGCACCCGCCCCGTTGATTGCCGCCGGCATCTGCCTGTTGTTCGTCTGGTTCATGATCGGTGACACGCTGCCGCCGACCGCCTGACTTTCCCGCGCCCGCCACCCTACAAAATATAAAGCCACCCGCTGCCACGCCCATGAACACCCCCAGCCAATCCGACCAGGTATCCCGCGTGCTCGAGCCGATTCCAGGCGAGCAGCCCAGCCATGACGACGGGATTTCCCCAATGATGCCGTTTCCCACCGGCTACGTGCTCGACCGGGATCAGGAGTCCGAGTTGATCGACCACGCGATGCGGCGCCTGCTGCAGCTTGAAAACGAGACCGGGCGCAACACCAGCCACGGCGGCGGGTGGTGGAACGCGGATGGGATGGCAGCGGGCGACCCGGAGGGCACCGACGGCCCGCAACACTCATGGATGGGAAAGCGCCTGCTGTATGACAAGACCTTCAAGAACGAAGTGGAGTGGCGGCCGCGGGTGCTGGGCGGCATCTTCATGGAAAGCAATCTGGTGGTGCCCGCCGCGCGGCGCATCTGCCGCCAGATGATCGCCCGGGCGGTGAACTACTATTTCGGCACCGACCCGTGGTTTGCAATCTATCCGGTGGGGGTGATGGACAAGGAACGCGCCGATAAGGCCGACCGCTACATCCGCTGGAAGATGGATCAGGCGAAGCTCAAGCGCACCGAAGAGCAGGCCATCGAGCGGGCGTTCATCCTCGGTGAAGCAGTGGTGAAAACGTCGTGGGCGAGCCGCGAGCAGATTTACAAGACCCGCGCCACCGTGCTGGTGGACGCCGAGGGCAAAGACATCCTCGGTGCCGACGGCGACTACATCCTTGAGGATGATTTGTGGGTCGCGGACAGCGCGCCGGACCCGGCCAGCGGAGAAATGGTTTCGTCCGGGCTGATGTTGCTCAAGCGCGACGGGGCGACCCCGCAACCTCCGATGATGGTGTGGTACCCTTGAGCAATCCGGCTTTGGTAGGCGATGCGCTCGGCCGTGCCGGGGCGGGTGTAGGTCCAGCCGTTGCAATCGACGTAGGTGAACAATTCCTTCGGGCGGATTTGCAGCATCTTCGCCGAGTTGGTCAGGTTGTGCAGGCCGTCGGCGTTGGCCAGACGGTCGAAGGCTTCTCCCTTGGGTGTCAGGACGGCCACCTCGGCGGCCAGCGCAAGCCGGGCCTCGACGTTGGTGAGAAGGGCGTTGCGAAGGAATGACGGATCGTTGAGGAGCTTGTCGGGGTCTTGCCGGACCTCCAACAACACCCGCTCGCACTCGATGAAATATTGCCTGGCCTGCTTGCCCTTGTCGTTGCGCTCGACCATCGACAGCTCCTTGGCCATGTCGAGCGACAGCGTGTAGTTGATTGCTCCGGTTACTAAATTTTTAGTAACCTCATAATCAACACCTTCCGCAAACAGGAAGTCATTACACCGATTTCTAATCCAGTCGTTGAAGCGACTCACCACTTCAAGGAAGGTGTGAAGATCACGGGCGTTGACCGACGGCTTGCCGCTGGCGCGGTTAATCGGGATCAGGTCGGCGGGTTGCGTCTTGGCGGTCGGAGCGTCCGGCGCGGCGGCAATCAGCGCGTCGAGCGCGGACAGGGTTGGTTGATCGGGGTCGGTGTTCATTTAGTCACGAATTGAGGAGTTGGTGTTGAAGAGCGCGGCAAAAGAA
>JBAXPF010000443.1:0-3173 GCA_037132955.1 Verrucomicrobiota bacterium | reverse complement strand
CCCGGAACACGGCAATGACCTGTTCCTTGCCCGCCGCGCTGACCCGGTGCACATTCACCGCGCCGGTCTGGACCACGTAAAAACCCGCGGCGGGTGCGCCCTCATGAAACAGGAAGTCACCCTTGGCCAGGCGTCGTGGCACGCAGAGCTGGGCGATGGTTTCCAACGCCTCGGGTGGCAACCCGCTGAAGAGTTGGCACGCGCGCAGGGTGTGGGCAAAGGCGGTTTGGCGGAGAAGCTTGGCGCGCGAGATGGTCACGGACGGAGTTCTAAGCGCTCCCGGGGACGTGGTCAAACTCACAATAGCTTGACCTGCGTCAAGGTGGGATCCGGGTCGCCACGCTAAACCCTGAGTGCGCATGGCGCTGGCGCCCTGTGTTTTCCAAACATCTAACCACCAAGATCCAACCATCATGTTCTGCTTCCAATGTGAACAAACCTCCAAGGCCACCGCTTGCACCACCCAAGGTGTTTGTGGCAAAACCGAATCCACAGCCTGTCTGCAGGACCTGCTGCTGCACGCCGCCAAGGGCGTCGCCCAATACGCGTCACGCGCCGCCAAACTCGGCGCCGTGACCCGCGAGAGCGACCACTTCCTCGTCGAGGCGCTCTTTCTCACTGTCACCAACGTGAACTTCGACGACGCGCGCTTCGAGGAAGTGTTGCGGCGTGCCGTCACGGTGCGCGATGCCGCGCGCACCGTGTATGAATCCGCCGCGCGTGCGGCCGGTCAGGAACCCGAGGAGGTCAAAGGGCCGGCGGTGTGGCGTCCGGCGGCGGATCTCGAAGGGTTCATCCGTCAAGGCCGGCAGGCGGCCATTCTCTTTGATGCGGATCCGGAGGGGGCGGACATCAGCGGGCTCAAGGAGTTGCTGACTTACGGCATCAAGGGCGCGGCGGCTTACGCGGAACACGCGGCCATTCTCAATTACGAGTCGGATGAGATCGCCGCATTCTTCCGTGACGCGCTCGCGGCGCTGGGGGATGGCGGGCTCACGATGAATGAATGGCTCGGTCTCTCCCTGCGCTGCGGCGAGGTGAACCTGAAGGTCATGGAATTGTTGGACGAGGCACACACCCGCACGTTCGGCCATCCGGTGCCCACGGCGGTGCGCGTTGAGCCGATCAAAGGCAAGGCGATCCTGGTTTCCGGCCACGACCTCAAAGACTTGGAAGCCCTGCTGATTCAAACCGCCGGTATGGGTATTCACATTTACACCCACGGCGAGATGCTGCCGGCGCATGGCTATCCGGCGCTGAAAGCCTATCCGCATCTGGTTGGCAACTACGGCGGCGCCTGGCAGGATCAGAAGGTGGAGTTTGCGCAATTCCCCGGTGCCATCCTGATGACCACCAATTGCATCCAGGAACCCCAGCCCAGCTACATCGACCGCATTTTCACCGCCGGACATGTCGGTTGGCCGGGCGTCACGCATCTCAGCAACCGCGATTTCAGTCCGTTGATAGAATCTGCGTTGGCGGCACCGGGGTTTGTGGAGGATGGGTCGGATCAGACGCTTCTCACAGGATTCGGACGCAACGCGGTGTTGGGAGTGGCGGACCAGGTGGTGGCCAGTGTCAAAAGTGGCGCCATCCGCCATTTCTTTTTGATCGGCGGTTGCGACGGCGCCAAATCCGGCCGCGATTACTACACGGACCTGGCGCTGGCGGTGCCGCAGGATTGCGTCATCCTCACCCTGGCCTGCGGCAAATTCCGCTTCAACAAGTTGGACTTCGGCGACATCGGCGGCATTCCCCGCTTGCTCGATATCGGCCAGTGCAACGACGCTTACTCGGCGATTCAGATTGCGGTGGCGCTCTCCAACGCCTTTGGCTGCGGCGTCAATGACTTGCCGCTGTCCATGGTGCTGTCGTGGTATGAACAAAAGGCCGTGGCCATTCTCCTCACGTTGCTCCATCTGGGCATCCGCAACATCCGCCTCGGCCCGACCCTGCCCGCCTTTCTAACACCCGCAGTGCGCCAGGTGCTTGCCGATACCTTCAACCTCATGCCCATCACCGACGTGGAGGACGATCTGAAGGCAATCCTTTACCCGGCCGCCTGAGGCGACAAGGATCCATCACCCTAGGTGAACGGCTAGGGCGAAAGGCCGATGAAACGTTATCTCCAGCACATGAATGCAACGGGCACCTGCCCGCCAAGAAAGTCGGTCAGCAAGATCTTCTGGTCATGGGTTGGAGCATTTCTTGGCATCTACCTTGTCGCCCTGCTCGAAAAACCCACCGCAAGCATCGGGATAACAAACATCTATCTGATCGGTTCTTTTGGTCAATAACCTCTCAGCCAATCCCAAAAGGCATTATCCGGTTTACTGGCTATAACAAGCGCTATCACTCCCAGGTGCAAAGCGATTCGAGATAGTCCGCCGAGCCATCGCGCAGCCAGCCATCGAGTTGGGCCTGGTCCTTGAGTTGTTGGCCGCGGCGGCGCGGCACCGCGATGTAGCGGGTGCTCAGGTCAGGATGGTTGCTCATGTCGACCCAGAGTTTCTCGAACTGGCAGACCGGGAAGGTGTCCTCCTGGCCGTGGCCCCAGCGCTTCTTGACGTCCTTGAGGGTGATATAGGTGGGCATCCGCGCGGCCAGCGAACGGATTGCCAGATTGACCTTGACCACGTTGGTTAGATCGGTCCGGCTGAGCTTGAACGCGGCCAGCAGTTGGTCGATGTGAATCCAACAGGTGTTGCTGTTGTAATAGGAAAGGTTGAACTCATCCTCCTCGCGGGGCATGGCCAGGCCCTCGACCAGGCGCAACCGGCCATCGACGCGGGCGAGACCGCCGCCACGATCCTCCAGGCGGCGGGTGATGACTTCAAAGGTAAGGCCCGCACCGCTGACAAGGTGCAAACCTAACAAGGCCGGGTCCACCGTCATGCCCACGGTGTCGATGTTGTGCATGACAAGGTGCTGCAATTGGGGTCGCTCTTCTAACAATCCGGCCAGTGTGCCATTGCGCAGCAGGTTGGGGATCTCATACCAATGGCCCACGGGATGGAGGCATTGCGAGGCGAGATTGTCGGTGTAGTCACTCGCCTCGCCACGGGATTGCGCCCATTGCAGCAACGCGGTGCGCAGGCTGTCGCGCACTTTCTGCTGCTGGACGTCGAGCATTTGTTGGGGCATTTCCTCCCAGGCGAAGCGCAGGTCGCGCA
>JBAXPF010000442.1:0-3182 GCA_037132955.1 Verrucomicrobiota bacterium | reverse complement strand
ACTTGCCACGGGCATCGGCGGACGGATTCCGCCGCTCCTTGGAAGGCCGCCACCTGACAGAATCTGCCACCTTGCAGAAGCCTACGCAGTGCGCTTTCTTCCGACCTTCGACTTTTAGACCTTCAGACTTTCGACATCTCCTCCCTTGGCGCCCTTGGCGTCCTTCGCGCCTTGGCGGTGTGCCCATCTCTGGGTAAAGCTGAAAGTTGAAAGCAAAAAGCTGAAATCAGAGTGAGAATCCCTCTTCCATCTGCGTTCATCTATCTTCTTCTTCCGAATCCAGAATCCAAAATTTAAAATCCATAATTTCTCTTCCCTTGGCGGTGAGCTTCGGTGCTGCGGTAAGAGCAGAGAGAAAGCTCGGTGCGTAGCGACTCATCCTTTCTCTCTGCATTTCAGCTTTCAGCTTTCAGCTTTTCCTCTCTCACCATGTCAAAAACCGAGATCATCCGCTCCGCGACTTTGTCGGCGGCATAGGTCGCGCGCAGCGTCAGGCCGCATTGATAGATCTCGGTTGGATCCATCGCCATCACCTCGTCGAGCGCGGCAAACAGCGATTCGGCGCGCGCCAGGGAGAATCCGCCCTTGTGGGTGGCCACGCCGAGGATTTCATCCACCGACGTGTTTTTGACGAAGCACACCGGCGTGCCGAGGTAGTACGCTTCCAGCGCCGGCAAGCCGAAGCCCTCGATCTCCGAGGGCAGGATCAGCGCCCGCGCCGCCCGATAGGCCGACTGCAGCGCGGCTTCCTCCAAAAACGGCTGCTTCACGATCGTCCGCGCGCTCGCCAGCAAGAGTTCCACTTCCGGCGGAACCGTCCCGATCAGGTGCAGCATCGGCAAGTCCATGCCCTGGGCTTCCGCCTCGTGCCACCAGCGGATCAGATGCGCCGTGCGCTTGTGCGGCTCGCAGGAGGCGAGGTGGATCACATAGTTCTCCTTGGCCGCATCGACCGGCTGCGGAATGCTTTCATACAAACACGGCTCGTAGGTGACGGTGATCGGCTTGCGCGCAATCGAGTGGCGGTCCATGAACGCGTGGATTTGCTCCTTGGACGACTCCGACACCGTCAGTATCAGATCCGCCTTGCGCAGCGTGTGTTTGAGCATCAGCGCCCAGTACGTGTATTCCCAAAACGTCCGCCACAGCGGGTAATGGTCGTCGTCGTGCTGGATGATCGTGTCGTGGATCGTCACCACCGAGGGCCGGCACCACCGGTCTAACAATGGCAGGTAGCCCTTGGGGAAATAATGCAGGTCGGCGGAAAACCCGTTGTGGCCGAACAACGGGTGCAAGTGATCGGTCAACAAGCGCGCCCACTTCCTCCGCGTCCCCCACGGCAGGATCCGGGCCGCAGCCACGCTCGCCGGCGCCTGTTGCGAAGTAGTGGACGCGACCGTCGCGATCTCCACCTGCCCCGACGCCTCCAGCGCCTCCAGCACCACCTGCGACATCCTCGAAATCCCGAAACTCCGGTCATGCCCCGGGTTCTGGTCTGCCAGATACGCGGTGATACGGATTTTTAATTTTGAATTTTGAATTGTAGATTCTGAAGAGAGTAAAGAATTCGCACTCTGGTTTCCGCGTTCCGCTTTCTGCTTTCCGCTTTCCAAAGATGGTTTCACCGCCGCGGCCACCCCAAACGCCGCGGCCACCCGCTCGATGAAACGGGCCGGCAGAAAGTTCGCGCGATAAAATGCCCGGGATGCCCGGGCGGTTTGCTCCGGCGGCCGACTGGGGGAGCGCAGATCCATCAAGGCGGCGGCGTAATGCGCCGGGGATCTAACTGGCAGGAGCGTGGCCGTTTGGCATCCGTCGAGCATGGCGGGAATGCCCGCCCAGAGCGTGGAAACAACCGGCAGGCCCATGCCAAGGGCCTCCATCAGCACGAGCGGAGTCGCCTCCGACGCATAGTGGGTCGGAAAGAAGAAGACATCGGCATCGGCATAGGCGCGCCACTTGTCGTCGCCGGTCAATTGGCCGGCCAACTCGACCATGTCACCGAGACCTAACTCGGAACACCGCTGACGGACGCTCGCTTCAAACTCCTCCGAAAACCATTTGCCCACGATGCGGAATCGGAACTCGTGTTGGCGGCCCTGCTGCTTCAGCACGGCGGCGGTCGCCAGGATTTCCAGCACCCCCTTGCCCTCCTGCAAGCTGCCCACAAACAGCACTGTCAAACTGCCGGAATCCGCACGGCGGCCGCGCGGCACGTCCGGCACCTCAATCGCGCAGGGGCACCATTGCCAGGATTTCGCCGCAAACACCTCGTGCGGCGTGACCGCCTCCTGGGCGACCTCCAGCGACACGTCGGCACCACGATACGCCAAACCACCGAGCCAGCGCCGCAGCCGACTGCTCCGCGCGAAGACCGGCAGGCCGCTAGCATGAAAAATAAACACCGTTGATCCTGCTAGATAACGGACCCCGGCCAGGAAGATCACATCCCGCAAAAAGGGAATCCATTTCGCGCTGGCCGGCGGATAGAACAGAATGCAGCCGGGATGCTCCTTGAGGACGGCCCTCGCCCGCAGGATCAACTGGCTCAGGTGCCGGATCTTCTTCCATTGGAAGCGCCCGACCTCGAGCATCTCCTCGCTGAACCCCATCCGCAGCCGATGCACCTCGAACTCCGGCCAAGCATGGTCAAACAAAATCTGCGTCGCCACCGCCTGACCGTGCCACGGCGGCGGCGTCTGACCCATCAGCAGGACATGGGGCTTGGGTGAAGGCATGCTCGGGAAGAAGTCGAAAGTCGAAAGTCTAAAAGTCTAAAAGTCTAAAGGTGCAAGATTGAAGAGTCGACGGCCTCATGCCACCTCTCATCATTCATGCGACGGCTGAGCGATTCGGCCGCAGGGGAGAAAAGTCTAAAAGTCAAAAGTCGAAGGTCAGCTCAACATTCGCGGTTCTTGGACTTTCGACTTTCAGACCTTTGACTTTTAGACCCGTGACTCCGCTTGCGATTTTGGCTCATTATTTCTTGGAAGTGGCCTCAAGTGGGGAACGGGCGGCTCGCCCGTTGCGGATGAGCAGATTAGGAGAAGAACACGGGAAGAAGTCTAAAGGTCTAAAAGTCTAAAGGTCGCAAGATTGAAGAGTCGACGGCCTCATGCCACCTCTCATCATTCATGCGACGGCTGAGCGATTCGGCCGCAGGGGAGAAAAGTCTAAAAGTC
>JBAXPF010000441.1:0-3183 GCA_037132955.1 Verrucomicrobiota bacterium | reverse complement strand
TGCACCGCTTCCTCGATCCCGCCGACATCCGCCGACTCAAGAACTATGAGTTCGGTGCCAAGGCCATGGTGGAGGGCTATCTATCAGGGCGCCACCGCTCGCACCAGCGCGGCTCGTCCATCGAGTTCCACGAGTTCCGCCAATACGTCCAAGGCGACGACCTCGCCCGCGTCGATTGGCGGGTGTATGCGCGCAACGACAAGTTGTTTCTGCGCACCTTCGAGCAGGAGACCAACCTCGAATGCCATATCTTCCTCGATTGCTCCGCCTCGATGGGTTTTCCGGAAAACTCGCCGCGCCTCTCCAAGCTCGAATACGCGTCGTTTTTCGCCGCCGCCCTCGCCTGGTGGGTCATCTCCAAAAACGACCGCGTTTCCCTCACTCTGTTTGATCAGGGCATTCGCAGGTTCCTGCCGCCAGGCTCAACCCGCCAACACCTCCACGACCTCCTCAACACCCTCGAAACCAACCAGCCCGGATCTAACACATCCATCACCGAGACCCTGGCCCGCGCCCAGCCGCTCCTCAAGCGCAAGGGCACCCTCGTCATTCTATCCGATTTTTTCACCGACCCGGCCGCCCTCTTCCGCGCTCTCAATCCCTACCTCCACCGCGGTTTCCGCATTCACCTCTTCCACCTCCTCGATCCCGCCGAACTCCACCTCGACGAGCGCGGCCTATCCCGCTTCATCGACATGGAATCCAACGCCCAACTCACCGTCCACCCCCATTCGCTGCGCGACGCCTGGCAACAGGAAATCCTCAACCACACCCGCGCCTTGCGCGCCCTCGCCGCCTCCCGCCACGCCGACTACGCCCTCACCTCAACCGCTGATCCCTATTTCGCGCTTTTCGATCGCTTGCGGGATTGAGATGAGACAATAGATCGCTTCGCTCCCAGACAGAAGACAGAAGACTAGATTAATCAGTTATCAGGCCCATGCACTCATGAATTTTTACTGCCCACAATCTTCCTACCTGTGACTCTTCTCTTTCTCTTGTCTTCTGTCTTCTGTCTTCTGTCTTTCAGCGCAGCGGTCTTCTGTCTTTCAGCGCAGCGGTCTTCTGTCTTTCAGCGCAGCGGTCTTCTGTCTCTTTCCAAATTACTTCTAACTGACAACCTATAACCCATCTTCATGTCCCTCCTCTTCCAACACCCCGCCCTGCTTGGCTTGCTTGCGCTTGCCGGGCTGCCCGTGTTGGTCCATCTGCTGTCGCGCGCCCGGCCGCCGGCCTATCGGTTTTCCAACATTGAATTTTTGCGCCGCGTGCTGCGCAGCACCGCACGCCTCCGCCGCCCCAAAGATTGGCTGCTGCTCGCGTTGCGCAGCCTCGCCCTCTTCGCCCTCGCCGCCGCCTTCACCGCGCCCGTCCTCATTTCCAAGTCCGCCTCCCTGCCCGGCGAAAAATCCACCGTCATCTTGTTAGTCGATCGCTCCGCCTCCATGGCCGCCCGCGAAGGTGCCGGCAGCCGCTTCGAAGCCGCCTGCGCCCAAGCCGCCCGCTACCTCGAGCAAGCCAAACCCGACCATGCCAACCTCATCTGGATCGATGCCGAGCCCGACGCCGCCTTTCCCGAGCCCGGACCGAACCTGACTTATCTAACAGACATTCTAAAGCAAGTCAAACCCCGGCCCGAAGCCGGTGCTCTAACCGCCGCCTTTGATCTGGCGCTGCGCCAACTCGCCAAGGTCGGCGGGCACCGTGAACTTGTCATCGTCTCCGACTTCCAAGCCAGCGCCTGGCGCGACTTCGCGCCCAGCCTCCCTGGCAACATCGTCGTGCGCACCCAACGCGTCGCCACTAGCAGCCCGCCCAATGTCACCGTCAGCCGCCTCATTCCGCAGCCAGCCGAACCGGTCGTCGGCCAGGACCTGACCCTCCTCACCCGGGTCCAGAACTTTTCCGCGGAACCGCTGCGCACGCAGCTCACCCTTGATGCCGATGGCGCGCGCCAATCCCGGGCGATCGACCTGCCCGCCTGGGGCGAAGCGGAATCCGCGTTTGTGCTGCGCCCGGCCACCCCCGGTCCGATGCCGATCAGCGCTTCAGTTGAGGCGGACGCCTTTCCCGCCGATGACGCCCGCTTCGCGGTCGTTCATGTCCGTGATTCGCTGCGCCTCGCGCTCACCACTGCGCCCGACTCCGCCGACGCCAAAATCCTCGGTAAACTCGCCAAGTCGCTGTCCTGGTTGGAAGGGGTCACCGACCTAACGATATCGCAACGGCCGGACTACCACTTCATCAGTGCTTGGTCCGGCGACAATCCAGCGGCCCTGCGGCAAGCGGCGCTGGCCGGCACCACCCTCATCCTGCGGCCTGCCGCGGCCTGTCCGCTGGCCGCCATCCGCAGTCTGCTGAATGTTCCGGCCAATCCCGTTGACGGCCCACTCGCCCTGGATGCCTCGCCCGCAGGTTGGTCGGTCATTCCGGAAGAGACCCACGCCGCCAATCAACTTTTCCGATCGGGGGATTTCGGCAACCCCTTCGGCGGCAGCTTCCGCGAACGCCTGCACCTGCCGGCCACGCTCGCCACGCTCCCTAACATCCGCCCCATCGCCCTTTTTGCCGATGGCATTCCGGCATTGCTCGAATGCCCCACCACCAACGCCTCGATCCTGCTCTGGAACCTGCCGCTCGACCCTAGCAAGACCGATTGGCCCACCCAGGGGTCATTTCTTCCGGCGCTCGCAGAGATTCTCCTGCGCACCCGTCCACGCGGCGCCGCCGAGTCCGCCTACGTGCTGCCCGGCATCCCCCTGACCTGGTCCTCCACCGATCCCGCGCACGCCGGTGCCATCAGTCTGCTAGGCCCGGCCTCCGAACCTATCGAAATCACCGAGTCGGCCACCGCCGGCGGCACCCTCTGGCAAGCCAAATCCCCCGCCACTCCCGGCCTCTTCCGCTGGCAAATTTCCGGCCAACCCATCGCGTTCACCGCCGTCAATTTCCCGGACTCCGAGTCCGACCTCCGCCCGCTCGAAGCCACCCCCGCCTTCGGCAAACTCAATGCCTCCAGCGACTCGCTCGTCCGCCAGGCCGCCCTCGCCCAAGGCCTCCCGCTGTGGCCCTGGCTCGCCCTGGCGGGCATTCTCTTTCTCGTTCTTGAATCCCTGGTCCATGCCCGCTCCCGATGAAAGACAGAAGACAGAAGACCGCTGCGCTCCCAGACAGAAGACCAGA
>JBAXPF010000440.1:0-3221 GCA_037132955.1 Verrucomicrobiota bacterium | reverse complement strand
GTCCGATCGGACCATCGGATTGTCGCGGCATGGTGGGGGCGCAGCGCGAGTGACGCAGGAGCAATGGCTCCCACACCCGTGCCGCCCGCGACAATGGCGAGGTCCGATCGGACCATCGGATTGTCGCGGCATGGTGGGGGCGCAGCGCGAGTGACGGGAACGACACGCATTTTCTTGCCAGCGGGGAAACCTGCGTCTAGCCTGCCGCCGCCGTGCCGACCCATGCCCTATTAGCCCTTGAAGACGGACGTTGTTTTACAGGAACAGCCTTCGGAGCCACCGGAACCACCACCGGAGAAATCTGCTTCAACACCTCCATGACCGGATATCAGGAGGTCATCACCGATCCCTCCTACCGCGGACAAATCGTCGCCATGACCTACCCGCAGATCGGCAACTACGGGATCAACCCCGAGGACGCCGAATCAGCCTCCCCGCAAATCCGCGCCTTTGTCATCGGCGAGCTGTGCGAAGTGCCGTCCAACTGGCGCGCGACCCAACCGCTTGCCGCTTACCTCGCCGAACACCGGATCCTCGGCATCGAAGGCATCGACACCCGCGCTCTAACCAAACACCTGCGCTCGCTCGGGGCCATGCGTGCCTGTGTCAGCACCGAACTCGACCGCGAAGCGGCGATTGCCACGGCGCAGGCGTCGCCCTCAATGGCGGGCATGGACTATGTGCAGGAAGTTTCCACGCCGCAATCCTACCACTGGCAGGAGGAATCCCGGTGCTGGAGGTTGCCTAACACATCCACCGGCGAAATCAGCGGCTACGCCGAATTGCCGCCGCTGCGCCACCGGATTATCGCCTACGATTTCGGTTTGAAATTCAACATCCTGCGCCGTCTCCGGCAGGCCGGCTTTGCGGTGGAGGTGGTCAACTCCCGCTGCAGCGCGGCCGAAGTGCTGGCGAAAAATCCGGACGGAGTTTTTTTATCTAACGGTCCAGGCGATCCGGCGGCGCTCGGCTACATCCATGAGGAGATCCGCCAGTTGCTAGGCAAGCTGCCGATCTTCGGCATTTGTTTGGGCAATCAAATCCTCGCCCATGCCTTCGGCGGCAACACTTTCAAGCTCAAGTTCGGCCACCGCGGCGGCAATCAACCGGTCAAGGACTTGCGCAGCGGTCGCGTCGCCATCACCTCGCAAAACCACGGCTTCGCCGTCGATCCGGACTCACTGCCGCCGGAAGTCGAGGTGACCCATATCAACCTCAACGATGGCACCGTTGAAGGCATGCGCCACCGCGAGTTGCCCGTCTTCAGCGTCCAATACCATCCCGAGGCCGCCCCCGGCCCGCACGACGCCAGCTACTTTTTCCAGGAATTCGCCGAACTGATTCAAAGCACCAAGCACGAAGCACGAAGCGCGAAGCAATAAATCCGAAACCAAGAAAACACCCACCCTTACTAACCGGTTCAGACAATCCACAGTCCTCTTCCGTTTGGAATTTAGTGCTTAAAATTTAATATTTCACCATGAACACCATCATCGCAGGCCTCCAGTGGGGAGACGAGGGCAAGGGCAAGATCGTCGATTTTCTAACAGAGTCGGCGGATCTGGTCATCCGCAGCCAGGGCGGCAACAATGCCGGCCACACCGTCATCACCGGCGGCGTCAAATACATCCTGCACCTGTTGCCCTCAGGCATTTTGTGGGATGACAAGATCAACGTCATCGGCAACGGTGTGGTCATTGATCCGGTGGGACTGGTGGAGGAAATCCGACGGATCGAGGCGCAGGGAATCTCTATCACTCCGGCCAAGCTCCTCATCTCCGACCGCGCCCACGTCGTGCTGCCCATCCACAAGGAACTGGATGCGGCCCGCGAAATCGCCCTCGGCGCGCACAAAATCGGCACCACCAAACGCGGCATCGGCCCGGCCTATGCAGATAAAATCAACCGCTGCGGCCTGCGCATGGCGGATTTCGGCGATTCCGCCTTTGTCACCGGGCGCATCACTCAGCGGGTGGCCGAGGCCAACGAAATTCTCGCCCGCTACGATCTGCCCACCTTCGATGCCGCCGCCGTTTGTGCCGAAGTTTTCACCGCCATCGAACGGCTGCTGCCCCATGTGACCAATACCATTCCGGTGTTGCATGCGGCGTGGAAGGCCAAGCAAACGCTGCTGTTTGAAGGTGCCCAAGGCACGCTGCTCGATGTGGACTACGGCACCTATCCATTCGTTACCTCATCTAACACAACCGCCGGCGGTGCCTGCACTGGTTCCGGCCTGCCGCCCATGGCCATCGAGCGCGTCATCGGCGTGTGCAAAGCCTACACCACCCGGGTTGGCTCCGGCCCCTTCCCCACCGCGGATGAAGGGCTCTCCGAATACCTCCACGGATTGGGTCGCGAATTCGGTGCCACCACCGGACGCCCGCGCGGCTGCGGCTGGCTCGATACCGTGCTGCTGCGCTTTGCCTGCATGGTCAACGGGGTGACCGGCCTGGCCGTCACCAACGTCGATGGCCTCGATGCCTACGACACCCTGCAAATTTGCGCTGGCTACGACATCGACGGCACCATCCACCCACTGCCCCCCGCCGAGCGCGATGCTTGGGATCGGATCGTGCCGGTTTATGAGACATGGCCAGGCTGGAAATGTGACACCACCGGCTGCACCCGCTACGGCGACCTGCCCGCCCAGGCACAAACCTATCTGGCCCGCCTGGCCGAGCTTTGCGGTGCGCCCATTGCCTTTGTCGGAGTGGGCCCCGACCGCGCCCAAACTCTAACAGCCTAGCAATTTTTCCACAGTTCCCGGTTTTTTCATCCAGCCCTCATCCCTTCTTCACCCAGCCAGGCATATCCTCCGTGCGAAGTTCCAGCCCGCACGTTGTGACGCACGCCATCCGCCTTCCCCAGCCCACCCAAAAGCCCAAACCCGTGACCGAATTTCCAACCATACCGCGCCATATTGCCGTCATCATGGATGGCAATGGCCGATGGGCCAAAGAACGCGGCCTGCCGCGCCGTGACGGCCACCGCGCCGGCGCGGAATCGGTCCGCGAAATCATGGAGGCGTGCAAGGAACTCGGCGTCCAATACCTCACCCTCTTCGCCTTTTCCTCCGAAAACTGGAGTCGCCCGGAGGCCGAAGTGCACGCCCTCATGGCCTTGCTCGACCGCTTTCTGCGCGAAAAAGCCAAGGAACTCAACAAGCAGGATGTGCGCCTGCTGGCCATCGGCCAACTCGAGCGCCTGCCAGTGCGGAC
>JBAXPF010000439.1:0-3235 GCA_037132955.1 Verrucomicrobiota bacterium | reverse complement strand
GTTGATGACCATCTTCGAGGTGGACGCCGGGCAAGTCAGCGAGGTGCAACCCGGCACGGTGGTCACGATCAAGGCGGACGGGTCACTGGCCACCCATCCCTTTGCCGCCGCACAGCCGCACAAGCCCTGTTCGTTTGAGCGGATTTATTTTTCGCGCGGCAATGATCCGCAGATCTATCAGGAGCGCAAGGCCATGGGCGCGGCCCTCGTCTCGCAGGTGGTCGCCGCCATCCAGGATGACTTCGATAAGACGGTTTTTTCCTTCATCCCCAACACGGCCGACACCGCCTACTATGGCCTGATGGACGGCCTTCGCATCTACCGCCGTGAACAAGTGCGCGACGCCCTCCTGCTCGCGGCGCAAGCCGGCCAGCTCACCCCGCAGACCGTCGATGACCTGATCATGCGCAACTGGCCGCGCGGCGAAAAGGTGGCAAACAAGGACATCAAGATGCGCACCTTCATCGCCCAGGACAAGAGCCGCGATCAAATGGTGTCCCTCGTCTATGACATCACCTACGGCGTGGTCCAACCGGGTGACAAGCTGGTGGTCTTGGATGATTCCATCGTCCGCGGCACCACCTTGAAGAAATCCATCCTTAAAATCCTCTCCCGCACCCATCCGGCCAAGATCGTCATATGCTCCACCGCCCCCCAAATCCGCTACCCGGATTGTTATGGCATCGACATGTCCGAACTGGGCCGCTTCATTGCCTTCCAGGCAGCGGTCGATTTGCACAAGCGGGCGGGCCGCGCCAGCTTGTTGGAAAAAATCTATCAAAACTGCCTGGCGGAACTCCAACACCCCCCGGCGGCCCGCGGCAACTGCGTCAAGGAGGTCTACGCCGCCTTCAGCGATGAGGAGATCTCGGCGGAAATCAGCCGCCTGGTCTATCCCGAGGAGACCGATTGGAAAGGCCAGGTCGAGGTGATCTTCCAGACCATTGACAACCTTCACGCCGCCATCCATGGCGATTGCGGCGATTGGTATTTCACCGGCAATTACCCCACCGTCGGCGGCTTCACCATGGTCAACATGGCCTACATCCGTTGGTATGAAGGCATCAGCGGCCGCAGCTACGACCTGCCGCTGTGACGCCCGCGCAGCGTAAGGCACCGCGACAATCCATTATTCCGATCAGGCCAATGAAAAGGCCAGTGCATCGTCGCGTCCCCCACTGGCATATCGGATGTTGAGCCTGGGGATGGTGGACGCTTTTCAGTATCGTTTTTATTGTTGCATCAGGTGGGAAATGTGCTCAGTCTGGGAACAGTGATGATCGCAAGAGTGCCGGAGATCCGGCAAACACGCCTACGAAGAAAATTCTAAATTCTAAATTCTAAACCAATCAGTGACCTCTGTGGAATCCGTTCTTTTCAGTGGTTATCTTTGTCCGCCGCACCCCAACCCCCCCGCGTTCTCACCAGCGCACCCCCCCTCATGAAGCCCCCAAAAAAACAGCCAAAGACTCGACGCAAACCCACCCAGGCCGCACCTGAAGCGGCGCCGGAGGCCGCCGTACCGGCGTCATTTCCGATCGTGGGCATCGGGGCCTCGGCCGGCGGGTTGGCGGCCTTTGAGGCGTTTTTTTCGGGGATGCCCGCGACGCAGGACCCCGGCATGGCCTTTGTGCTGGTGCAACATTTGGCCCCGGACCACAAGAGCCTGCTCGCCGACCTGATCCAGCACTACACCCGCATGCAGGTGTTTGAGGTCGAGGACGGGATGGTGGTGCAGCCCAACTGCGCCTACATCATCCCGCCGGGCCACAACATGGCCTTTCTCAAAGGCACGCTGCAATTGTTAGATCCAAACCTGCCGCACGGCCACCGCTTGCCGATCGACTTTTTCTTCCGCTCGCTGGCCGAGGACCAGCATGATCGGGCGATCGGCGTCATCCTTTCGGGCACTGGCAGTGATGGCACCCTGGGGCTGACGGCGATCAAGAACGAGGGCGGCATGGCCATGGTCCAAAGCCCGGAGTCGGCCGAATACGACGGCATGCCTAGCAGCGCCATCGCCACCGGTCTGGCGGATTTCACGTTGGCACCGGCCGCGATGGCCGCCCAGCTTATTGCCTATGCCTCGCGCACCTATGCCTTGCGCACCTATGCCTTGCAAGTTGACACCTCGCACGCCTATGACATGCCCGCGCAGGCCAGCCCGCTGGCGTCAGTCAAGGCAGAAAACGCGCTCAAGAAAGTGTTCATCCTGTTGCGGGCACAGACCGGCCACGATTTTTCCGAATACAAGCCGAGCACGATCCACCGGCGCATCGAGCGGCGCATGGTCGTGCACCAGATCGACACGTTGGATGACTATCTCAAATACCTGCAACAATCGACACTCGAGGTGGAGATACTGTTCCGCGAAATGCTCATCGGCGTGACCCGGTTTTTCCGCGATCCGGAGGCGTTTCAAGTGCTCGAGACGCAGATCCTGCCCGCCCTTCTTGCCCGCAAGCCCGCTGGGGGCTCGGTCCGCGGCTGGGTGCCGGGCTGCTCCACCGGCGAGGAGGCCTATTCCATCGCCATCCTGCTGCAGGAGCGCATGGAGGCGATGAAGATCAGATACGACCTGCAATTATTTGCCACCGACATTGACAACGATGCGATTGCCAAAGCGCGCACCGGCGTTTTTCCGGCCGGGATCGCGGCGGACGTCACGCCGGAGCGCCTGGCACGCTTTTTCACGCTGGAGGCCGACAGCGGCAACTACCGCATTCACAAGAGCATCCGTGACATGCTGGTGTTTTCCGAGCAGAGCGTGATCAAGGATCCGCCCTTTTCCAAACTCGATCTGATCAGTTGCCGCAACCTGCTGATCTATCTGGGGGGGGACTTGCAGAAAAAGCTCCTGCCCTTGTTCCACTATGCGCTCAACCCGCACGGAGTCCTGTTTCTGGGCACCTCGGAGACCATCGGCGATTTCGGCCATTTATTTTCCGTGCTGGACCGCAAAGCCAAGCTCTACCAGAGCCGGGAGGAATTTCGCGGCACCCCGCAGAGGATCTCCCAAAGCAGCCTGCTGCTGCCCGCTCCGGCGAGGACCGCGGCACCCACGCGGGCCGCCGGCAAGACGCCCCCACCCATAAAAGCCTCGTTGCGCAATCTAACCGAACAGGCACTGCTGCGACATCTGACCCTGATGGCCGCGCTGGTCAACGGCCAGGGGGACGTCTTCTATCTGCATGGCCGCAGCGGCATGTATCTGGAACCCGCCCCGGGGGAAACG
>JBAXPF010000438.1:0-3269 GCA_037132955.1 Verrucomicrobiota bacterium | reverse complement strand
ATGGTGCCGAACGTACCAAACCACGGCAACATGAGCCACTCAAAGCCGTGCGAACTGAATTCGATTCTCCCATTGAAACTCCCTATCCAGTGGCCCTGCCCGGCTTGCAACCAATGCATCAACCTGGGCACACGATAGCACAGGGCGTCATAGTTGGTCGGAGGGTGGAGTAGCCCGCCGGCCAATGCAAGAGCCGCACATGCGAGGTAGAGGAGGGGAAAAGGCTTCAGGTGGCGTTTCCATTTTATTTTCACCGGCTTCGGAAAGCCCGCGTTGAGCCAGTGGAATAGCCATAATGATATGACGAGTCCTGCGCCCAGATGAAGCGCGATGCCGGGTCTCTTCAGCGCGCCGAATAGTGATAGCGCATATCCCCCGAAAACGCACCAACCGGAGAAAAATACCCAAACTGCGGCCATATTGAGCAAAACCCCCTGTTTTGCCTTGTTGGGAGATTTCAAAGAATCAATCATGGTCGGATTTTGCACGCGACTAAAAGTATTTCCCATCACCCGATAGAATTTTTCACGATGCTGGAACGAACGGTATCTTCAAGCAGAACGGAGCTGTTGGCCTCCTGGGCGATGAAATAATGAGGCCTGCTGCGAACTTCTCCGAGAATAGTCCCGACATATTCGCTGAGCACGGTCAGAATCAGGCAGATGAAGAAAAACATGCCGCTGGATTGGAGTGAGAGCGTGGTCCAACCTTCCGCCACAGTGGGGCGGATCAGGAAAACGGTCACCACATAGAGCGCGTATAGCAGATTCAGGCATGCCCCCAACAGCCCCACGGCGGTAACCAGACGCAGTGGGTGGCGCGTGTTGGCGGCGAGCAGGTCGACCGCCGTGGCCACCTCGGCTCGCCAGGTGGTGACGCGCGGACTCCCGGTTTTGGACAGGAGCGAATAGGGGAAGAACTCATGCTGGTATCCGAGCGTGAGCGTGAGCACGCGCAGGTACCGGTTTTGCTCGCGGACTTGGAGCAGGGCATTGACTGCCTGGCGGCTCATCACCCGGAGGTCCGAAACTCCGCGTTTGATGTCGACGCCCAGATGTTTGCGGCAATAGTTCCGGAACATGCTGCCAGACCATTCGCGGGCGAGCGAACGGGGCAGAGCGTTTTCCGCCATGCCGTGAACAATCCCGCCGCTCTTGCGGCAGAGGTCGATCATCTGCGGAATGACATTGATCGGATCTGTCCGCAAGTCGAGAGTGACAACGAAATCTCCAATAGCCGATTCGATCCCGGCGGAAAAGGCGATATCCCTGCCAAATGATCTGGACAGCCGCATGTAGCGGATTCGTTGGATTTTCTTGAGTAACGGTTGCACCGCCGCGGTGGTCCCATCGGTCGACCCATCGTCCACCAGCACGATTTCAAAAAACCGGTAGGCGGAGCCGATGACCTGATCGATCTCTGTCACAATTTCCTCGAGCAAGTGGGCATCCTGCTGCAGCGGGACGACGATGCTGACGACGGTGTTGGGATCCATGAGATGTTGAAGAAATGTTGAATTTTGAATTTTGTATTATGAATGGAAGAGCGAATGCGGCGCGACTTCGAGGCGACTACGTCGCGAATGTTGGATTTTGAATGTTGAATGATGGATTATAAAGAAATTGATCGAAGAGGCGCTCGAATACCATCTCATCCAAATTACAATTCAAAATTCAAAATTCAACATCCAGAATTGCGCCCATCGGGCGCTGCGCTTTTCACAATCGACGTGAGAATGCGTTTGATTGCCCCGATCTCTGTGATTAGCGGAATGACAGCGACAGCATCGAGGATGTTGCCATCGCGGGTCAGGCGGAGCCAGTAATGGGTTTCACGCGCTTCTTTTGCAGCGATGGACATTTTGGAGCGAAAGTCGGCCCGACTCTGCGCCGCCTGAGCTTCCTCCACATTGGCACCAATGCTTGTGCCGGCTCTCCACAACTGCGATGCGAGGTCAAACTCCCGCCGCTCACGAATCGCCTTAGCAAGGATCATGATCTCCAAAGCGAACGCATAGGACTTTTCAAGAATGACGTTCTCCTCTTTCATTCAACATCTAAAATCCAAAATTTTACATTCAAAATCGCGAAGCCGTCTCTTTCATTCAAAATTCATAATTCAACATTCAAAATTTAAAATCTGCGCAGCAGATTTTCCACCTCGTCTTCCACGTCGAAAATATTGTCAATTTTTCCGCCCATGACGTGGATGACGGCGGGCAGTTGTGGGTCACGGTGGAAGAGAATCGGCCGGCCATCATCGATTTCGCTGAGCGGAAGCAGGGTCTTGACCGTCCACAGGGAATCGCGGTGAACAGAGCCCTTCAACGCGGGAAGGTAGCGGGACGCGTCGGCCAGCATCATTTCAAAGCGGCTGTGTTTTTCGATGCCGTTGAATATATGATAGGGATTGGTGGCGCCGGATTGCTCGTTTTCAAACCAATGGGCGTGCGGGGTGTAGCGGACGTGGCTGAGGGTGGTGAGGCCCAGCGAGGGAAATGGCATGAACGAGAAAAACGGCCCGCACATCATGGTGACCGATAGGCCGTCGAGCTCCTTCGGCAGATCCACCAGAGCCATTTCAGTGAGTTCGTGCTTCAGGGGGATGAGGGGCAGCCCGGAAGCGGAGGTGAGCCGGTTGAGACCGGCGTAGGTGGCATTGAAAACCCACTTGCACTGGATGTCCGAGCCGTCCGATAGCCGGGCGAGCGCGCCGACGGGATGGGGCGTGGCGGTTTCCACCAGCGTGCCGAGCCGCACCTCGATGCCGGCCGCCTGCATTTCGGCGCGCAGCTTGTCGCGCAATACCGAGAAGTCGAACGCGCACTCCTCGGCGATCCACGTCCGTTCGGTGAGCGACGGATTGAACAATCGTTGGATGGCGGTGGGCGCTTCCTTGAGTGGCGCGCCCACCCGCTTCATAAACGTCTCGAACTGATTGGCGGTGACTTTGGAAAACAGTCGGCCGATCGCATAAATCTTGGTGAAGTTATCGACGATCGCGTCGTGGTAGTGTTGGCGGAACCGTTCGTAGTTCTGACGCGACCGATAGGCGGTCATCAAACTGCGCGGGTAGTGATACCCGCCATGGACGCGGGCCTGGTTGATCCGCGACGCTTGCGTCAGCAGCGTGTCGGCCTCCTCCACCACGATCGGGTTCCAGCCCCGGCGATGTAACATCATCGCGATGGAACACCCGAAGAAGCCACAGCCCGCGATGACAACCTGGCGAGCGGGTGGAGATGACATGGGAGAGTAATTTTGAATTTT
>JBAXPF010000437.1:0-3270 GCA_037132955.1 Verrucomicrobiota bacterium | reverse complement strand
GCTTCCAGCGTGCCTCCTTCCGCATCCTGCGGAAGGGTATTTTGCCAAAGGGCCGTTTGTGGCAGCGCTGAAGGGTGGCGCACGCTTCCAGCGTGCCTCCTTCCGCATCCTGCGGAAGGGTATTTTGCCAAAGGGCCGCCTGTGGCAGCGCTGAAGAGTGGCGGAACGCGCCAGCACGCTCACTTGCTCGCTTCATCCACCAGGTCGCGCTGCGGCGCTCCATTTGCCCGAAAACCTTGCGCAAGATGCGTGCTCCCCCCCTTGTGGTCTAGCAATCACATTCCGCCGCCTCCACAACCTGCTGGATGTGGCCTATGCCGTCGAGATCTCTGACGACCTGGAGCATTGGAACTCGGGCTCAAATTACACGACACAGACCGCGCTGGTGCCTATCGATCAGCTATTCGACGAGGTCACGGTGCGTGACAATCTTGACGTCTCTTCCGCGCCGCGCTTCATGCGCTTCATGTGCATGATGCTCACCCGCAAGTGAACGTCGCGGATCACGAGCGGCGATAAGTTACAGCCTGCATCCAGCGTGTTGGGCATGGTCATCTCATTTCGCCATTCTCTCGTTTCCGGGCGGAGTGGAGCCGATGCGCCGGGCCTGAATCGATGCGCCGCCGTTGCGGGTGAACTTCTCAGTCGCTCCCACGTTGCCCTCGACGACCCAGTAGTTAATGTCGGCAATGCCGAGGTTGTCGGGGTCAAAAATATTACAAGCCGTTGCCTGCCATTCGTTCTTGCCGTCGGTCTGACCCTTTCCGGCAATCTCCATATCCAGTTGTTCGATCGAGAAGCCGTGCTTGCCCGTCACCGCGATGGCGTGGGTGCATCGTTGCGCGCCTACCCGCCCGAAGCGGGACGCATGATGGGCGAAGACAAACTCCAGGCCGTTGATGTTAGACGCCAGGTTGATGTTGTCCCCGTCCGTGTGTTCGTTGACCAGGATACCGGTATGATAGCCGGTCACGACCACGTTCCGCAGGATCGTTAAGGCGGCGTTATTGCACGCCGGAGTGATCAAGCCGCTGGTGCCATGGGTCGGTTTGGATGCCTGCACGTTGTAGACGCCGGTGTTGATGAACACGTTCTCCAGCCTGCATTGCAAGGCGTGGCGCAGGTCGATGCCGCCAATGCCCGGATCGTCATAGGTCCGTACATCCAGATTCCTGATGACCACATTGACCGCCGAGAATTCTCCGTACAGCGATTCGGGCGAACTGCTGGCGGTGATGACTGCAGGGCCCGTTGGGGACAGGTTCTTGACGATCGTGCCGTTGTTTTGCAGCGGGAATGCACCAATCGTACCAAAGACGGGTGTGGGTTCGCCTTGGCCGACGATTTCCACGGTGATCCAACTCGGCATGGGTTTCGAAACCGCGGGAATCAATATGCTGCCTCGATAGACGCCGGTCGGCAGCTCCATCCGCCCGCCGCCCTCCTTGATCACCGCTTTCAGACATGCCGAGAACGCTTCGGTGTTGTCCGTCTTGTCGTCGCCCACCGCCCCATAGTTCACCCCATTGAACACCCGCGGTTTCACAGCGCCAGCACTTGAGCTGTCTTTCGCGCCTTCATCAACTGCGCCTGCTTCACCCGTCATCAGCCGGGCACCTATCATTATCAAAACCATCGTCTTGTGCATGGGGTCGAGCTGGTGAAGTGGAATTGAGCGCGGGTGGTCACAGCCACATCAGACACCCATAGACGATGAGGGTCGGCGGAATGGCCCCCAGCGCCAGCCCGAGCGGCGAAATGCCGAATTGGAAAAACCGCGCTAGCAGGCTGTAGCCAGCGGGGTTGGGGGCGTTGGCTATCACGGTCAAGCCGCCGCCGGCCACCGCGCCGGCGACCACCGCGTATTTGGCGGTGGTGGAAATGCCAGCGACTTGCGCCGCAAGATAGGTGATGGCCGCGTTGTCGTTAAAGGCTGTTAGCACGGTCGCACCTAACATCAGCGTCTGGTCGCGGAGGCTCAGCAGGACGGGTTCAATCCACCAGCCCTGACAGCCACCGTGGACCACCAGCCCTGCCAGGAAAAGGCCGACCAGCATCGGGCTGCGCATCGCCACGGCATTCTGGTGATGTTGGGTGGCCATCACAAAGGCGAGGAAAAACAAGAACCCGCCGACGAACAACACCGGATAGTGCGCGGCGTAAACCGTCCATGCGAGAAACGCCAGATGCACGCCAGTGATCCAATCCGGAATCGGGGTTTCCCGCTCATTCCATGATAGAGGCGCGACGGCGGCCTCCGCCGCGGCATTAACCGTGGCCGCAAGCCGGCCCAGCTCGCCGCGAAATAGCAGATAATAGCAACCATTCGCCAGACCAATCCCCAGCAGCGCCTTCCACCCGAAATGCAGCAACATGAACGGCGTGTCCCAGCCCCATTTCGCAGCCACCATCAGCACTGGCGGCGCGGCGAAGCTGGTGAGCGTGCCGCCGACCGAGATATTGACAAACAACAATCCCAGCGTGGCATAGGCAAGCTTCGCCGACGGTCGGTGCGGGAAAAATTTCTTGGCTAACAACAAGGCCCCGAGGGTCATGGCCGCCGGCTCGGTGATGAACGACCCGAGCAGCGGCGCCACCGTGAGCACGCTCAGCCACCAGGCGGCGGGACTGCCCTTGCCGAGCGCGGCGGCCAGCGCCATCAGCCGCTCGGCACTGCGCAACACCGGGCGGCTCGCCGCAATCGCCATGATGACCACCACGAACAAGGGTTCGGCAAACCGGCAGTCAGTACCAATATAGAGCTTGAAATCCAGCCAACTGTAATAGTGCGCGGCCACCGCCGCTAACGCGACAACCCATAGCCCGAACACCACCTCCACCTCGCCTAACAAATGGAACAGCGTACCGGCAAACGAAACCTCGGCCACGCCATCCGGCCACTCCTCATCAGGCACCTCGCGACTTTGCAACTTTTCCTGATGGAGATGCTCATACCTGCGCGCCAAACGCGTGAACCATCCACACGCGAAGGTGTGCAGGATCGCGAGCAGGAAAATGACGCTGGCCGCCAGGTTGAACGGCTCCGCTGCCACCCGCGTCTGCAACACCTTTAACAAGCCACCATCCACTTTGGCGTAGGCCCCCAACGGCTTGGGAAACGCCGCCTGCGGCACGGTCACGGCCTCAGGCTGAAGGGTCGCGGGCTTCTCGCCCAATACGATTGAGCTGGCACTGGTTATTGTGTTAGAGGCGGCGGGCAGAATGCCCGGGCCACCTGTGGCGCGGGCATTCTGCCCGCCGCCTTCTTCC
>JBAXPF010000436.1:0-3304 GCA_037132955.1 Verrucomicrobiota bacterium | reverse complement strand
AACCCAGGACCAATTGGTTAAAAGCCAACTGCTCTACCAACTGAGCTATCCTCGCTTTGGCTGGTGTCAGACGGGGACTTGGTGTGTAACCCGTTGGAAATGAAGGGGGCCTCATCTCGCCGGGGCATTGATACCATGAGGAAAGCGGGGAGCAAGCGTAATTTTTGGAGAGCTGAGGATTTTTTCGGAGTCCTTGTGTTTTCTTAGTTTTCGCGCAGCTCGTAGTTTGCTGTGCCTCCCGGTTTTGCTAGAAGCTGAAGCGAAAAAACCGCAAAACGCTTCGATGCGAAAAAGGCGCTGGCCGGAGTGGCAAAGCGTGCCACGTGAAAAAGTTGACGTTCCACATGGATATCGACAAGCTGCACAAGGGGATCGAAACATGGGGCGTCGATAAGGTGGCCTACATCCGCCTTGAGGCCGGCACCAATCTGATAGGCGGGCAACCGTTCTCGATGCAGAACTTGCGCGAGGTGTCGGCGATTGCCAAGTCGTATGACGGCGGGCAGAATGCCCGCGCCCTGCGCCACGGTGGGCATATCGCATGGACCCTTCCGCAGGATGCGGAAGGGAGCACGCTGGAAGCGTGCGCCACCCGTGGACCGGGCATGTTGCCTGGCTTTGAGCCTCACCAGCGGATGGCGGCGGCAGCCCAGGTCAGGCCGGCACCGAAGACGACGAGCACGATGTGATCACCGCGCTTGAAGGCGCCGCTGCGATTGGCTTCGTCGAGGGCGATGGCGATGGCGGCCGCTGAGGTGTTGCCGTATCTATCGAGGTTGATGAAGACGCGCTCGTTAGGCACGGCAAGCCGGTCGGCGATGGCGTCGATGATGCGCAAATTTGCCTGATGCGGGATAACGCAGGCGATGTCCTCGGCTTGGAGGCCGGCGCGCGCGATGACCTTCTCGGCGGCTTCCTTCATGCGGTTGACCGCGTGTTTGAACACCTCCTTGCCTAACATTCTGAGCGTGCCGAGGTGATCATTAACGTTGGCGGCGGTGATCGGGCAGGCGGTGCCGCCGCCGGGGATTTGGAGTAGGTGGGTGAGGGCGCCATCGGTGCCCATCTCGGTGGCGATAATGGACCCTTCTCCCGGCCCGGCGATGCGCAACACGGCCGCACCCGCGCCATCACCGAACAACACACAGGTGGATCGGTCCTCCCAGTTGGTGACAGAAGAGAGTTTTTCGGCACCGATGATGATGGCATTCTTGAACGCCCCCGAGGCAATCAGGCGTTTGGCGATTTTCATCGCATAGAGAAACCCGGAACAGGCGGCGGAGATATCGAAAGCGACGGCCCGCGTCGCGCCAAGGTTCTGTTGGATATAGCAGGCCGTGGCGGGAGTGGGAGTGTCCGGCGTGATGGTGGCCACGATGATGAGCTCTAACTCATCGGCGGTCAGGCCCGCTTGTTCGAGGGCGCGGCGGGCCGCATGGGTGGCCATCTGCGAGGTGGTTTCGTCGTCAGCGGCGATGCGGCGTTCCCGGATACCGGTGCGGGTGAGGATCCACTCTTCGCTGGTATCCACGCGTGTCGCCAGCTCGGCGTTGGTCAGAATTTTTTCAGGCACATAACTGCCGGTGCCTGCAATGCAGACGGGGTGGAAGATCATCGGTTGACTCATGCGCCGCAAGACTGAAACGCCAAGACCTATCTCACAAGCGCGAAGTGCTTCGTAGCCGATCAATTTTCAATTACCAACAGGCGCCGGCTTGCAGATAGCCGCCAACGCTTCCTCAATGCGCGGGTTGACGCGATGAGCCACGGTTTCGATGCTGACGCGGATGGCGTTGCGCACGGCCAACGCGGAGGATGAGCCGTGGGCAATGATGACCACGCCGTTGACGCCCAGCAGCGGACTGCCACCATAAGTCTCATAGCTGCTTTTTTCCTTGAGCGCGGTGAAAGCACCCTTGGCAATCAAAGCACCTAACATCCGCAGCGGACTGGCAATAATTTCGGCTTTGAGCCACTTGGAGACTGCTTTGGCGGTGGATTCCACGGTTTTGAGCATGACGTTGCCGGTGAATCCATCGCAGAGGACGACATCGAGTTCCGTTTCGAAAAGATCGGTGCCCTCGACGTTGCCGATAAAGTGGATGCCAGGGGTCGCCTTCAGCAGCTTGAAAGTTTCCTTGGTGAAGGCGGTGCCTTTTTCATCTTCCTCGCCGTTGGACATGAGGCCCACCCGCGGTGCCTTCACGCCCAACACGTGGCGGGCAAAAGCCGTGCCCATCACCGCATAGGCGACGAGGTGCTCGGGTTTCGCCTCCGGATTGGCCCCGGCATCCAGGATGCAGCACAGACCATACTCATTGGGAATGGCGGTGGAGATGCCAGCCCGATCCACCCCTTTGAGGGTGCGCAACTTCAAGGTCGCCGAGGTGACGACGGCGCCGGTGTTGCCTGCGGAAACGAAGGCATCTGCGTGGCCGTCCTTGACCAAATCCATCGCGACGTTGATGGATGAAAGTTTTTTGCGGCGCACGGTTTTCGCGCCGGGTTCGCACATTTCGATCACCTCCGGAGCATGGACGAGACTCACCCGTGGATCATGCAGATCAAGGCCCTGTTTTGCGCATTCTTCTTTCAGCGCAGTCTGATCGCCCACCAAAAACAAATGCTTGAGTTTGGGGTAAAGGCGCAACGCATCGATGGCCCCCCCGATGTTGATCGACGGGGCGAAGTCCCCGCCCATGGCGTCCAAGGCTAGTTTCATACGGATGGGCAAATACGACAGCGGATTTCAAATTGCAAGCATACGACGCGCAGGGGCATACCCGGCGAGGCAATTGCACGATGTCTCACCTATGGGCACTTCAGAGCGCCTCTACGTCCAGCACTTGGCGGCCGCGGTAGTAACCACAAGATGGGCAAGCGATGTGCGAGGGCACACGACTGCCGCACTCGGGGCAACTCTTGAAGATAGGGGCACGCCAACGGGTTGCGCCACGGCGCATTTTCTGACGGCTTTTGGATTGGCGGCGCTTTGGAACGGCCATGGTATTTTCGTATGTTTAGGGTTGGTCCTTAAGGTCCTTGAGGGTGTCGAGAGCCGACCAACGGTCGTCACCCTCGGCGCGGGGCGGAGTCTCTTGCCCACTTTCCACCGCTTTGTCCACTGCTAAATATCGGGAATCGATTTTACACTCCTGCGGGACGTCTCCGAGCTCGCATTTCGGGTCGATGGGAAAGTGGATCAAAACCTCTTCGCGCAACGCTTCGGTGGCGTCCAGCACGCCCTCTTGGGCGATTTCCAAGGAAATGGCGCCATTTTCCACCCGGATCGTCTGGACAAACG
>JBAXPF010000435.1:0-3319 GCA_037132955.1 Verrucomicrobiota bacterium | reverse complement strand
GACGGCGGCCGATGAAGACGAGGCTTGGCAAGTGTCGCTAGACGGCGGCCGATGACCGCCGCTACAGGGCCGCCGACCTGTAAAAAACCAAGGGCCGCTCCCGGTTTCGGTGAGCGGCCCTGAGTTGAAAAAATCCGCGGCGGGTGTAGGTCTGGATTGTTAGGCGACCCGCGCGCTCCTGCGGCGGCTGCGCAGGAAAGCACCGGAGCCGACGACGCAACCGAGCGCCAGCAAGCTGCCGGGTTCGGGGACGGCGGTCAAGTGACCATCGATGCCCAAGTTGTCGATACGGACCTCACCACCGGTGCTACTGACCATGGTGAAGAAGAAGCTGATCGTCTGCCCGGAGCCGAGGACAACTGCTTGATCCAACAAATTGACGATGGTATCGGCGTAGTCAGTGAAATCATCCTGTGCAAACGTGGTTTGGTACATGCTGCGCACGCTGCTAAGTGCGGTGGTGCCAACGTCGCCCGTGATTTTATACCCCACATCCACACCCTTTAACGAGGATTTAGCAAAGGAAGCCACAGCATCGTAATACAAATTATCGAGAGTATAACTGAAGCCTGTGCTATTTGTCAGAGTCATGGTCAACCCTGGATTCGTTATGGACTTGATTGATGCATATCCATCATTATAGGCACCTGCACCCAAGTTATAGTGGGACTGGCCAAGGATGAGGTCCGTGGATCCTCCAGTATTGTTTGAGGCAGTGCTCTCGATGATTCCAGCGGAAAACCCCGACTCTATATCAGCGGTGTGGGGAGTCTCAGGACTGCCAACAGTGTCTTGCGCATTGTTGAATTGATGGAATCCCACCAGCAACGTAGCCGAAGCGATTTGCGGCGCTGCGAGAATGGCGGTTCCGATTAAAAGCGAACGAAGGGATTTTTTCATGAGAATAGGGGACTGTTAGTTAGAGGGGTGATGGCTGACGTCACGAAGACTTGGGGATATTGAAGAGAAACGCGCAATTGACAACAATTATTTTGCAAAAAATGCACGTTTTTTTCAGCGGCTGGGACCGGCCTGGAGATTATTCCCTTAACCCATTGGCTTTCAAAGGCTTAAAAGGGCTTGATTCCGGGGTGGGGGGCTTGTCCGCTTGGTCCGCGCCGGGGATGCGCACGGCGGGCAAGGCGGGCAGGATATCCCCGGAGCGGTCTTTTTCGAGCCGTTCGAGCGCCTTGCGCCAGGCCGGAATTTTTTCGGGATCGGCTTCCAATTTCGGGGCTTCAAGTTCCGGCAGGGGGATTCCCGAGATTTTGAGTTTCAGCAGGGCGTCGCGAAAGACGATGCGCTCCTGACGCAGGAAGAGCTGCCAGTTGACGTCGCGCAGCAGGGCGGTGCCCGCTCCCACTTCGCCGGCGAGCACCCGCGCCGCGCCTTCCAGCGCGGATTTCATCACCGGGGCCACGCCGCGGCTCTCGCGCAACTGCGGCAACCGGGCCAGCGCGTCCGCCGGCCGTCCGGCCAACATTTCCGCCAGCATCAGCGCGGAGTTGAATTCCAGTCGCTCCGGTCGCCCCGCCACCAGTTTCGCCATTTCCACCGCCACCTCGTCGGCCGGCAGCAGCCCATGCAGCAACGCGAGGTAGTAGAAATTGTTGATCAATTCAGGGTTGAGGGGTTCGAAGCGCCGCAGCGTCCGATACATCGCCAGCAGATCTTCCGAGCGGCCGTTGCCGGCCAAGTTGCCAAACACCGGCAGCAAATCCTGATAGAGCGGGAGTTGCCCCCAGCCGGAGCGCACCGAGGCGACCCAGGCATCCACGGCGGAAGCCTTGGCGCCCGCGCCTTCGGCTGCCCGCGCGATTTCGATGAACCGGTTGCGGCTCGCATCGAAGGACGCCTGGTTGAGCGCCCGCGTCCACGCGGTGGCCGACTCGATCGGGTCGCCCCGGTTTGCGGCCAAGGCGGCTTTGACGATCTCGAGTTCCACCAGATCGACTGAGGGTGGGGGTGCCACCAGCGCAGCGGTGATGGCGCTGTTTTTCTTCAGGCGCAGCAGCGCGTGGAGCCGGGCGAGGTAGGCGTCGGAGCGGGTCTTGGCCGGTGCATCCAGAATGCTCTCGGCCATCTCGGCTTGGCCGTGACGCACCAACCAAGAGCCGAGCACGCCCGGTTCGGTCGATAGAAATCGCTCGGCGGCGGAGGCATACACCCGCTGGGCGGTTTCCGGCAAGGCTTCGAGGCCCGGATGCATTCCTAACAAATGGTGCAGGGTCTTGGCTTTCGGCTGCTCCTTGAGCCACTTGGGAAGATCGGGCAGGGGCTCGCCCGGGGCCAGACCACCGGGGGTCTCGCCCAGAATCAACAAGCCGGCCAAGGCCTCCTCATCGGCATCGGCCGTGATCAAATCCGCAAAAATCCGCCGTGCTTCCGCCACGCGGGCGGGTTCCGGTCGGGAGCAAAGCGTGCGCAGGAGTTCGAGCCGGACCTTGGGGCCATCGCTCGATTGTGCCACCTCGCGCAGGCCCTTTTCGGCGATGGCGATATCTCCGCGTTTGAGCAACAGCGGGGTGATGGCGGCACGAAACGCCGCCTGCTTGCGCAGGTCTTCCGGCAGGCTTGCATACGCGCTGAGGGCAACCGCCTGGGGTGCCTGGAGTGCCATGACTTCCAGTGATTCCAAGCGGTCCTCGCGGGTCGAGCGGGGGTCGGTGAAGAGCTGGGCGGCGACCATGTAGGTGCGGGGTTCGCCCATCTTGCCGAGGGCCCGGCTCCAAATCCGGAAGGCGTCGAAATCCTGGCCCCTGGCCAGCAACACGCTGCGGGCCTTGTCGCGTGCGGTGCCCCAGTCTTCAAGCCGCGCCGCGGCTTTTGCCGCTTCCAGGTTTTTGTTGATCCGATATTCGCGAAACGCGTTGTAGGTGGGTTTGGCCGACAGGCCGACTCCAACCAGTCCCGCCAAGACCCAGGCGGCAATTTTGAGCCGCCAAAGCATCAACTCGCGTCGCAACTCCGGATTTTCACTGAAGCCGCTGATGTCGTTGTGTGTCGTTTGTGCATTCCAGTTGGCCATGGGTCGTAGGGGGGGGGGTGAAGAGTGGAGTGAGGTTATGGAAGAAGAGGAAATGCGAACATCGAACATCCAACGCCGAACATCCAACGTTGAACGGAAGAGAAGAGAAAAATGCGAACATCGAACATTCAACGTTGAACATCCAACGTTGAACGGAAGAGAAGAGAAAAATGCGAACATCGAACATTCAACGTTGAACATCCAACGTTGAACATAAGAGAGAAAGATGGGGCCTTGTGTCTGTTGCTTTCGCCTCTTCGGTTCGATGTTCGAAGTTCAATGTTGAATGTT
>JBAXPF010000434.1:0-3326 GCA_037132955.1 Verrucomicrobiota bacterium | reverse complement strand
ATTTCCCACGCTACATGATGATTGCCGTCATCACCGTGCTGGCACTCGCTTTCTGCATGACCGACCTGCGCGCCATGGAAAAACCCGATTTCGAGAAAATCCTGCCCATCGTGCTCTCGCAATACGTGCCGGTCGGGGTGGTGGGGTTCCTGCTGGCCGGGTTGCTGGCCGCGTTCATGTCGAACTTCGCCGCCACCATCAACGCCGCCCCCGCCTACATCGTCAACGACATCTACAAACGCTTCATCAATCCAGGGGTCGCCCCCAAAACGCAGGTCACGCTGAGCCGCTACGCGTGCGTCGCGGTTCTGTTAGTCGGGGTGCTCTTCGGGCTGCTGGCCACCCGCATCACCGACATCATGATGTGGATCGTCGGCGCGCTCTATGGCGGCTATGTCATGGCCAACGTGCTCAAGTGGTATTGGTGGCGCTTCAACGGTTACGGCTATTTCTGGGGCATGGTGTCGGGCATCCTCAGCGCGATGTTCCTGCCTGAGTTGGCCAAAATGGCGCTCGGCCATCCGGTCAGCAACCCGCTGTATCTGTTCCCGGCGATCTTTTTGATCTCGGCCGCCGGCTGCCTGTTGGGAACCTGGCTGGGTGAGCCGGAAGACGAGACCACCCTCAAACAGTTCTACAAAACGGTCAATCCGTGGGGGTTCTGGGGTCCGATCCGCGCGCAGGTCATGCGCGAGGATCCGGCGTTCCGGCCGAACGGCGATTTCAAGCGCGACGCCTGCAACGTGCTGGTTGGCATCGTCTGGCAACTCTGCCTGACCGCGTTGCCCATTTACATCGTGCTGCAACATTGGTCATGGGTCGCCGGCATCGCCGCCACCCTCGCCGTCACCACCATCTTCATCAAATTCAATTGGTATGACAAATTGGAGCAAGACGGGGATCTTTGATGTTAGCAAAAAACTTTCCATGAAACTTAGACTCCTGTCCCTGATCGCCGTGGTCCTGTCCACCTCGGCGCATGCCGCCTCGCGCTTCCACGATTTCGTCCGGGTGCAGGGAGACCAGTTGGTGGAAGATGGCCGGCCATTTCGCTTCATCGGCTGGAATATCCCCAACCTCCTTCTCGTCGAGGACAACCTCCGCTTCGGGGATGCCACCACCAATGGCTGGCGGCTGCCGGATCGCTTTGAAATGACCGACGCGCTGGCCACCGCCCGCCAAATGGGCGGCACGGTCGTTAGAACCTATGCCCTATCCGTGCGCGGGCCGCAGGACGAGTCCGGCGTGCCGCGGCATGTCCTCGCGCCCGGCCGCCTCAGCAAGGACGCCTTCCGCTCCCTCGACCAGCTGTTGAAGCTGGCCAATGACCAGGGCGTGCGCCTGATCATTCCGCTGGTGGACAACTGGCCGTGGTGGGGCGGCCGCGCCGATTGCGCGGCTTTCCGCGGCAAAGGGAAGGACGACTTCTGGAGTGACCCGCAACTCATTGCCGATTTCAAAAAAACCATCCGGGCGGTGCTCACCCGCACCAACACCCTCACCGGCGTGCGCTATGCCGATGACAAGGCGATCCTGTGCTGGGAAACCGGCAATGAGCTCGAGTGTCCGCACGCGTGGACGCGCGAGATCGCGGCCTATATCAAATCGCTCGACACCAACCACCTGGTGATGGACGGCCGGCGGGGGTATGAACTGCACGAAGAATCGCTGGCGATGCCCGAGGTGGACATTGTCACCTCACACCATTACCCGCACAACAAGCACCCGTTCGCCCGGATGATCCGCGACAACGCCGCACGCGCCAAAGGCCGCAAAGCCTATGTCGTGGGCGAGTTCGGCTTCACCGACACCCGCTCAATGACTGAGGCGCTGCAAGCCACTGTGGAAACCCAGACAGCTGGTGCGCTGGTCTGGAGCCTGCGTGCCCGCAATCGCGATGGGGGCTTCTATTGGCACAGCGAGCCGACTGGCGGCAACCTCTACAAGTCCTTTCATTGGCCCGGTTCGCCCATCGCCGACGCCTATGACGAAACCGCGTTGATGACCGTGCTGCGCCAACAGGCATTCGCCATCCGCGCGTTGCCGGTGCCCGAAATCCCGGTGCCCGCGCCGCCCAGGTTGCTGCCCATCCGCGACGTGGCCGGCATTTCGTGGCAAGGTTCGCCCGGCGCGACGGGCTATCAGGTCGAACGCGCCGCTAGCAAAGACGGACGGTGGACGGTGGTCGGGGAGAATGTCGATGAATGCCTGACGCAAGGCCGGCCCTTGTTCGACGACGAAGCCGCCCCCGCCGGCCGGTGCTTCTATCGCGTCAGCGCGCAAAACGCCGCCGGCCGCTCCAATCCCTCGAATGTGGTCGGCCCGGTGACCGTGGCCCATGTCACGCTGGTGGATGAACTGGCGGATTTCTCCCGCCTCCACGCCCGCGTCGGCGAGCTCGAGATCGAATCCCACGACTGCCGTTCGGCGCTTGAAGACGCCCATCGCGCCGGCGGGCAAGCGGACAGCGCGCTGGTCTATCAAACAGGCAGCAGGGTGTTGGGAGCCAAGGTCTGCGCATTTTTCCCCAAGGAGTTGGCCGATTTGAAGTTCAGCGTCTCGGCGGACGGCGTCACGTTCCGCCCGGCCGCCGCGCGACGCGACGATTATCCGGCGGTGGCGGGTGCCTACCAATATTGGCAACGGGCGAGTTACCATCTGCCCGCCGCCGCCGCCAGCGACCGCTTTGTTAAAATCGAGTTCACCGGCGAGGCCCAAATCTCCCGGGTGGAAATCCAGCGGGTCCCGGGTGAACCATGAACCCCGTCCTCACAGCACCGCAGGCCGCCGCCGCGCGCGATTTGTCAGAGCGGGCGGTCCGCCAGTTGTTCGATCACCTGCTGCCGTTCTGGAGCGGGCCGGCAGTGGACCACCAACATGGCGGGTGGATGGCCTGGCTGTCGAACGATCTCCGGGCCGATCGCTCGCAGCCCAAGGGCCTGATCGTCCACAGCCGGATTCTGTGGGCGTTTTCCGCCGTCCACCAACTGCAGCCTGACCCGCGCTACCGCCAGCTGGCCGAACGGGCGTTCAACTATCTGATCGAGCGCTTTTGGGATGCCGACCACGGCGGCGCATTCTGGCGGCTTGATGACCGCGGCACGGTGACCGACGATGCGAAGAAGATCTATGGCCAGGCGTTTTGCATTTATGCGCTAACCGAATATCACCGCGCCTTTCAATCGGCACCGGCCCTCACCCGCGCCCGCGAGTGTTTCGATTTGATCGAGCACCACGCCCACGACCAGGACTTTGGCGGCTACAGCGAGGTCTGCCGACGCGATTGGTCGGCGGCCGGACCGGGTGCGCGACTCAGCGACAAGGAC
>JBAXPF010000433.1:0-3334 GCA_037132955.1 Verrucomicrobiota bacterium | reverse complement strand
GCCAGCACTTGGATGCCGGCCCCGGTCTTGACCACCGCCATGGCCGTGCCGCCGCTGAGAACGCCGGAGTAGGTCTTGGTGATCCCTGCAAGCGTTGGGTTGAGTGTGAGAGTCGTCACCGTGGAGGCGACCGCGAGGTTGCCGCCGTTGACCAGTCCACCCAAGGTCACGGCGCTGTTGCCGCCCCAACTGAGGGCCGCGGGTCCCGAGGTCGTATCGAAGGCGCTGTTCTGCAACGCCAACGGGTGGACCAGCTCGATGGTGCCGTAATTGGCATTGGAGCCGGTGCTGTCGAACTTGGTGTCGCCGGTGAAGGTGTTGGCGGCGGCAAGAAACAGGCAGCGGTAGCCGTTGGTCCCGGGATTGCCATGGAACAATCCGCCGGGTCCGCTGATCACGCCGTTGATATAAAAATCACCGCACGAGCTGTTAAGGGTCTGCACGCCGGTGTCCAGATAGATCCCGCGGCTGGCGCTGGTGCCGTAGCCATCAAGCCCGGACACGAAATAGAGTGTGGCCCCATTCCTGAGGGTGATGTTGTCGGCTTGAAACGTGGCGGGCACGGCACCGAGCTTGGCGTCGGGGAGGCTGCCGTTTGAATCGTCCACCGCCAAAATGCCACCCTCGATGACGATTTTGCCGGTGAAGGTGTTCGCGCGTTGCAGCGTCAAGGTGCCCGTGCCGAGCTTGTCCAGACTGACCTGCGGATTGCCACCGCTGGAAATCACCCCGGAAAAATTCGTGCTGACGTTGTTGCCGCCGATGCTGAGCGTGGCCGTCCCGAGGAGCACATTGCCGCCACTTGCGCCGCCGCCAGCCAGCGAACCAAGCTGCGTGTCATAGCCGCCAAGGTCGAGCGCGACTCCTGCGGTATTCGCCAGGGTGACGGCGGGGTTCTTGCCGAACGGACCGCTCATGTTAGGGACGCCGGCGATGCCGGCCTTGAGCACCCCGTCGCCCACGGTGGTGGTGCCGGTGTAGGTGTTGGCGCCGGACAAGGTCACCGTGCCGCTGTCAAATTTCATCACGGCCAGCGTGCCGGATGGGCCGTCACCGATCAGCCCACCAACGCTTATGCCGCCCGCCCCCCCAAGCGCCAGGGTCTTCAAACCCGGCCCGCTCGAACCGGTGATATTGCCGGCCACGGTCAACCCCGCCGTGGGGCTCTTGTTAGTGAGGGTGAAGGTTTGTGCCGATCCATCGGTGCCGAGAACCAGCGCCGCGTTGCATCTCTGGTTGTTAGTCACCGTGGCGTTGAGGGTGATTGCGCCGCCGTTATTGAGGGTGAGGGTCTGGCTGTTCACCGCACCGGAACCGAGGGTGTAGTCCCCGGCTGCGGCGGTGTCAAAGGCAAGCCCCCCAACCGCGACACCGGCGCCGAGGCTGAGGGTGCGCGTCGCTCCGCCGGCATTGTTGAAGAGGGCGGCGTCCGAGATGCCCGGCACCGGTGGGGCATTCCAATTGCCCGCCGTGGCCCAATTGGCGTCGGCACTGCCGTTCCAGACAAGGGTCCGGCCGCCGGTGGTTGGGCCGGGCCGGACCGCGTCAATGTAGCTCTTGAACGTGCTCCAAGTGTACAGCTCCGCGGGGTCGTAGCCGCCTTGCGTGTAGAGCACCTCATATTGAGCATGGGTCGGCGAACCGGCGACACAATTGATGATCGCAAAGGATGGGACGCCGCCGTCGCCAAACTGACCGTAGCCACCCGGTCCGTCGAGTGCCGAAAACCCGATGCCGGCATTCGCCACGAAGGATGCCGTTGACCCGGGGTTGGACCCGTCGGTCTCCACTGCCACCACTTCGACCGGCAGCCCGAACGGGTTGCCACCGTGTGCCGCGTAATACTGCTGGACATAGATTTCGAGTTTCGGCGATGACGCCTTGCAGGGTCCGCACCAGTAGGCAAAGAAATCGAGCACCAGGATTTTGCCGGCAAAGTCCGCCAGATGGAGTGGCTGGTTGTTCGCCCGGTTGGTGAGGGTGAAATCCTTGGCGATTTGCACGCCGCTCGCCGTGCCCATGCCAAGCACGGCCACCAGGGCGAGCCACCGGCGGGGATTGCATGTTTTTGATAGAACCGATGACGGCATGGTTTGTTGGGTGGGTGGGGGAGCGGAAGTCCTGTGCTGGTGAGTTGTCGCGTGAGAGACTCACGGGACCAACACCGCGCGGAAATATTGGCTGGGTTTGCGATAGGACATCGGGATGGCAACCGGCGTGGCGGCCCCAGTGGTGGTCACCTGCGTCACTTCGCTCCACTCGATGAGATTGATGGAGGATTCGATGCTGTAGGTGCGGGCGGCCTCGCCTTGCAGGGTGAAACAAAACGTGGAGGGAGCCAGAACCGACATAGCCGTTAGCTTGGGCGGCCCGCTGCCGTTCAAATACGCGCTGTAGTCGCCTGCCCGGACATTCGCCAATTCAGTGCTGTCCAGCACACCTTGAAAGAAGGCCAGATCGTCGATTTGGCCTTTGAACTTCACATTGCCCGTCGCGTCGTCGTAGTGCGATGAAAGGAGGCCGAGGGTGACGAGAGCCTCTCCTCCTGTCAAACTGGTCGCGTCGCCATTATCGGCCACGGGGGCACTCCCATCCACCCTCATGAAGTGGTGGGGATATCCCGGGGCCGGCGGATTATGCAGGTAGGTCAGTGAGGCGGTGTGCCATAGGCCGTTGGCCAACCCCGCGGAGTCACTCGTGATCCCGTAGTTATTATACACGTCCATGCGCAGCGCGCCATCTCTCCCAATCCACATGAACAATGTCCCGGATTTCAAAAAATCCGCCGCGTTGGTGCTCGTTTTGAACCGGAACGTGATCGTCCAGTCCCGGTTGTAGGAGAGCGGATTGGCAGCGACCGTGCTGGACAGGTTGAAGTTAACGGTCGAACTGCCGTCCAGCACCAACGCGCCGCCGCTGACTGTGGGTGCACCCACCCCGACGCTGCCATTGAGGGAGGTCCCGGCGTAGGCCCCGCGTTTTGAAGCTCCGGCCACATCCGCGGTGACGGATGTGGCGAATTGATAGAGGGCGATCAGCTCCGCCGCCGGCACGCCAGAGGACAGCGCCACCGCCGTCATGATTGTTAGAAAAGCGCGGTGGCGGGCGGTTCGCATGGGCATGTCTATGCGGAGAGTGCGGGTTTTGATGAAATCGTTGTCGGCATGGATTGCAGGGGTTGGTTTGCTAGGGCGTGGTCACCCGGGCGCGGAGGAAACCCGCGTTGGGGAGGCCGTTGAAGGCGGCGAACGTGTGGTATTCCCACGCGGTGCCAGCCAAGCCGGGTTGGCCGCTGGCGGCTGGCGGGTTGTCTGACTTGCCGAGGTGGGATACC
>JBAXPF010000432.1:0-3367 GCA_037132955.1 Verrucomicrobiota bacterium | reverse complement strand
CCGGTTGGGCCGGCGGTTTGCGGCTGACCGACGGGTGGAGGCGGAATGTCGGGCAACGTGGACGCTTCCCCCCGCAAAACCGTAATCCGATGGGTGGGCAACTGGAGAACCGTGGATGCCTTGACCACCATCGGCGGCACTTCTTTGGGTGGCGGCGGGGGAGTGAACTTGATCGTCGGGAGCGGAAGGGACTCGGAGTCCTCTGTAATTGACTCGGTGGCGGGCAAGGTGAAACCTTCTTGGGAGACCGTCGTGTCTTGTTCCTGAGCGCGGGCGGATGCGGTACAGGCCATGATGGCAACTAACACGAATGGGACTGCTTTCATTGAGGTTGTACCCTGATACACGAACGCTCAACCAGCGAGCAACATTAAAATCGCAATTTTTGCGGATTTCTGTTGGAGCGTGCAACAAGGCCCTCCATCCCATCATTTCCTGCGGCGAAGCATTCAGGAAGGCATGAACGAAAGCGGAAACCGCCTGAACAATACCGGATTTTGAAGGCGGGCTGCGGCAAATGACTGGCAATCAGGGAGCAAGATAGGTAGTTTTCATTCATGAGGAACCGTCATTGGATCACTACGGTATTGCTGGCGGCCACCTTGAGTGTTCTGACGGTCGGTGCCTCGGCACTGGGCTTAGAGGGGCTTCTCCGGAAACACTGGTCTGATGCCAATACCTACAAAAGGCATATCGATGGCTTTGATTCGCCTGATGGACAACTGGCTTTGTTTGAGGTTGGTCTCGAAGACATCGCTCGCCAAACAGTTCTGGCATCGGCGGACGGCAAGACATTCTACCTACTCCTCCCGCTTCCTTCACCGAGTTTGGTGGAAAACCCGGCGCAAAAAAGGACGTTTTCCCAAGTCGTCACCATTCTGTGGAGTCCGGACTCAAAGCACATTGCCACCCATACATCGTTAGCCAAGCACAGCGAGGTTTCGGTTTTCGAAGTGAAGGATGGGGCCGTGGTGGACGTTACCCCCAAGAATATTCGCGAGGTGGCGCTGAAAGCGGCGGTTCTTGATGAGGCCAAGGTGAAGAGTTCAGGCCAAAAACCGGAGCGGTGGTCTTCGGCGACCGTTCTCCGTGTTCAAGCGAGGTTTTCCACCGCCGGCCGGGTCGTTACTGTTCCTGTTGAGGTGGTGTTGGAAGAAGGTCGGACGGAAGTACGGGCAATGATCGGTACGGGTACCAAACCATGATCGATCCAGACACCATCAAGGCAGGTTGGAGCATGGCGGGTCTTTGGAGTTTGTGGTGTTCATTCACAGGCGTGTCAGTGATCGTGAGCATTCTCCTCGCGCGCATGTCGTGGACTCCAAGACGTTAGGCATCCTGAGCTGGCCGTGTTTCACTCCATCTCCTTGAGCAACCACTTGAATGCCTTGGCTTGCACCGACACGGGAGGAATCTGATGACCGCCCTCAAAAGCCATCACGGAAATTGTGATGCCACGGTTCTTGAGAGCGGTGCAATCGCCATCCATCCAACTATTGGCGGCGATGTCCTTATCCCCGTTCACCATGGCCACGCGCATTTGCGACGGATAGGGGAGATTGTAATTTTTCGAACCTCCCAGCCAACCGCCATTGGAATAAATTCCCGCCCACGGGGTTTCCTTCACAGCGGCTGACAGGTCAAACGCCCTCAACGCGCCGCCTGAGGTTCCTCCAAGGAAAATCCGCTTGGGGTCGTGTGGCACGGTTTGCAGGATGACCGGGAGTACGTCCTTGAAGCGATCCAGCCCTTCCTTGTCGTCCAGTGAGTTCCTGAAGACCTCGCACGACACCAAGGTGAACTTGGTCTGATCGGCAGCTTCCAAGTGCCGCATCAGATAGCGCATGGGGATGCCGCTGGGATCGAAGAGCACAATCAGCGGGCGCTGGGTGTCTGGGGTGATCTCGCCGGATGGATGGTAAACGTGGAAACCCGTGACCATCGTCGCGCCTTTGCCCTCATGATGGTCGATTCTGCCACCGAGTTTCTTCACCAGCGCTTCAAGCTCCTCGCCCATTTCCACCCATTCCAAGACCCATGCGCGGTCCAGCGTCGACAACTGAGCCGTGGGCAGGACGGTTTCCGTGCCCTTGTCGGAACGCAAGCGCACGCTTTGCTTGGCCTCATCGACACTCACCAGTTCCGCCCGCAGGGTTTCGCCGGATGTGTACGTCCAATTCCGCATCTCAGAGTTGGCCTTGCAGTGAAGAGTTGCCAGAAGCGCCGCTGCGACGCTCATCAAGGCGATGCAAAGGACACTGCCAAATCGGTTGGTTTTCATGGGGTGATGGGCATGGTTCATGCCAATGCCGCGATCCTATCGCTAGCTGAGTGCCTGACAAGCAGGAAATCCCGTAGCTGCGGCTTCCAGCCGCTGTCTTTTCCTTCTTCCCAAAGAATCGTCTTGCCCCGACGGGGATGCACTGATAGAAACAGGCGTTAGAACCATGAAAGCAACGACATTGCGTAACACGCGCCCGCGATGGAGTCTGAAATCCTCATTTTATACCGCCCTCGGCATCCTCATCCTGGTCACGCCATTGGTTCTTCTGACCGTCAAGAAATCAATCTGGACCGAACTCGAAATGGTCACTGGCATCATCTCCGCAATGATGTTTGTCTATCTGACAGTGATCCTCTATCAAGGAGTTCACTTCGACAAAAACGAGCGGATCATCATTGATTGGCCGAAAGAATCCCCGATCCGCCTCTCCGATTCCGACTCCTATGTCACGGGTGATTTCGGTGGATTCTTTACCGACCTGGGATCGGAAGCGGGCATCCCTGGAATGATCATCGGATTCATTTTGGACATCTTCGCCACGTTCATCATCGTCTTTCTGATCTCACTGCTCCTATGGATTGGTCTGAATGGGATAGAGGCTGTAATTCTCGCCGTGAGCATCCCGCTCTATTTCTTTTATCGGCGAGCCTTGAGGGCAATTGTGATAAGGGGCAGACGCTGCCGGGGGAATATCGGGGCATCTCTACTCCAAGCCCTCAAATCGACTCTCGGATACGCCGTGTGGTTCTATGGGATATTCATGCTCGCCCACTACGTCGAACATATCAGGCTGTGAGGCCAATATCAGCAATGCGAGATCGAGGTTTCCCAAAATCCGGTTTCTCACAGGTGACGCCTGCGGCATCGACGAACAAGACCGATCTTTCGATGTGGTGCTTGCCTGCGACCTTCTCGAGCATTTGTCCCCCGCGGCGCTGGATGCGGCCCTGGTGGAAATTGAGCGACTGGCTCGCGATGAGGTGTGGCTTTCGCTTTTCAACGCCTCGGACGCAGCCGCCCATATTTTTCAGCCCGTGGACGACTACCATTGGAACACGTTGAGCTTGTCGGAAACCTCCCGGC
>JBAXPF010000431.1:0-3367 GCA_037132955.1 Verrucomicrobiota bacterium | reverse complement strand
GCCCGCTGGCCGATCTCGACGCCTTTCAAGACATCGGTCGCCACCGCTATTTCAACACCAACAGCCTGTGGCTGCGGCTGGATTTGCTCAAAACCCAACTCGCCGCCAACTCCGGCGTCCTGCCACTGCCCATGATCCAAAATCACAAGACCGTCGATCCCCGCGACAAATCCTCGCCTGCCGTCATCCAGCTCGAAACAGCCATGGGTGCCGCCATCGAGTGCTTCGCCGGGGCCGCCGCCATCGAGGTGCCCCGCAACCGCTTCGCCCCCGTCAAAAGCACCGCCGACTTGTTAGCCCTGCGCTCCGATGCCTATCAAATCCTCGCCAACGGCCACGTCCAACTCCATCCCGCCCGCCACGGCGTGCCGCCCGTCATCACCCTTGCCGACGATTACAAACTCGTCGATCAACTCGAAGCGCTCGGCGTGCCTGGCTTGCTGCGTTGCCGGTCTCTAACCGTCACCGGCCCGGCGCACTTCCCGCCGGGCACCATTCTCGAAGGCGACGTCATCTCATAAATGGCCGTGGCGGCGAGGCGAACATCCAATGTGCCGCCCGCACTGCATCCACTCTCCCCATAGGGCGACAGCGCAGAGTCACTTGCCGCTTGCGCGGCTGCGGTCGAGCGGCTAAGGTCGCCCGCGTGACGCGCCACCGCACTGACGACCTCCGCATTTCCGGGCTCAATCCGCTGATTTCACCGGCGATTCTGGCCTATTACCTGCCTGTGACCGATCCGGCGTCGGAATTGGTCGCCGACACCCGTGGCCAATGTGATGCGATTCTGCGCGGCAAGGATGACCGCTTGCTGGCGGTGGTCGGCCCGTGCTCGATCCACGATCCGGAGGCGGCGCTCGAATACGGTTCCCGCTTGTTAGGTGAAGCCGCGCGGCTCAAGGACGACGTCCTCGTCATCATGCGCGTGTATTTTGAAAAGCCGCGCACGACGGTCGGCTGGAAAGGCCTGATCAATGATCCGCATTTGGACAATTCCTTCGATATCAACCACGGCCTGCGCGTCGCCCGCAAGTTGCTGTTGGATCTGGCCAACATGGGACTGCCCGCCGGCACCGAGTTTCTCGACACCATCTCCCCCCAATACATCGCCGATCTGATCGCCTGGGGCGCGATCGGCGCGCGCACCACCGAGTCGCAGATCCACCGCGAGCTTGCCTCCGGCCTGTCAATGCCCGTCGGCTTCAAAAACGGCACCGGCGGCTCGATCCAGATTGCGCTCGATGCGATCCAATCCGCCTCCCATCCGCATCATTTTCTCTCGGTGACCAAACAAGGCATCTCCGCGATCGTGTCCACTGCAGGCAACGACAGTTGCCACCTGATTCTACGCGGCGGGAAATCCGGCCCTAACTACGACAAGCCCAGCATTGACGTGGTGGAGTCGATGCTGTGCAAGCAAGGGTTGCCGCCACATGTGATGGTGGATTGCTCACATGGCAATTCCTCCAAGGATTTCCACAACCAGCCGTTGGTCGCCCGCGCGCTGGGTCAACAAATCGCCGACGGCTCGCGGGCCATCACCGCCGTGATGATCGAGTCCAACCTGGTCGAGGGCAACCAACAGGTCACCTCCGACCTATCGAAACTTGTGCGCGGCCAATCCGTCACTGATGCCTGCATCAACTGGGACGACACCGTCCGGGTGTTGGACGGCCTGGCCCAGGCCGTGCGGACGCGCCGCGGTCGCTGAATGGCGCGCGGGGGGGGCTGGCAGGGAGCCGTTCTCCGTACGGTCCGGCGGGTGCAGCATCGAGACACCGGCTCCAATTTCAGCCGCCGTAAAAATTGCCAAATTGAATGGCGAGTGGTGGGCATGAAAATACCTGCGGCATTGCCCCCACCGGACGCCTCGGAGAGGCATCCCTGCCGGTCCCTATCCTAACACATCATCCATGGCGGCGATGAGCTCGCCCATGGTGGTGGCGGTTTCGTTGCCCATGTTGGAGATGCGGAAGGTGAGGCCCTTGATTTTTCCGTAGCCGCCGTTGATGATATAACCGTGCTTGGCCTTCAGGTTTTTGATGAAGGATGCCTGATCAAACGCCTCCGGCTTGGTGAAGCAGGTGAGAGTGACGCTTTGATGGCCGGCAGGTGCGAAATTCGCGAACCCGTGGCGGGTGCCCCAGGCGTGGATGAGGGCGTTGTTAGCCGCGTGACGGGCGAAGCGTTGTTCCAAGCCTTCGGCGGCGATGGTGCCGAGCATGTGTTGGAGGCCGAAGATGAGGGAGATGGCCGGGGTGGATGGCGTGTTGTTCTTTTCCGCGGTCTTGGCGAACTCGATGAAATCAAAATAGTAACCCCGGTTAGGCAGGCTCTTGGCGCGCTCCATGGCCGCTTCCGAGCAAGCGAAAACCGCCAGTCCCGGCGGCAACGCCAGGGCCTTCTGCACGCCGGCCAGCAGGACATCGATGCCAAGGGCGTCCATGGCGAAGGGCATCGCGGAGAACGAGGAAACGGCATCCACGACAAGCAGCACGCCGGGGAAGGACTTGACCACCTTGGCGATGGCCGGCAGATCGTTCATCACTCCAGTGGAGGTCTCGTTATGAATGAGGGTGACCAGATCAAAGCCGCCTTCCGCGAGCTTGGCACGCACAACATCCGGGCTGATGGCTTCGCCCCACTCGACCTGGATTTTCTCGGCGGCGAGGCCCGATTTGTTAGCCACATCGAACCACTTGTCGGAGAACGCGCCACAGCAAAGGTTGAGCACTTTCTTCCCGCACAGGTTGCGCAGTGACGCCTCCATCACCCCCCATGCCGATGAAGTGGATAGAAACACCGGCCGCGTGGTGCCGGCGAGTTGTTGCAGCACCGGCTGGGTGGATGCATACAACACCTCGAATTCACTGCCACGATGGCCGATCATCGGCTGGCTCATGGCGGCAAAGGTTTCCTTGGAAACATTGATAGGACCTGGAATGTAGAGTTTGGACATGGTAGTGTGGGGACAAGTTATCAGTTATTAGTTATCAGGAAAGCAGGTTGTAGGATTCGAGCAGGTCGGTTAGACGTGCGATGCTGGCTGCGGACAGCGGGGCGAGCGGCAGACGCAACTCCGGCGTGCAATGGCCTTGCAGGGCGAGGGCGGATTTGATCGGCACCGGATTGACATCGAGGGACATCAAGCCGCGCATGAGCGGATAGTATTGCCTGTGGATGGCCAGCGCCTCATCGAACGAGCCGTTCAGACAGGCGCGCACCAGACGTGCGATGACATCCGGAATCAGGTTGGACGCCACCGACACCAAGCCGGTGGCACCACAGGCAATGAATGGCAGGGTGAGCGGATCGTCGCCGCACAGAATGCCGAAGTCATCCGGCACCACTTGGAGCAATTGGTTGA
>JBAXPF010000430.1:0-3369 GCA_037132955.1 Verrucomicrobiota bacterium | reverse complement strand
AACTTAAGAAATCTTAATCTCTTTGTCAAGTTTATTTATTTACGCCGCCTAAGGACAGATTGTTGGAATTGTTCCGCCTGGCTGGTGCCCGTCCGTTCCACCCGCCACGCCGAGCCACCTGAAGGAGCGACCATCCAGACCGACTCCGCAGGCCGACAGTGGACTTCTTTGCAAATTCTGTGCCAATTCACAATTCGTTGAATATCAAATTACTGCGAGATGATGCCAGTGGCCATCGCGTCATGGTGACGCGATTTTGTGCAAAAATCTGGCCGAGTCCGCGCCATTTTGCCGCATTGCGCAGCCGCCGGGAAGAGGAGGGGATCCCTATTTCGGCATCATTTTACTTGTGTGGCAAACAACCGCCGCTAGATTGAGGTTGTTTACGCCTGCACCGCATGACCGGACAATCCCCTCAGCCGTCTGGCGCTTGAAAAACCACTCCACAATGCAATCTCAACAGCCCACGGTTTTTCTGCTGGATGACGAGGCAACTGTTCTCAAAATCGTCGGCAGCCGGTTGCGTGCCGCAGGTTTCGTCGTGGTGGAATTTACCGCAGCCGCGGAATTTCTTGCCAGCTATAATCCCGCGGTGCCGGGTTGCCTGGTGCTGGACATGGCAATGCCCGGTGTAAGTGGTCTGGATGTCCAACAACACCTAGCCGCACTGGGCAGCGAAATGCCCATCATCTTTTTCTCCGGCAGCGCTGATGTGCCGATGTGTGTGCAGGCGATGAAGTGCGGGGCGGTGGACTTCCTTACCAAATCGGCCCCCCATGCAGATTTGGTCACGGCCGTCGGCAAAGCGCTCGAATACGACTGGCAGGCGCGGCAGCGACGCGTCGAACTGGACGATATCCAGAGCCGCATCGCGAGTCTCACACCCCGCGAGCGCACGGTGCTGGCCCACCTCGTCACCGGCAAACTCAACAAACAAATTGCCGGGGATCTCGGCACGGCGGAAAAAACCATCAAGGTCCACCGCGGGCGGGTGATGGTCAAGATGCGGGTCGTCTCGGTCGCCGAGTTGGTGCGGTTGGTGGCAAAGTGTGGCCCATCCTTCCCAAGCGTTGATGGGCTATAAGGGGATCCCTGTTGGTGCCGCCCCCATCCGCTCCGGCGGTATGCATGCGCCGAAAGAAGTGGCTGCCGGCTCGTTGCGTCGCCGGACGACGGACAAACATAGAAATGGCCGCCGTCAGCGCCGGCCTTCCCGCCAATCATTGAAGGCGGCACCCAGCCGGGCCAGCAGGTCGCCGGGGGTCTGGGATTCTTCGGAAACGTGCCTGTCTGTTAGAGCGAGTTCGGCCGCGCGGCCGCAGAGCCAGGCGGCGGTGGCGGCGGCAGCCACCGGTGGGATGCCGGCGGCGAGTTGTGCGCCGAGCACGCCGGCCAGCAGGTCGCCATGGCCGCCGGTGGCCATGGCGGGGCTGCCGGTGGCATTGCACCACAGGGGTTGGCCGCGGCGGGTGACCAGCGTGCGACACCCCTTCAAAAGCAAGGTGCCCGGATGGCGTGCCACAAAGGCGCGGGCCGCGGCCTCGCGGGGCAGATCCGCCAGATCGGGCGCGAGACGTCGGAACTCACCGGGATGCGGGGTGAGGATGTGGCTGTCCTTGAGTGCGGCGAGAGCCCCCCGCTGCGCCAGAAGGTTGAGGGCATCCGCGTCCAACACAGTCGGCACGGTGGCGCGCTCTATCAGATCCAGCAGGCCCTCGGCAAAGGCACCGGTGAGCGGGCCGAGGCCGGGTCCGATGACGAGGGCAGCGGGTGCAGTTTCTAACAATTCAAGCGGATTTTCACAGGTGCGGACGATGATTTCGCAGGGGCATTTGGCGGCGATCACGGCGGCGGCGGCGGCGGGTGCATGCAGCACGATTAATCCGGCACCGCCGCGCAAGGCACCGCTGGCGGCCAGCACTGCGGCTCCGGTGTAGGCTGCGGAGCCGGCCAGGATATGCACCCGGCCGGCCATGCCCTTGTGGAAGTCGAACGGCCGCGGCGCTTTGCCGTTGGTCAGGGTCAGCGGGGAAATCAGCTCAAGTTCGCCACCCGGTGGCGGGCTGAGCGGTTCCACCGGGACGATGGCCAGTGCCCCGGTGGCGGCCGCCGCCGTGGCTGTTAGGAGACCGCGTTTGGCCGCGCCGATCATGAAGGTGATATCGGCCATCACGGCCCCGGCGGAAATGAAACCGGTATCCGGGTTCACGCCCGACGGGAGGTCTACGGCAGCCACGCGGGCTCCGGCATGGTCGCGCAGCCAGGCCATCTCGCCGGCGAGAGTGGCCAGGGGTTCGCGCAGCGTGCCGCAGCCACCGATGCCGAGCAACCCGTCCAACAGAACCAGGGGACGGCGCAGATCGCGCCAGCCCGGCTGGGAGTCTAACAAACAACCGGGCGCGGCCTCCTGCCATTTGGAGCGGGTCAGGGGTGCCCATTCCTCTGGCGGAAATCCACTGCGGGCGGCGGTGTGCCAGCCGTAGTCCTCTTGCAACACGCGCATGGCGACCAGCGCGTCGCCAGCGTTGTGGCCTTTGCCCAGATATCCGATGAGGGTGCCGGGGGTCGGGAAAAACGCAGCCAGGGCGTGGCCTAGGCGCTGGCCGGCGTGAGTGAGCAAGCGGGCTTCCGACCACCCGTGGCTGGCCGCATTCGCTTCCATCGCCCGCATTTCCGCTGCCGTCACCGCGCCCATGGCACGACTCTAGCGCATCCAAGCTCTGATGGGCAGCGGAAAATTGACGCTCAGCCTTTGCGGTGATCGATGTAGGCTGCCCCGAGTCGGCTGAATGCTTTTGAGTCGTGACCGAGCACAGCACCTTTCATTGCCAGGGCGGTGGCGGCTTGCCATGCATCGTTTTCTCCCATCCGGTGAGCAAAGCGCCGCTGCAAGACGGCAACCCGCTCTGCCTGTTGGTGGTGCAGGCCCTGCCAGCGGTAGCGCTGCAGATGCTCCCTAACTGCCACCACGTTTTCCGCACCTTCCAGCACCTCGGCGTAAGTCACAGGGCTGATCCATAGTTGCGTTTGGCGGTGCTTTCGTAGCCAGACCATCGCCGGGCCGGGGACGCCATCGGCCACCTCGTTGAGCAGGTCAATGAGGAATGACGAGTCCAGCAGGCACGGACGTTTCATGGGTTCCGGCGGATGCGCAGTTCGGATTGCCCGGGATCATTCATCAAATGTTCCATTTCCGCCAATAATTCATCGGCGGTGGTGAACGGGGTGGAGTTGATCAACTGCCGAACCAAGGCGCCGGACGACACCCCGGCCGCCTTTGCCCGTTGGACTAACAGCGACCTCTCTTTCTCTGAGACACGGATGGAAAGTACTTTCATGGTGGGACAAACGTATTACAAAATGGCGGGG
>JBAXPF010000429.1:0-3383 GCA_037132955.1 Verrucomicrobiota bacterium | reverse complement strand
ATTTAGATATACAAACCCGCTCCGCAGTCACCCACTAAAAGTTCAGGAGCGCCATCATGAGGGAAGCGCCAGAGGAATATCATCAATCGCTCATGGACCATATCGCGGGCCTGATCTGACAGAGGTAACCGCCTTCCTCCCGCTCTTTCAAGCGGTGTCCAGGTCGGCGGAATGGAAATCCTTAATGATATCTCAGGTGTGCAATTCCGTTTCTTGGAATGGCATCCAAGGATCAACCAAACACACAAAACAATCCACCACGACCCATGGGATATTCCAAACTCGAACCCAAATTCAATCTTGGCAGGATTGTCGCCACTTCCGGCGTCATGTCGCTCGGGATTGACCTGATTCCGTTCATCCGCCGACATCATTGTGGTGACTGGGGGGACCTTTGTGCCGACGACAAGGAAGCCAATGAGCAGGCGCTAACAAACGGCGAGAGGATTCTCTCCAAATACCACGTCGTGACAGCGTCTGGAACTCGCGTGTCAATTTACGTCATCACTGAATGGGACCGCCGGATCACCACGATTCTTCTCACGGAGGAATACTGACGCTGACGAACAGTGGTGACCGTGCCACTTCAATAACGGCCCTATGGTCGGAGCCGTTCGTTGATCGCCTTCATGGCCGCGTTCAGCCGTTCCTCTGCGGACCCGCAAATATGCCTCCACGGGACATGCTGCTGAGAAAGTGCTGTTTCAAACCACTGGTGCATTTCGTGGCGGATGTGCTCCCCATCGCGCAGACCGTCTTGGACAAACGGAATTTCATTGCCTGTTAGGAGGTAGAGGTCGGCACGGCAGCCTTTGGCAAATTCCTCCAATGGCTCATGGTCAAACCCCATATACCGCCGGTGCCACAGACAGGTGGCGAAAGCATTCGTGTCACAGATGAGAATGCGGTTGGCCAGGCGTGACGCCTGATCTTCCATCCGCGTTTGCTCGCGGGCGATTTCGAGAAACTCCTGGGAACTCCAGATCTCGTCACCCGCGGCTTGTTTTCTTTCGCTATACTCCCGTCCGTATTCCGGCACCCATACGGTCGTCAACGCCCGGGCCAAATCCCTAGCCAGGGTGGTCGTGCCGGTGGACTCCGCTCCCACCACCACCACCCGCTTGGCAAACCACGCTCTCACCGGAGGATCGATAAAATCCCACATTGAAAATGGATCGGATCGGACCGTGGTGCCACTGCATGGGATCGCCACCCGGGTAGGGTCGACGGAAACGTGGACGCATCCCATGTGGCCGGCATAGGCGTCGCCGTAGCTTTCCGAGGTGAACACCGCGTCCGGCGAACGGCCCAGCCAACCGATGGTGTTATCCGCCCAAACCCGCGAGTCATTTTCATCGTACCGGTCGTCGATCAGCATGATCTCGGCGGAAGGTACCATTTCCCGCAGCCAACCGGCCCGCAACTCCGCCGGAATGGGATCCTCGGGTTTTCCGCAAACAATCACCACCACCCGCTCGCAGCGGGAAAGCGCCGTCTCGATCAGAAACCGGTGCCCGCGATGAGGCGGAAGAAATTTGCCAATCACCACGCCGAGACCAAAATCAGCGGGTCCATTCATGCGCCGAGTTCCTTTCTCCATCTCCTCCATCCAATGACGCAGAGCACCAGAAATCCTCCGTAAAGCAGGGCTGTCAAAGGCAGTTGTTTTGATAGATACAATGGCACGTAGATGACGTCCGCAGCAATCCAGAAGAACCAGTTCTCAATGCGTTTCCGGCACAACAGATATTGCGCGGCGAGACTCAACGCAGTCGTCACCGCGTCCCACAGCGGCGCCGACCCGTTCACGGCCTGCAGGATTTCGCGCAGGCCCCATGTGCCGACAACGAGAAACACGGCAATACCGAACCACTCGCTCCGGGAGCTTCGCGTGATGGCTAGCCCCGTGTGGTTTTCTCCGCCGCGCAGCCACTCCCACCAACCGTAAATTCCAAGAATTAGATAGATCCCCTGGAGACCGAAGTCCGCGAAAAGCCGGGCCTTCCAGAACAACACCGCAAAAAACAGGTTATTGGCCAACCCCACGGGCCAATTCCAAATGTTGTTTTTCGTAACCAGCCATACACAAATCGCGCCGGAGGCGAATCCAAGGGCCTCGGTAAAATCCAATGGCAGCCACTTGAACCACGATGCGGCAAGCAAAAGCGTCGTCACCGCCGAAATGACGAACACCTCGATCCCTAACGCTGCAGGTGGTCGGCTCATTGAATGTCGACTCCCGCTCCCCTCATCTCCTCGACTGCCTTGTCCACGTCTCCAGCCATGAGATTCACTCCGCGGCATGCTGCCAGGGCAAGAGTCACCTGAAAACCTTCGCGAACGGCATCCAGTGCGGTGAATTTCACACAATAATCGGTTGCCAGCCCGCAGACAGTGACCCGAGTCACTCCCTGTTCTCTGAGCCATTCCGCCATGCCGGTGCTATGGCGGTGACCGTTGTCATGAAACCCGCTGTAGCTGTCGACTTCCGGCCGCGTTCCCTTTTGAAACACTCGGGTAATGCGGCGAACATCGAGTCCGGGCGCAAACTCCGCACCGGAAGTATCCCTCACACAGTGAACCGGCCACAACGTCTGGGGCAAACCGTGGAGATCGATGGATTCGAAAACCTCCTTGTCAGGATGGTTGGCGGCGAAACTGCCATGGTCGGGCGGGTGCCAGTCCTGGGTGGCGACGATGATTTCGAAATTCTCCATCAACCGGTTTGCTAGGGAAACGATTTCGTCGCCACCGGCAACGGCGAGTGCGCCGCCGGGAAGAAAGTCGTTTTGAATATCCACGAGTATCAGTGCTTTCATATGATTTTCATGGGTTGGTCTTATCGGGCCCTATCAATTGTTGAACCATCTCTTCCATCAACTCCCTATCATGCAGTTTCTCCAACCACCGCCCAGGGATTCCGGATTTCCCGTAAAACGCCCCTGCAACCTGGCCAAAAACCGCGCCCGTGGTATCGGCGTCCTCGCCGAGATTCACGGCCAGCAAGGCTCCTTCCTCAAATGATTCCGACTTGTGAAACGCCCACAGCGCTGCTTCTAACGAATTCACCACAAAGCCGCTGCCACGGATTTCCGGAGGTTCCTTCACCTTGAACGAACCCATCGCGATCTCCGAGATGGCCGGATCCAGCTTCGTCCACACCGACCCCGAGGGATGATACATGGGGGCCAGCACCTCGGCCTTTGATGCTCCATGCAGAAGCCCCCAGAGGATACCTCCAAGGTATCGGCAGGCATCAATCGCGGTGGGCGCCTGGTGCGTAGTGCGGGAACTCTCTCCGGAGAAATGAATACAGTCGTCGGCGTTTTGGAAAAACAACGGCACTGGAGCCAACCGCATGATCGAACCGTTTCCCGCCGCAT
>JBAXPF010000428.1:0-3385 GCA_037132955.1 Verrucomicrobiota bacterium | reverse complement strand
GCAAGTTTTCACTGTCCGCAAGGAACCCAAAGGCCACGGGCAAGGGCGTCAAATCGAAGGCAACTTCCACTCAGGCAACACCGTCGTCGTCGTCGATGACGTTATCACTACTGGCGGCTCGACCCTCAAAGCCATCGACGTCATCGAACGCGAAGGCGGCAAAGTCGCTTTTGCCCTGGTGCTCGTGGATCGCGAGGAAGGTGGCCGCCAAGCCATCGAAGCCCGCGGCATCCCGGTGATAGCCCTCTTCACCCGCAGCACGCTTCTGGGCGATTAAAGAGTTGCAACGGCAACCCTTTGCCATGATGGTGAGCTCATGAAATGCCGCTTTCCTATCAGGCTGTTCATGCTGCAATAGCCTTTCCGCCAGTCATTCGCTCCCAAGCCATGCACCGCTCGAAGTTACCCTATTTTTTTCTTGCCCTCGCAGCGGTTCTTGCCCTGACGGGGTTGGGCCTGCTGGTCCTTCGTTCCGGGTTCCTGCAGCGGTTGGGGTTCCAAGAGACGCCGCTGCCGCCGGAACCCGTTGCCGTCACCACGCCACACACCCGCCCCGGCCCACGGGCCAGCGAGCCTAGCAATCAAGAGCTCGACCCTAACCCACCCAAATCTAACCCACCCGAACCGCTGCCAGGCACCGCCGCTGCCGCCGCAACCCCACCTGCAAAGCCGCCTGCAAAGCCGCCTGCAATCGTCGCCGAGGCCGATCCCGCGCAACTCGCCGCAAAAATTGCCAAGGCGCTGGAGGCTGGCGACTTTGACGCCTTTGCCCGCCTGGTTGGCGAAGACGCCTGTGATGCCAAGACCCTTGAGCAACTTAAAGCCCTTGCCGCAGCTCATCCCTTGAAAATCCAGCCGCAAGACGGCGTGCGCGAAGTCGGCGAACTCAAGCTTGATGCCCTTGCCCGCTGGTCGCTCAAACTCGAGGGTGCAGAGCCTGGCCGTGACCACATCGAATTGGATCTCCGCCACAACCTTGGCCAATGGTCTGTAGATAAGCTCATTTTGCCGCCTGCTCCTGGAGACCCCGTGCCCCACGAAGCCGCCACTGATGCCCTTGGCACCGCCGATGCCTTCCTGCAGGCCGCGATCCAACAGAAATTCGAATTGGCCTGTGTCTTGGTCGATCCCCCAAACGTGTCCGATGCCAAGATCGCCGCCTTGTGCATTCTGTTTGAAGAAGGGAATTACCAACTCCGCGCGACCAAGCCGCTGCGGGCCATGTTTGAGCGGGACGATACCGTCGGCTATATCGCCAACATCCAAACCCCCGATGCCAGCCAAACCGCGCAATTCGCCATTACCCTGCGTCGTCCTCCGGGCTCTTCTAACTGGACCATCGCGGAAATCAATCTTGACCAACTCCTCGCCGATTACGCCAGACGCGTCGCGGGCGGCGACAGCTACTACTCACCACTCGTCAAAAACCCCCAGGGCGGTGACACCCTCGCCCTTTACTTTGAATTCGACCAAGACCAGATCAACCCGCGCACCCGCCGCCAGTTGGAAATTGTCGCCCACATCCTGCGTGCCGATCCCGGGAAGAAGATCACCCTCAGTGGCCATACCGATGCGCTTGGCACCGAACCCTACAACAACCAACTTTCCTCCCGCCGGGCCACCACCGTGCGCGATTTCCTCGCCGCCGCCGGCGTATCGCCCACCCAGATTGTCACCATCGCCAAGGGCGCCAGCCAGCCGCGGCGCCCCAACGTCACCCCCTCCGGTCAGGATGATCCCGCCGGCCGCCGCGCCAACCGCCGCACTGAAATTTATCTCGACTTCTAACCTTCCAGACCCTCAATTCCGATTTTCCACCCCACCCAAAACTAACAACACCATGTCCCACAAACTGGAAACCATCGCCCTCCATGGCGGCTATCAGGCCGACCCCACCTCACGCTCAGCCGCGGTGCCGTTGTACCGCACCAGTTCCTTTGTCTTCAACAGCACCGAACAGGCGGCGAATTTGTTTGCCCTCCGCGAGCTCGGCCATATCTACACCCGCATCACCAATCCCACCACCGAGGTGTTGGAAAAACGGGTTGCTTTGTTAGAAGGGGCACCGGAACTCGGCGGCTTGGGCGTGGCATCCGGAACAGCCGCAGTATTCTATTCCATCATCAATCTGGCGAAAGCCGGTGACAACATCGTATCCTCACGCAACCTCTACGGCGGCAGCTACACCCAATTCAAGGACATCCTGCCGGACCTCGGCATCGAAGTCCGCTTCGTCGATTCCAATGATGCGGAAAATTTTGCCAAGGCGATTGATGCCAAGACCCGCGCGTTGTTCACCGAGACGGTATCCAATCCGGCGCTGGAAGTGGCGGACTTGGAAAAGATCGCCGACATTGCGCACGCCCACGGTTTGCCGCTGATTGTGGATGCCACGTTTTCGACGCCCTATCTGACGCGCCCGATCGATTTCGGCGCGGACATTGTCGTCCACTCGCTGACAAAATGGTTTGGCGGCCATGGTGCCGGCATCGGCGGCATCATGGTGGACAGCGGCAAGTTCAGCTGGGCGGCCGGCAAACATCCGCTCTATGACCAACCGGACAACGGCTATCATGGGTTGCGTTGGGGGCACGACCTGCCGGCACCCTTGTTGCCGCTGGCCTTCATTTTACGGGCGCGCACGGTGCCGTTGCGCAACCTCGGCGCGGCGATTGCACCGGATAATTCGTGGCTCCTGTTGCAAGGCATCGAGACGCTCGGACTGCGCATGGAGCGCCACTGCCAGAACTCGCTCGCTGTCGCCAAGCACCTCCAAGGGCACCCCAAAGTCACCTGGGTGCGCTATCCCGGATTGCCCGAAGATTCCCAATACGAATTGAACAAAAAATACCTAAACGGCAAGGGCGGTGGCATGGTCGTCTTTGGCATCAAAGGCGGGATGGAGGCCGGCAAGCAATTCATCGAAAGCCTGCGCATCTTCAAGCACCTCGCCAATGTGGGAGATGCCAAGAGCCTCGCCATCCACAGCGCCTCGACCACCCACTCCCAACTCAACGAGGCCCAACAACGCGCTGCGGGCATCACCCCGGATTTGATCCGCCTCTCGGTGGGGATCGAACATATCGACGACATCCTCGAAGACATCGATCAAGCGTTGGCGTAGTGTCAAGCTCCCCGCGCCATGCGTGTTGCCGTCATCAATCTGGTGGGACTCTCCCGCTCGCTGCTTGGACCGCAGATGCCGGGTCTCACGGCATTCGCCCAACAACATGGCTTGCAATCCCACGCTCCCGAGTTTCCGGCCCTCACCTGCACCGCCCAATCATCGCTTGTCACCGGCAGCAGCCCCGCCGCCCATGGGATCGTGGCCAATGGCTGGTATGACCGCGAGTCCGCAGAGGTGAGGTTCTGGAAACAAAGCAAC
>JBAXPF010000427.1:0-3398 GCA_037132955.1 Verrucomicrobiota bacterium | reverse complement strand
AACACCTCGGCTTGCCTAACAAGGATGACGTCAAGGTCGGCGTCATCACCTACAAACTCGCCGCCCACGCCGCCGACCTCGCCAAAGGCCACCCCGGCGCGCAATACCGCGACAACGCCATCAGCAAGGCGCGCTTTGAATTCCGCTGGGAAGACCAGTTCAACCTCGGCCTCGACCCCGCCACCGCCCGCGAGTTCCACGATGCCACCCTGCCGCAGGACGCGGCCAAGACCGCTCATTTCTGTTCGATGTGCGGCCCGCATTTCTGCTCGATGAAAATTTCCGAAGACGTCCGCCAATACGCGGCGGCCCAAGGCATCGCCGAGGACGAAGCGCTGGCGCAGGGGATGCGGGAAAAATCCCAGGAATTCGTCAATGCCGGCGCGGAGATCTATCAAGGAGGGGCGATCTCCGAATCGCCCTCTTCCATGGCTTGAATTTCTCAATGGACGATTCGGAGATCGTCCCTCCTTGATGAAAAATGGACTCAGCCCCTTCACCATGGCCGATTCTGAGGTTTCTCAGCGAAACCACCCCGGTCCACAAAACCCTCAACCGGCTCCCCCACTGGCAACAAAACGCAGCCGCCTATTTCCTCACTTTCCGACTCCATGACTCGATTCCGTCCGACATCCTCAGAGAGTGGCGTGAAGAACGCGATCTCTGGCTGCTAGATCATCCGCAACCTTGGTCTCCAGAAACCGAGACCGAATACCACCACCATTTTTCCGCCGCCATGGATCGGTATCTCGACCAAGGTCATGGCGTATGCCTGCTCCGGGTGCCCGCCAACGCCGGCATCGTGGCTCAGGCACTCCAACATTTCGACCACAGCCGCTACCTGTTGCATGCTTGGGTCATCATGCCCAATCACGTGCATCTGCTTCTTTCCTTGGGCGAAGCTGTAGCCATCGAAAGCGTTGTCGCCTCTTGGAAACGCTTCACTGCGACCCAAATACACGAGCGGAATCACACCTCGGGGGCTTTCTGGCAGAAGGACTACTTTGATCGCATGATCCGCGGCTGGGACCATTTCATGAACGTCGCGCGATACATCCGGCGCAATCCCGACAAGGCCAAGCTTGCGCCCGGCACATTCACTCTGCATCTCGCGCCCTGGGTTGAGCGCCTGCTAGGCTAACAAGGAGGGGCGATCTCCGAATCGCCCTCTTAATAAGCGCCAGAACTCCGCGAGTGCGCGCCGATTGGGGTCGCCCCTCCTTGTGGGCTGTACATGGACGGGAAGAGGGCGATTCGGAGATCGCCCCTCCTTGTGCGCTGTACATGGACGGGAAGAGGGCGATTCGGAGATCGCCCCTCCTTGTGCGCTGTACATGGACGGGAAGAGGGCGATTCGGAGATCGCCCCTCCTTGTGGGCTGCGCCACAAATCATTGACGCGAGAGGCCGGTCCGGGCCACACTCAGCGCATCATGATTGCAAGATTGCGCGGCAAAGTTCTCGAAGCGTATCCCAACCGCTTGGTGGTGGATGTCCATGGGGTGGGCTATGAGGTGATTGTGCCGCTCTCAACCTTCGACCGCCTGCATGCGGCCGAAGGGTTGGAGGTGGATTTGCGCACGCATCTGCACATCCGTGAGACGGCCCACACGCTCTATGGGTTTGCCAGCGAGGAGGAACGCGATGTGTTCCTGATGCTCATCGAGCGGGTCAGCGGCATCGGCCCGGCCATCGCCATGGCGGTGCTCAGCGGCATGCCCGTGTCGCGCTTCAAATCCTGCGTGGTCGCAGGCGATGTGGCCGAATTATCCCGCATCAAAGGACTTGGAAAAAAAACCGCGGAACGCATCGTGCTCGAACTCAAGGACAAGGTGGGCGTGACCGACACATGGCAAGACGCCGCAACCGGCCAAGTGAGTGCCCGTGCCGCGGATGCCGAACTGGCGCTCATTGCGCTGGGATATAAGCAGGTGGACTCGCGCAAGGCGCTGCGGCGTTTGCTGGACGCTGATCCCGCGGCAAGCACCGAAAGCCTGATCCGGGGAGCCCTGCGCATTCTCCAAGGGTAGTCAGGCGGCTCACCCGTGGGTCATAGAAAACTTCCAGGCTTGCAAACAGGCCGGGATTGGGGACAATCCCCTGCAGCCTTTTGGGGATTTGCCATGGCTCCGCACACTCACGACACACCCTATCAAAGTCCGCCGCTGGCTCCGGTGGATGAGTGGGAGATGGAGGAAGTGTTGGTCGAGACCCAAGTGGCTGGCAACGTGGAATTGCCAACAAGGCGACGGCTTGAGCCACGTGTTCAAGCGCGAACCCAAGCACCGAAAGAATCGTCCCGTGGATTGCGGATCGATGTTGCATTGGCTCCCCGCAGAAATTCCCCAACTCCAGTCCAGGTACAACTCAAGGAGTTCGGCGGTGCCGTGGTGAAATTGGAGCCACTGCCTGAGGAAGCGCCGTTTCACGCCAACAAGGTGATTGCGAAAAGCGACCGGCCGGAACCGGCTGCACCGGAGGAACTGCAGGGTGAAGGGAAAAACTGGGGGAAAAAATCCCATGCACCGCAGCTCTGGCTTTGGTGTATCGGAATTGCCATCGGGGTGTTGCTCGTCGCGGCACTAACAATCAATGAGTTGTTCCTAATCGACCGGAAAAAATCTTCCGCCAGGCCCCTCGAATTGGCCGCGGAGGCGAAAGTTGATGAAGTCAAAGGCTTTGAAATCGGCGGCTCAAGCGAAGAAACCGCACGCAATCTGGCGGCGGCCTATGCCAAGGCCAAAACTCCCGAAGAGGTCTACCCTATCATCCGGCATGCAGCGCGGTTGGCCGCACGCCTCAAACTCGATTGGCAACCTTGGAACGCCCCGCCCAACTGGCAACCCACGAACGAACACGCGTGGGAGGTCAGCGTGAAGGGCGGCATTTGCCACGGCGTCTTGCGCGGCCAAAAGCCGGACTTTTCCCGCTATGGCCTCTATTTCGTCTGCGAAGGTGAGACACTGCAGATCGACTGGGAGGCCACCCAAGGACTCGGTGACACCGATTTTGCGACGCTCAACCGGGGGCTGGGATCCGGCGGGGTCATCCGCGCCTACCTCACGCCGGAGAATTTTTATTCACTCGTTTTCCCGGAGGCCGAGTACGCTGCGTACAAAATGTTGGCACCGGACCGCAGCCTGGTCATTTGGGGGTATGTGAAGCTTGGCACGCCGGCAGAAACCGCCCTGCAGAAGGTTTTTGAGGCTGAAAAGCATGCCGATGCCCCCCTATTAGAACAAGCGGTGACGTTGCGCTTGACCCCTCCTCCCAAGGGTGCCCAAAAAAACCAGTGGCTCATCGGGGAGATGCTTCACATTGACTGGGTTTCCCCCTAGACTTTCCCCCGCGTGAACAACAAACACATGGCTTGGTATCACTGCGGACGTTGCGGTTCGC
>JBAXPF010000426.1:0-3427 GCA_037132955.1 Verrucomicrobiota bacterium | reverse complement strand
ATCATTCATGCGACGGCTGAGCGATTCGGCCGCAGGGGAGAAAAGTCTAAAAGTCTAAAAGTCTAAAAGTCAAAAGTCGAAGGTCAGCTCAACATTCGCGGTTCTTGGACTTTCGACTTTCAGACCTTTGACTTTTAGACCCGTGACTCCGCTTGCGATTTTGGCTCATTATTTCTTGGAAGTGGCCTCAAGTGGGGAACGGGCGGCTCGCCCGTTGCGGATGAGCAGATTAGGAGAAGAACGGGAAGAAGTCTAAAGGTCTAAAGGTCTAAAGGTCTAAAGGTCACAAGATTGAAGAGTCGACGGCCTCATGCCACCTCTCATCATTCATGCGGCGGCTGAGCGATTCGGCCGCAGGGGAGAAAAGTCTAAAAGTCGAAGGTCAGCTCAACATTCGCGGTTCTTGGACTTTCGACTTTCAGACCTTTGACTTTTAGACCCGTGACTCCGCTTGCGATTTTGGCTCATTATTTCTTGGAAGTGGCCTCAAGTGGGGCAGCGCCCGTCTCGTCAGTGTCCTTGAGCATGAACGCGTAAAATCGATAGCGCCCCTTGCCCACCACAAACACGCTGGCGTGCGACAAGATCTTTGGACTTCCCTTGTCAAACACCAGCCCCATCACTCCTTCGGGCGGGCGCTCATCCCAATCCGAAATCGCCAACAGCTCCACGCTTTTATCCTCACTCTCCCGAGCCATGGCATAGAGCTGCTTCCTGATGAAGCTTGGCTCGTCGCCCTGCATGCAGCCACAGGCCGCGTGGTTGACCAGAATGATCTTGCCCTCGCGGTCGGTCAGGATGATCGGCACCGGAATTTTGCGAATCAGCGCCACCGTGCCTTGAACCCACGCTGCCAGATTGCGCAAACTGATCGCCCAGAAGATGGCCAGGAGCGCGCCCAGGGAGAAGGTGCCGAGGCGCACCACCATCGTGTCGAACGGGCGCTCACTGAGCAGATACCACGACGCCAGAAAATACAAACCGGCAATCGGGATCAAGTGGCTGATTTTTGCGCGAAACGACAGGAACATTAAAGAAAACAACAAGATCAAAGGCCCTTTGACCGCGTCACCCTCCGTCATTTTGTCCACACCTACCGCCACGGCAAGCAAGCATGCCGCATGAATGGCGACCAAGTAGCTGCGGTGTCCTTGAGCCACCAGGCCACCCATCATCCCTTCGCGCTGTGACCGGATATTGGCCGCCTCATTTCTCGCCAAAGTCCATTGGCCGCTTACCCACCTGCGCTGGCTCATGCGGTTCTGATTGCCAGGAGCGTAGGCGGAAACGAGCACCTTGCGCAGCCAGTAAGCGCCCGCCCACAGGCGCTTGAAGCGATACTCCAGGATATGCCATTGCCTCCGCCATGGATCGGTTGCGCCCAGTTCGATTTCCCATGCGCGTCGTTCTTGAAAGAGCAGCGAGGATTGACCGAGGTTGGAGCCAAGCATGCAGAAGATCGCCAGCGGCTCGCGAATGATCGCCGCCCGGTATCCCGCCGCCAGCAGCTCTTCAATCCACACCGCGTCGGCGATGGTTTGCCAACGGGTCTGCAAATAATGCCCTTCGTCCAGCACCCGCCTGCGGAAAAACGTCGCGGCCGAAAACGTGCTGAGATGACTGTGGCGGATATGGCCGATGCTCGGCATGACCGCCCTCCGATAACCGAGTGGGGTCATCACTTCGTTCACCAGAATGACATCACCGAACACAATATCGACTTCCGGATGGGTGTCAAAATACCGGGCGACCCGCTCCAAGGACCCCGGCAAATACTGCTCGTCGCAATTCAGCCAAGCCACGATCTCGCCCGTGGCCTCGCGAAAGCCGCGATTGATCGCGTCATACATCCCGTCGTCCTTTTCCGAAACACACACCGCCCCCACCTGCTCCGCCGCCCACTGGTCGAACGCGCTGCCGGTGCCACCGTCATGGATCAGGTGTTCCAGTTGGAAATTGCCGGTCTGATCCTGCACGCTGGCCGCGCAGCATTTCAGGAAATTGAGCTGACGGTAACTGGCAGTAACAATTGAAAACTTAGGAAGTGTGCGCTTTTTATCGATGGTATCGAAACAAGAATCATCATTTTGACTGTTAATTGACTTCGGAAATGCGGGCGGAAACTCAAGAAGTATATCCATCATGGTCTTGAGTCGGGCTCGCATCGCGGCCAATCGTTGATCAATTTGTAGCCGTATTTCACCGCGCCGGATCCAAATTTTATCGAACGCCTGATTCATCCAGGCCGCATTAAATTCCTCGATGTCAATCGAATATTCGGACAAACCAAGCGCATCCATGTACTCCCGAAGTTTGTACAGGTAGTTCACCGACACGGTAGGGACGCCGGCACCGGTGGAAAAGATACAGGCATGCATTCGCGTTACAATATTGACTTCCGAACAAGCCAAGGCACCCTTGAGTTCAGAGGGACTCAAAAATCGCTCAATGCAAATAATATTTTTCTTGCAGGAAGCAAGCTTGTAAACGTCTCTAGCCGCTTCCCTGTCTTCTGTGGTGCAACCGCGGATGGCATAGTTCGTGGGATACAGCACGACCTTCACACCATAGGTTTTGATGACGTGATCAGCCACCCTGGCCATCTCGGCGACGTAGGCCTTATAATTGCTATAAGGCGTGACATCGCCCTTGATATATCTCCACTTCATGACAGATATGCCCACCAACTTATCTTCGGGAAGGCAACCGATCAATTCAAGCGCCTCACTGCGCCCGATATGTTTCTGGATGATCGCGACATCCGGACAGTTGACAATTCTTCCCAGGTCTATTCCTTCTGCTTGACGCGCGATTTTGTAGGAAGCTTCGTCGCGTGTGAATAAGACATCCACATCGCGTAGCCACCGGTCTACCAAAGCTTTGGTGCCGAACCCATAGGGACCAAGAGTGCATGGAAACAGGATCACCTTTTTCTTTAACAGATGGGCGATATGAAAACTGAATAGTGTATAAAGCGCGTCGACGTAAAACGACTCTTTGATGCGTTCGGCATGCACGCTGATTACTAAATCCGCCCAAATATAAGAATTCACTTTGGATGCAAACAAATAAAATCTCCCAATCCCCAGGCGGGCTTGGACCCACACAATCACCATCCACCATATTGTGTAGGTAATCCAAAAAAACTTCTTGAGCTTGCTCTTTTTATAGGGATAAGAAAACGGATCCGGCAGAACTCCACCGGGGCACATATCCTCGAACGCGGGAGGGTAAATGGCCAGTATCCGTATTTGCGCGTCAGGAAAACGCTCCCGCAACAGTACGAGTGAGTTTTCAACAAGAGCGCCCGAACCGACATTGGCATCTGTGTAGGCTTCCGTGAGAAGTATGCGTACAGGTTCATTATGCTTATTTAATATCATGGAATTAATTCGAATTATATGGTATATCCAGACGTGAAAGAACC
>JBAXPF010000425.1:0-3431 GCA_037132955.1 Verrucomicrobiota bacterium | reverse complement strand
GAAGGCCGTTGAAAGAGGCGGTAACCGGACCGGAGGGCGGGGAAATGGGGGTTGGTGTTTCCCTACTACATCGCCTACTGCATCCGAGGTGAATCGATTGTGGTAGCGGCCATAGCGCATCAAAATAGAATCCCGGATTACTGGCAAGGCCGCCTGCCGTAATGAGCGGTGCTCAACGTCAGAGTGACAGACAAATAGAATAGTGACGCTGCCACCGGCAATCTGAAGGTTTGATAGGCCATGGTTTTGTGCAGAAAAATTTCGACAGCTGCGCGGCTGGGGGCATTTCAAATCCGGCTGTTTACGCCAATCCGGCCGCTCGCCTTGCACTCGCCGGGGATTCGTCCCTCACCCCCGCTCCTGCAGCCTCGCCCTGGTTAGCTGGCTCATGGCCCCACTGGAACTGCGGCCACCCGGAAGCCTAAGTTGCGGTTCCGGATGCCGGGCGTGCTCCTGCGGCGGTTGGCCGAGCGGCAGCCCGAGCCGTCGCGGTACCAAGAGCCGCCGCGGCCCACGCGCGCCGAGCCTGTGTTAGGTCCGGTCGGATCGGTGACCGCACCGTGCGGGTCATCTCCATACCAATCCGCGCACCATTCCCAGACATTGCCATGCATGTCATACAATCCCCACGCGTTCGGCTTCTTCTGACCAACTGGATGGGTCTTGCTGCCGCTGTTGTCATCATACCATGCCATGTCGTCGAGATTTCCAGCATAATCCCCCGTAGTTCCAGCCCGGCAGGCGTATTCCCACTCCGCCTCCGTCGGCAAGCGGAATGTCTGCCCCGGCACTTTCTTCCGCAACTTCACCACAAATTCCTGACAGTCGTCCCAACTCACATTCTCGACGGGATTCTTCGCGTCCTTGAATTCACTGGGATTGCCGCCCATGACTTGTTGCCATTGCTCCTGCGTGACCTCGGTTTTGCCGAGATAGAACGGCTTGGTGAGGGTGACCTGGTGGGCCCGCTCGTTCCCGCCCTTGTCCGAGCCCATGGTGAACGTGCCGGAACTGATCAACACCAAGTCCATCGTCACGCCACCGCCGAGATCTACAATTCGGGTTGTTCCCGGCACGGCGGCGACCTGCCCGCTCCATCCCGTCAGGCGCACATCATCCGGAATCAGGGCCTCCAACTCCGCCAAGGCATCTTCCGCCCCGAATGCGTCTTTAGTGGCTATGGATTTCTCTAGGCGGGGGATGGCCTGCGCGACTTTTGCGACCTTCTCACGCTCGGCTTGCGCCACGGCTTCGATTCTTGCTTTCTCGGCTTGCTCATTGAGTACAATCAGCCCTCCGGCAGTCGCAAGCACGACGAGCACGGCAAGGGCAAGGATGGCTGTGGTTTTCATCCGCCGCGAGCGCCGCGCCGCGAGAAACGCCGCGAGCTGGCTTTCCATCGAGGCCAGCAGTGCGAGGCATTCCCGGCCGAGTTCTGAGTTAGGCTGGTCGATGCCCGCCTCGAGCTGGGCGAAATCTTTCGTTAGCCCCTTCCACCCGCCAGTCTTGAACTTCTCTTCAAGGGTGCGCTCCAGAGTCACAATCGCGCCGTATTTGGCGAGCAATTTGGCATTGGCCTGAACCACGGGCTTGTAGGGAACATTAGTAAATTTCTGCTCCATTGAATCCAGAACCGCCGAGGCGCTGCGGAAGTCATGGGCTGTGATGAGAGACTCTGCGATGCGAATCTTATTCAGGTGCTCTTCCCGCAGCGCCACAAGCTCACGGATGCGCCCGGCCATGGCCGCGAGGTGTCTTTCGACGCGCCGTGCCAGATTTCCGGTGCCATGCGCAAAACCGTGCAGACCGCCGCGCGTTTTTGCATCCTTGGGAAGTTTCACCTCCCCGCAGCACTCCGCACACAACAGGAGTTCGGGATGGAGATCGGAGGTCGCGGCATCCCAGTCCAGCGGTATGATCTGCTGCCGCAGTTGCTCCTGGAGTAGCGGGAGGCCCGCCACCAACGCTTCAAGCTCGACTTTTGCCGCCTGCAATTCATCAATCCCCACCTCGGGAATGGATTTCAGCCAATTCTTGTTCCATTCCAGAATCTGGCTGCTGGCCTTGTCCGCCTCCGCGAAGAACCGCGCGACAACCTCCAAGCGCCCCTTGATCACGCGGAGCGGATCTGGCGGCAGATCGCCCTTGGCGGCGTGGCCGGCGATGTAATCGGCCAGCCGCGACTTTATTTGGCGAAGCACCTGCATGTCCGAAAACTCGGTGAAGGCGTCCGACTGGGCGTCGAGGAGGGCGAGGTTGGCCTGCAAGGCGGCCGCGGTGCGGAGGAAGGGGTCGTCCATTTGGGAGATGGGAGAGATGGGAGAGATGGGAGAGATGGGAGAGATGGGAGAGATGGGAGAGATGGATCAGTTAGCCGGGCGGAGTTTTTCCAGGCGTTCGAGGGTGGCGAAGCTGTCGGCCATGAGGTTGCGGAGTTGCTTGAGTTGCTCGGCCTGCTGCTTGCGCATCTCACGCTCCGCCTCATCCGCCCGCTGCCGCTGTTTTTCGATCTCGAGGCGCTGGCGCTCCAGGGTCGCGCGGTCGGCCTCGATGCTGTTGCGCTTCTCCAGCGCGGCGGTCTGCTCGCGGATAGCCGACGCTTGTTCCTTTTGCTCGGCGATGAGCCGGTTGCGCTGGTTGATGGCGGCCATGTTGCCCATGGCGTTCAGCATCCCGTTGTTCTGATTGAATGAATCCTGGAAATCGCTCACGGTTTGAAGTGAGGCGGTTCGCCCCCCGCGTGTCGAGCTTGGAATTTTGGAGATCCTCGCCACGTCAGGGTGACAGACAAATAGAATACGACGACTCCTGATCAGCGGCGATCATAGACGCGCCGCTACAATGCAGCGGGTTCATGGGCGGATCAGGGGCATCGGCGGTCATAGACGCGCCGCTACAATGCGGCGGGTGCATTGGCAGTTCAGGGGCACCGGCGGTCACATTTCCCCCACAAAAGCGGCAGGGGTCGTCTTGACGAAATCTTGGATGAAGTCGAGATAGCCACGCGAGCCAGGGGTCATTTGGGTTCGAATCTTCATCGACGATACGACGGCCTCCATCGCCAGAATCCAATAGCTCAGCAGCACGGGTTCAGCTGGGGATGCGTCGTCCTCCGCCGGTTCCTCGTCGTCCTCGTCAACAACCCGCGTGAGGATATCCTCCCGTTTGCGCAGAATCCTTGGAATGAGGTCCGCAAGCAACCTTTCGTGCTCGGAACCTGCCGGGATTGCGGGCTTTTCGCCTTTGGCGGTCTTGATCGCCTTGATCAGCGACGAGCGCACCTGTGAATCGGTGAATTGCCGACTCCGTTCCTTGGCCTCGGCGTCTGCCAGGGCGATCTCCTTTTCAATAATGGCCATCAAGTAGCCGAAAAACGGATTGCTAGGAAATTGCTTTCCCGGTGAAGGCCGTTGAAAGAGGCGGTAACCGGA
>JBAXPF010000424.1:0-3432 GCA_037132955.1 Verrucomicrobiota bacterium | reverse complement strand
TTGCGCTTCGGATTGCTCAGGCCGCCGACACCCCCCCCCCAGCACCGCGCCCACCCGCGCCCCGTGGAAGCCGCTCGCCCGCCGTCGCCACCTCCATCACCCCGCGCGTGCCGGCGCTGGCCCGGGTGACCACATGCTCGGACGTGTCGCGCGGCTTGCGCTTCTCGATGGTCCCGTCCGGATGGCGGATCATCACCCCCTCCTCGCCGCGCTTTACCGCCTTCTGGTAGATCCGGTCCACGTCGCCTGCGGTCTTGGCCGTCTGGGCATGGACCCGCCGCACCGCCCCCACCGGCAACGGTCGCGGCCCCTGGTCGGGAAACAGATGAATCCGCAAACCCTTGGCCACGCTCCCGCCCGCTTTAACCTCGCCCGCGATCTTTTCCACTCCCGCGCCCGGGCGAAACAACTCGCCTTTCAGCTCGCCGTCCGGATACTTGCGGAAGTGCCGCTCCAGCCGCTTGTGGATGTGCGGCAGGTCCAGCGGCTTGCCGCTCTTGGACTCGATCCCCGCCGCCGTCGCCCGCGCATACACCCCGTCGAGTTTGGTCGAGACACGCTTGGGGGATTCATCGGCTGGCTGCATACCCTAGCGCTAGGGTGTCAAGGAAAGGGACCGCGAGTATACATACTCGCCTCTTCCTTGCAGCTTTCCGCTTTGCACAAAAAGCGGCCCCTTGACATCCCCTGCTCCCATGGGAATTCTGGCAAATACAACATTCTCCGCATTAATTGCTAGACGGGTCCTTCATGTCGGCCTAAAACCCACTCATGGTCGACATCGCAGAGAAGCGCCCATACGGGTTGCATTTGCACCTCGTTCAACGACATGTTCGTCTAATAAGCATTAAACCCACACGTCATTGAATTAAACTGCTCGCAAGAAAACCACTCACATTATGATCAAACTAATTTTATCGCTGGCATTCGCATTTGTCGCTATCTCACCAAGACTGGAGGCTGTCTCTCCAACCGTTGCGGAATTCACGAATGGCCAGAAGACCAAGTTTTCGACCGATAAACACGCAAAGGCCAAAGGCTTGAATATGACGATTTCATATCCGAACAGTTGGGTAGCAAAAGAAGGAAATAGACCGAATATTCTCCAGAAGTTTGTCAGCAATGGAGGCACTGGGACTGAGCTTTTCATGATTATCACTAAGAGTCTTCCCGGAGGAGCGACATTAAGCAATGAAGAAGCAAAAGCCCTGTTTACGGAAGAATCATTGAAAGAGTTTTTGCCGGAAGGAAGTAATTTCATTAGTGGCAGACCTACTAAGATCGAAGGCCTCCCAGCGGGCATTGTAGAATTCTCCAACCGGACGGAGAGAGCAGGAATGATCATCGAACAGCATATTATCAGCTACATTTTTTGCTCTGGTTCGACCATGGTTCAGATCCAGTGCGCTGTGACCAGTCTCCCAGGTGGAAAAATCACCGCAAAGGAGCAAATGGAAGAGATGAGACCATTGTTCACTCTTATTGCCAACAGCGTTGTGCTTCCCGATCAGTGGAAGTAATTTATCACACTATCCCGGCAGCACCGCCAGCGCGCTGGCCATCTCCATCCCGTAAACCTCCACCAGCGTCATGCGGGCGCTGTCGCGGTCGCGGTCGATCTCGCCGCGGCCCACCGCGCTGAGCAGGTCGATGACCCCCGTAGCGGCCTTGTCCCCGGCTGTGCCGATCAACCCCGGCGCGGGCGGCGGCGTGTCGGAAATCCCGGCCTTGGCCTTGGCCAGGTTGGCGAGGTTTGCGGTGGGAGAGCTCAAGGTCTGCACCAGCAGTTCCAGCGGGATCCCCTTCTCCTTGCTGACGCGCTGCATTTTTTGGATCTCAGCGACCGTGGTGTCGATCACGTCGTCAAAGTCGTTGCCCAGCTCGGCGGCCCATTGGGTGCGCGTCTTCACCCCGTTGTTGACCATCGTGCTGTCGGCCTGCACTTGGTTGCCGAGGTCGCCGCTCAGGCACGCGCCAAACTGCCACACGCCCTGCTGCACCACCGCTTCGTCGAGCACGCCGCAAGCGTCTTAAACGTCCCTAACACCGGGGCCACCGACCATCTCGACCACGGATGGTGGCAAAAAGACAAAATCGCCGCCGCCTACTATGTCCTCTCGCCCCATTCCTCACCCAACCTACTGCTGCGGACCAAGATCCACAGCAAACACGGCCCCATATACAAGCCCATCCTCACCACCGACGGCTACTACGACTCGGCCCTCGACGAGTCTCCCTTTCCCGACAAATTCAATGCCTGGAAATCCGCCGTCCGCATGATCCTCGCCGACCAAGCCCCCTACCCTCCCGGCCTCGACTTCCGAACCCTCGTAACCCTCACCGCCATCCTCTGCTTCAATCCCGAAAATCACGAAAACCCCTCCCCAAATCAGAATCCCCCACTTATTGACTTGTCACCCACCCGTTAGCCGTTCTAATGAACCCGATGAGCGACTGCCTATCTATATTCGCTTTATAACACTTGGCGGCAAATGAGCCCTTTAATAAACCCCATACCAATAGCAATATATGAAACTATTCCAAGCAAAATCATGCCCACATTGTGGAGCTTCGCTAAACAACTTTATGGACGCGGAAATTTGCCCTCGCTGCAACATTAATCTTCTCGCCTCCGATGACCAATCAACCTTAAGCACCCCAATACCGTCGACTGCCGAGACAGGAACAAGCAAAGGTTTATCCGGCGTATTCTCGAAGATCTTTCTCCTTCTAGTGTGCGCTTCTGTCAGTGTCGCGTTGAAGAATCTCGGTCGAGGCGCCTTCTCTGGACAAACAAGGACATCCAGCCCCCCGTGAATAGGGTCAGGTGTTGCATTTCAACAAACACCCTCCTTTTCCCCGCCCTCCGGTCCGCCCTCCGGTCCGGCCACCGGCTCTTGCATCGGCCTTAACCCAAAAGCAATTTCCTAGCATTATTTAACGGCGCAGTTGCGACTCGATGCGCGCGACGGTCTCTTTCAAGCCGGCCTCCTGGTCGATGCGCTCGTTGACCTTCTTGCAGGCGTGGATGACGGTGCCGTGGTCGCGCCCGCCAAACGCCTCGCCGATCTCCATCAGCGAGCCCTTGGTCAGCGAACGGCTCAAATACATCGCGATCTGCCGTGGGAACGCGATGCTGGCGGGCCGCCGCCGGCTGGTCATGTCGGCCAGGCGGACGTCGAAGTGCTCGGCCACGGCCTTTTGGATCGCGTCAATGCTCACCTGGCGGCTGGCTTCCTCACGGATCAGGTCGCGCAGCAGGTGCTCGACCTTGTCCACCGTCACGCTTTCGCCGGCCAGCGAGGCGTAGGTGGCCACCCGCATCAGGGCACCTTCCAGGCGGCGGACGTTGGTGCGGATTTTCTCCGCCAGAAACAGCAGCACCGACTCATCGACGCGCACTTTCCAGTCGAGCGATTTTTTGCGCAGAAT
>JBAXPF010000423.1:0-3442 GCA_037132955.1 Verrucomicrobiota bacterium | reverse complement strand
TGAAGAGATCACCCGCAGACTGCGGCTGGCATGGAGCGGGACTTGCCAAGTCCCGTCTTCCTCCACGCATAAGCACGACACTTGGCAAGTGTCGTTCCCTGTCCGGCGCGTCCTTCGTGTTGGGTGGGTTCGCTGCCGGTGCGATGGTGGCCGCTGGTAACAGCCGCACGGCAAGGCAAAACCTCGAGAGTTTCATGATATCGTCAAGAAACACGGTGCTTACCCCATGCCGTCGAGATGCGCCCGATCTGTCGTGGGTGGAGGCACCTCGCCCTAAATAATTTTCATTTATTATTGTGAATTTCGGGGAGTGGGTGACACTCACCGATAGCTGGCCGCCCGACGGCCGTCATCTGCGGCGATTCCAATCCAACAAACCCAATTTTGGACACTTGTGTGTTTTTTATTGTACGCGTGGCCGTTACGCTGCTTGTCGCAGTGGGGGCTGCGCGGGCGGCGACGCTGAACGCGACGTTCAATGCGGCGGGTGATGTGCCGGTCACGGCTGCTAGCTACATGGCCAGCGGCAACTCGGTGAATTTCACCCTCAATTTTGCTCCCGCGGTTGGCACGGAGCTAACCGTTGTGAGGGCGACGGGGATGGACTTTATTGCTGGCAGCTTCGACAATCTCGCCCATGGCCAGGGGGTGGCTCTGAGTTATGGCGGGACGGTGTATTATTTTGTGGCCAATTACTTCGGCGGAACCGGCAATGATCTGGTGCTCGTCTGGGCTAACACCAGCTCATTCGGTTGGGGGCAAAACGCCAATGGCCAACTCGGCGATAACACCACCACCCAACGCAACCTGCCGGTGCGCGTGACGGCCACGGGCGTGCTCGCCGGCAAGACGGTGGTGGCCCATGCCATCGGGCAAACCCATAGCTTGGCGTTGTGTTCGGATGGAACGTTGGCCGCTTGGGGCCAAAACACCTATGGCCAACTCGGCGATGGCACCACCACTCAGCGCAACGTGCCCGTGGCCGTGACGAAGGCCGGCACCCCCTTGGCAGGTAAGACCGTGGCGGCCATCGCGACCGGCACCTATCACAGCATGGCGCTTTGCTCGGACGGTACCTTGGTCGCATGGGGTTACAACAATTCCGGCCAACTCGGTGATGAAACGTTGGTCAACCGTCTGCTGCCCGTGGCTGTAAAAACAGTGGGGACCGCCTTGGCAGGCCGGACGGTGGTGGGCATTGCCGCAGGCTACCTGCACAGTCTGGCCCTTTGTTCCGACGGCAGGGTGGCGGCCTGGGGCTATAATGCCAACGGCCAGCTAGGCGACACCACCGGCGCCCTTTCCGCCGTGCCGGTCTTGGTCGCTCTCAATGGCGTGCTCTTCAATCGCCCGGTGGTCGCCATCTCCACCAACGTGAATCATGCCTTGGCCCTCTGCGCCGATGGCACCCTTGCCGCCTGGGGATACAACTTCGCCGGCCAAATCGGCGACAATTCCACCACCAGCCGCTACTCGCCAGTGGCGGTGACCATCGCCGGCACGGCCTTGGCTAACAAAACGGTGGTGGCCATCGCCACGGGTGAGCACCACAGCCTCGCGCTGTGTTCGGATGGAACCCTCGCCGCCTGGGGACTCAATACCTCCGGTCAGCTCGGCGATGCCACTCTAACTGAACGGCATCTGGCGGTGGCCGTGGCCACGACCGGCACGCCCTTGGCCACCCGGACGGTGGGCTCCATAGCGGCGGGCACCAGCCACAGTTTGGCATGGTGCACGGATGGCACCCTGGCGGCTTGGGGTAAAAACACTTCCGGTCAACTCGGCGACAACTCCGTTACCCAGCGCAGTGTGCCGCTTGCGGTCAATACATCTTCGCTCGCCGCGGGGGAACGCATCATCCGGGGTGTCAGCGGTTCCTACGCCGATCACGGCATGGCGCTGGTGGCTTCGTCAGCTCCGCCGCCACCCACCGTGACCACCCTGGGGGCGACTGCGGTGTTTGCCTCAAGCGCCACCCTGAACGGCACGGTTTACGCCTACGGCAGCAGCACCGCGGCATCCTTTGACTACGGCACCAGCAGTGACTACGGCACCAACGCCGCCGCCACGCCCACGCCGGTGAGCGGCAACAGCCTGACCACCGTGAGCAACACCTTGACCGGGCTAACACCTAACACAACTTATCACTATCGTGTGAAAGGCGTGAGCAGTGCCGGCAGCACGGCTGGCGCGGACCTGACGTTCGCCACGCTCAGCAGTGACGCCAACCTGGTCAGCCTGGCGCCTAGCTCCGGCACCTTGAGTCCGGCCTTTGCCAGCGGCACCACCAGCTACACCGCGAGCGTGAACACGTCGCACATGACATTCACGCCAGTCTCTGCGGACGCGAATGCCACGCTGCAGGTGCGGGTCAACAATGGGAGTTATGCCACCGTTTCCTCCGGCAGTGCCACCGCCACCCTGCTATTGAATGTGGGGGTCAATCCGGTGGATTTCAGAGTCACCTCATCCGATGCAACCGTCGTGCGGACCTACACCGTGGTGGTGACACGGGCCGCGCCGGTGCCCGTGGTCTATACCTATCATGCGGCGGGCGATGTGGCGGTCACAGCCGGCAGTTATGAGGCCACGGATAACAGCGTGGCTCTAGCACTCGCCTTCGCTCCTGACCCGGGCACGGAGCTGACGGTGGTGAAGAACACGGGGTTGGGATTCATCGACGGGGTTTTCAGCAATATTGCCCAAGGGCAGGCGGTCGCGCTGGATTTCGGCGGGATCACCTATCATTTTGTGGCCAACTACTATGGCGGTAGTGGCAATGACCTGGTGCTGGTGTGGGCCGCCACCCGGGTTTATGCCTGGGGTCAGAACTCGAGCGGCCAGCTCGGCGACAATAGCGTGACCCAGCGGCTCCTGCCGGTGAGGACGCTCGGCGCGCTGGCGGGCAAGACCGTCCTCAACCTCGCTGGCGGAGCCAACCACAGTCTGGCACTTTGTTCGGATGGCACGCTGGTCGCGTGGGGACGCAATTACGAAGGCCAGCTGGGTGATAGTTCCGGGATCGAACAGGATACTCCGCTGGTTGTGCCCACGGCCGGGACGCCATTGGAGGGCAAGTCCCTCATCGCCCTCGCGGCGGGAGCCAGTCACAGTTTGGTCTTGTGTTCCGACGGTACACTGGTCGCCTGGGGATTCAATTATTACGGCCAGTTGGGCGACGACACCACGACCCAGCGCAACGTGCCGGTGGCGGTGGTCACGGCGGGAACACCGTTGGCCGGAAAAACCGTGGTCGCGATCACGGCGGGCAGTTATCACAGCGCCGCCCTTTGTTCGGACGGCACGGTGGCGACTTGGGGTTGGAATCAACAGGGCCAGCTTGGGGATAATACCTACACACAACGCAACAAGCCATCAGCCATCCTCACTGTTACGGGCCGAATTGATACCGTATGAGATTTCCGAATTGAGGTCGTAGGTT
>JBAXPF010000422.1:0-3464 GCA_037132955.1 Verrucomicrobiota bacterium | reverse complement strand
TGATCAAGGGAGCGGAGCCGCCGCCTTGAGCATGGACCCCACCCATCCGGCGGCGCTAACCTAGTTATGGCCGTGTGCCTTGTCCAGTCGGTAAAACCACCGATGTGCTGGGGCTTAACGCGATGGCAGGGGAAATCCGGAGGATTTTTTGTGACTTGAAAACCCGGGGTGATCGCGGAGACTCGGCGAGTGAGTTTGCAGGTGGTCATCAATTTCAAGGTGCTTGATGAAAGCGACGATTGGATCGTGGTGGACAAACCGGCGCCCTTGATCGTGCATCCGGCCAACCGCAAGCCGGAGCCAACCTTGTTAGGCGGGATCGGGATGCTGCTGGCTTATGAGTTGGAAAACGGGGCGGGGCCGGGGATTGTGACGCGTCTCGACCGGGAGACGAGCGGGGTGGTGCTGGTGTCCAAGCATGCGGCGGCGGCGCGGGAACTTGGCGGCGTGTTCACGCGGCGGGAGGCGCGCAAGGAGTATCTGGCCGTTGTGTTAGGTTGGCCGGAGGCGGAGGCCTGGGTGTGTGAGGAACCGCTCCTGCGGGCGGGGGACATCGGGCCATCGGCGATTTGGGTGCGGCAAAGGGTGCATCCAGCGGGCAAATATTGCCGGACGCGGTTTGCGGTGGAGCAACGCTTTGAACGCAAGGAAGGCCGCTTTGCCTTGCTGCGCTGCTTTCCCGAAACCGGCAGAATGCATCAAATCCGGGTGCATCTGGCCCACTGCGGGTATCCGGTGGTGGGTGACAAGTTGTATTCGGGCAGCGGCCGGGAATACACCGACTGGATGGAGGCAGGCTGGACGCCGGACCTGGAGCGGCGCTTGATTTTGCCCCGGCATGCGCTGCATGCGGCGGTGTTGGCGGTGCCGTGGGCAGGCCGCATGCTCGAGTGGCGGTCCGAGTTGGCCGGGGAACTGCGGAACTTTATCGCGGGAAATGACGCGCAACCCACACCGGACATTGTCATTTGGAGCCGGCATGACTAAACTCGCGCATGGTTGCACTCAATGACTTGGTGGCGTTGCTGGACGAGCAGTTAGATATTGCGGCCATCCCGGATTACCCGGGAGCCTTGAATGGCTTGCAACTGGCGAACGCCGGGGAGGTCGGGCGCATCATCACGGCGGTGGACGCCTCGCTGGCGGTGGTGACAGCGGCCGCGGCGGGAGGTCCGGGATTGTTGTTAGTCCATCACGGGATGTTTTGGCAAGGGGCGCAACCGGTGCGCGGCGCGCTTTACCACAAACTCAAAACCGCCATGGACGCCGGGCTAGCCATCTATTCCGCGCACTTGCCGCTCGATGTGCATCCGGTATGGGGCAATAACATGTGCTTGGCGCGGGCAATCGGCATGCGGGAAATCTCGCCGTTTTTGGATTGGAAAGGACTGGCTGTCGGCGTGCGCGGCGCGTGGGAGGGGACCCGCGAGGAATTGCGCCAGCGGCTGATGGAAACCGTCGACGGGCCGGTGCAGGTGAGTGCCGGCGGCCCGGAGCGGATTGCCAGCATCGGTCTGGTGACGGGCGGCGCGGGCAGCGAGGTGGCGCGGGTGGCGGCCGCAGGCGTGGATGCGTTTGTTAGCGGTGAGGGGCCGCATTGGAGTTTTCCGCTGGCGGAGGAGTTGGGGATCAATGTGTTTTTGGCTGGCCATTACGCAACCGAAACCTTCGGCGTCAAGGCGCTCGGCGCGGAACTCGCCCGGCACTTCAACTTGCCTTGGGACTTTGTCGATCGTCCCACCGGACTCTAATTCTCCTTTCAACGATCGCTCGCGCTGGCGCCACGCAAAAACCGCCATCCCGGGCTTTACGCGGCGGCTAAACCCGCTAGGTTCGGTCATCAATTGATCGTGACGGTGCGTAAACTCGATACTTTGCAGGCGGTGGAACTCGCGGAAGGGGTGGAAATCCGCTTGCGGGTGGCCGGACCGATGCTGCGGGCCGGCGCCTATGCGCTGGATTTCGGTATTCGTCTGGGGGTCATGGGCGTGGCTTCCATCATTCTGATTTTGTCAGGGATCGCCCTGGGCGAGCGGGTGGCACGCGGAATGTTGGTGCTGGCGGGCTTTTTGATGGAGTGGTTTTATCCCATGATCTTTGAGGCCGGTAAACGCGGTGCCACTCCCGGCAAGCGCGTCTGCGGGTTGCGCGTGGTGCAGGTGACCGGTTCCCCGCTGACATTCGGCCAGGCGTTTGTTAGAAACCTACTGCGCTGGGTGGATGGCATGCCGCTGTTCACCTATGGCTTCGGGCTGGCGAGTTGTCTGGCGACGAGCCGGTTCCAACGCTTGGGGGATCTGGCGGCGGGCACCGTGGTCATTTATGACCGGCCGCCGCTGATGCCGCTGCCGGCCATGCCGCCGCCGATTGCGCCGGTGCCCTTGCCGGTGGGTCTCACGGCGGATGAAACGCGGGCGTTGGTGTTGTTTCGCGAGCGGGCCGGCTTGTGGTCGGCGGCCCGGCGGGAGGAAATCGCCGACCAGGCCAGCGCCTTGAGCGGGGCCGTGGGCGCCACGGGGGCGAGCCGGCTCATGGCCATGGCCCATTGGGTGCAGGTGCGGAAACAGGGGCCGGGACAGTCCACCCCGAGATCACCAGTTGTCTAACAAACTAACAAGCCAATGACCGTAGGGGATTTCGAGCACAAGAACCAGGCACGCTGGGCGGAGTATGAGCGCCTGGTGGAGGGCATGGAGAAAGGCCGGCCGGGTGCGGAAGCGGGGCAATTGCCACGGCGGTTTCGCGAGTTATGTGTGGATTTGGCGTTGGCGGGTTTCCGGATGTATGGGGAGCGGTTGACCGGGCAGCTCAACGCGCAGGTGATCCGGGGGTATGAGATGCTCTATCGGAACCGGCGCGGCGGGTGGATGATGTTTGCCGAGTTCGTGGCGGTTAGGTTTCCCCAGACGGTGCGGCGGGAGTGGCGCTTGTTCGGGTTGTGCAACGCGGTGTTCTGGTTGCCGTTTTTCGCGGTGATGCTGTCCGCGGCTTATGACATCCAATGGGTGCAGGCGATTCTGGGCGCGGACGGGATGGCTTCGATGGACCGGATGTATGGCGGCAGGGAGGATCAGATCGCCCATCTGCGATCCGAGTATGGCTCGAATTTCATGATGTTCTGCCACTATATCCAAAACAACGTGGGGATTGATTTCAGAACCTTCGCCGGCGGCATGGCGGCCGGTCTCGGTAGCTTGTTTTTCCTGTTTTTCAACGGCCTCTACATGGGCGCGGCGGCCGGCTATGTGAATTATGCCTGCAATCCCGAGTCGTTCTGGACGTTTGTGAGCGGGCACTCGGCGCTTGAGTTGTTAGGCATGGTGGTTGCCGGCATGGCGGGCATGCGGCTCGGCTTGGCGTTGTTGTGTCCCGGGCGTCTGCCGCGGGTGCGGGCGTTGACGGAGGCCGCCAGGCAGGCGCTGCCCTTGATTCTGGGGGCGGCGCTCATGACCACGCTCGCGGCG
>JBAXPF010000421.1:0-3487 GCA_037132955.1 Verrucomicrobiota bacterium | reverse complement strand
TTCGACTCCCTCCGGCGGCATGACCCGCGTCAGGTTCGGAGGGTCTTTTCCGCGCTTTGGAAAATCTCAGCCCGGTGCTCGCCGGGCTCCCCTGTCGTGTAGGCCCGAACCATGGCGCGGCCAGACGCCCCTGCCAAGTGCGAAGTGCAAGGTTCACAGTTCCAGATCCCGGTGGAAGATACTTGGGCGCATTTCCACGGTTCCCGGCTTGGATCTCCGGGCCAACGGCCCATCCCATCCCAGCCTTGGGCGCGCCTTGGGCAACGCCCAAGGTCAGGTGCCGTCAGGATATTCGAGGGCTGAAAGTCCGACCTATGTGGGCGCTAACACTGGCGGCAACAGCCAGCAGCGGGGTGACGAAACAAAGGGGCGTGTGCGCTTGTATGATGTCCAACTATTTTGGTGATTCAATGTAGAGTGGCCCGCTCAAGGTGAGACAAAGCGTTTGCGCACGGCGAATCTGATGGGGTGGTTCAAGGGACGACGGTGGCTCTTTCGCCGTCGGTGTTGACTTCACTCGGATAGAGGAGGTGAAGGCGGAAGAAGGCGCGCGGCGTGGTGAGGCGGAAAAACCAGCCGGGCGGGTCGCCGGGGCTGAGGCCGCCCGCAGGGCTCACCGTGCTCCAAGTGGCGAGGTCCGGGCTGCTCTCCATCTGATAGTCTAGCAGCGTGGCGGAGTAGGACAATGTGGGCGGGCTCCACCGCATGGCCGGCCACGTGCTGGTGGCATTGGTAAAGGTGGTGAAATCCATGGCAAAGGCCGGTCGGCTGGCTGCCGCGAGCGGATTGCCGCCGAAACCGAATTCCATGAGATTGCCCAGGCCGTCGCCATCCGGGTCCTGATCGGGCAGCCACTGGGTGAAGCCCGGCCCTTGATTGGCGGCCCACACTTCGTAACTGCCCGAGCGATCGACGACGACCGCGCCGGCATTGGTGCCAGCCAGATCGGATCCGGGCGCGGCGCTGAAAGTGAAGATATCGGAAGTGGCGACGGCACTGCCCAGACCGTCACCGGCGAGCGCTGCCTCACGGGTGTGCAGCAGGCTCCAGGCCCGCGGGCTGGCGTCGGTGACATCGTAGGTGAAGGTTTTGCCGCTGCCGAAATTCGGATTGCCGACCACGACGCGCGTGCCGTGGATGGCGAGCGCACTGCCGAAGCCATAACCCTCGGCGGAGCTGCCGCCGAGTTCTGCCAGAGTGGTCAGGGTGGTAAAGGCCCCGTCATTGAGGTGAAAAATGTAAGCCTTGCCGGGGACCGCGGCGATGCCGGCCTTGGAATCGCCACCGCTGCCGGGCGCGCCAACAGCGAACTTGCCATCACCGGGAAAAGCGGCGAGGGCCGAGGCAAAGCCCGGCGGACAACCGGCCGGGGCGCTGATGGTTACCGTAGAACCCCAATTGCTCACGCCTCCCGTGTCTTGGGTGAAAATGAAAATTTTCCCTTGGCTGGCAGCGGCAGGCGGCAACGCCACGGCGAGATGATGGGTGCCGAAAGCCACCGAGCTACCGAAGCCGGCGAGTGTTTCACCCAAGGGTCGGTTGAGCTTTTTGAGCTGCCCCCAAGCCTCGATGCCACCGCGGTCTTTTTCAAATAGATAGACGGCTCCGGCATTCGAACTGGCGGCGTCATCGGCGGGCGCACCCACGGCGAGTTGCAAGCCCTCTGAGAATGCGACGCTCGATCCAAAGGCTTCGGCGGTATTGTAATCGGGGTCGGGCGGGGCCAGCCGGATTGCTGTGGAGGCGGGATAGAATGAATTGATAGCAAACAGATAGACCGCGCCGTGATCGCTGTTCTCGCCGGGCGCGCCGACGGCCAGCCAAGCATATCCCACCCCATCCATCACCGCCACGCTGCTGCCGAAACGCGCCCCGGCCACCGGCGCGGGTGCTTGGAAGCGACCGCAGGGCAGCCAGGTCGAGCCGCCCGCGCGGTGTTGTTGATACCATACCATCACGCTGCCGCTGTTGACGCCGGCGCTCGAATCGTTAGGCATGCCGACGGCCACATACCTGCCATAGGTGGCAAGGGCCCGGCCGCAGCTTGCCGCAATACCCGGACCGGCGAGGATTTGTTGGAGTTGCCAGGCGTCGGTGCCGCCGGTATTGCGCCGGTGGACCGACGCAAACCACATCGCTGCCAGCCCGGCCGGATCCAAGGGGCCGAGCCCGTGGATGAGATCATCACCCGCGAAGCCGAGGCCGGGAAGAGTGATCTTAAAGCCATTGACGGGGCCCACGGGCATGTCCGCGGCGGCGCTCCATTGGCCGATGCCCGCACCCGCAGTGTAGGCAAAGACCCACAGGTGGCAGGCTCCGAGAAAGGGGCCGGCGGCATAGGAACCCAGGGTCGAAACGGAATTGGGCAAGCCAAGCGCGGCGAGACGACCGGTGCTCACATCGGTCTGCAACGCGATCTCGCCAATGGTGGTGGCGTCCACGGTGGCGAGGGTGCCCGCCATGCCCCACTGGTTGGCCCCACCCTGATTGCGGCTGAACACATCGATGCGGCGCTGGGTGCCTGAGTCAGTGACCGCTGCCAGGCGCTCGCCATGGAGTGCCACTTGTTTACCAAGGGCGCTGACCCCTGCGGTGGCGGTGGTGATTTCCCGCACCAACCCCCATTGGCCCGCACCCCCCTGATCAATCTCGTGGATGCGGATGCAACCTTCTGCTAGAGAGCTGACAGCCAGGCGGGTGCCGGAGAAGGCGAAGTCCGTAACCACGCTGACCGCTTCAGGTGGGGCCGTCAGCGAACTGGTGATGCCGATGCCTTTCTTCAATACCCAGTCGAGGCCATTGTAGTCGTAGATGCCCAGCATCTCTCCACTAATGCCGGTGTCGATGAGTGCCACCATCCGGATGCCCTCAATGGCCAGCTTGCTGACGGATATGCCGCTGCCTAACGGGATTGTTCCGGACAACAACCAGGTGCCCGCAACACTGCGCGAGTAGAAGTCGATGGTGCCACCGTGCGCGATGGCAAACTGCGTGCCCGTGCTGTCGATGGCCACGGTGGAAAAAACACCGGGTATGGTCTGCACGAGCGACCAGGCGCCACCACTGCCGCGCTCATGGACCAGCGCCCCCTCCGCTGATAGATACGGGGCGGCAAGGATCACCGCCGTGGTGTTGGCCGCCGCTATGGCCGCCGGTCGGCTTTGCGCGTTGGGCAGCAACACCCCGTCGGGAAAGGCCCGCGAAATCTGCCCGTGAACAAAACCCGCCAACCCAAGCGTGAGCAAAACCACCCCCCATAGCGATGGGGGAGTCTTGCTTCTTTTTGTTAGAAACGGGCTTTCCGGCCGGGCAGGACGCCGGGAAAATGGCCAGGATTTTTTCAGTCCCGGGAGAGAAAAGTGCAACAGAAAGGCTCCGGGCAGAACGCCCGGGCCACGTGGCGTGGCTGCCGCGTCTCGCGGCAGGCCGTGGCTGCGTGCCTCCGGCCGCAGCGCGGATGCTAAGTGCAGGCAGTGCCCCACGCTTG
>JBAXPF010000420.1:0-3492 GCA_037132955.1 Verrucomicrobiota bacterium | reverse complement strand
ATTGAGTCGACGTTGTCCGAGATAATCCGCACGCAGTGTCAGCCTTGGAAAGAATTCTGCCTAGTCCGTCATACGCATACGTTGTGACCACGTCAGGCTGTGCATCGTGGCCGTTACCGGCAGCGATACCAATCCGGGTAGCCGTGTGAACCAGTGCTGAACCGGAATAGTAGGTGTAGCCCGTTTGCGTCCCCGTCTGGTCGGTTTCAGAGGTGATGAGATTGTTCTGCCATATGGCCGAATAAGTCTGGCGACCGTTCTGTGTGATAGAAAGTGTGTTGCCACTCGTGTCACTGACTGTGCTGGTTGATGTGGCCAAGTCAAATTGTGTGCCAGTGTGGACCCATAATTGGCTGAGCACTTGGTTTCCGTTCTCATCCGTCACCGTCACATCACGGGTGCTTTTGCCGGTTACCGGGTTTCCGGATTGATCCATATGGGAAACGGTCGTCATCAGCGCCCCGCCCGATCCCGATGTGAAGGTTCCTGTCGAAGCGTTCCAAGCGCCACTTTGATAATCATATAAATCGACAGGGCCTGTCGTGTTCAAATACAACGGATCATTGTAGTCATATGCTCCCGGACTGGCGATTGCCTTGATTTTCCCCGCTACAAGGGCGCTGGCGTTATTGGAATAACGCACCGTGGTTGTTTTGGTTGTTGTTGCCGCCGTTTGGTCGAATTTTACGTTGATGGTGATCGGCTCCCCGCTGGGGGTCGTTCCATAGTCCAGAAATTGACTAATCCAGGTGGAGCCGCCGTCGGTAATGGACGTGTGGTAGAACGATGTTTGCCGTACCTGCACACCTTCAATTGACTCCGTTGTCGATGAATTGATCCCCACATAAGCATGGAGAATGGTTCGGCAATTTGTGTCTGTCGCCCCGGCCAGAGTGACATCCTTCCAGGAACTCAGTTCTTTGGCGATGGCGCGGGAACTGTTGTATGCATACTTTGTCCATTTTCCGGTGGATTCTTCGATGGACGCTAGTTGGGAATAATTCCCGCTGTCGCCCGAATCGGTGTAATACGTCCACCAGGTAGTCAGGGCTGCGCCATTGGGATCATTCACGCTTTTGACCTTTTGTCTGCCCCATGCAAAGTCATGAAACGTATTGACCACCTTCGATAGCAGTGCCTGAGTTGCGTCAACAGTGGTTACCGTTTCCACCAAATCCCCTTGTGCGTTGACAATCGTGTTATCAGATACCGTTTGAGTCGAGTTTCCTGAACCGGTTGTCATCGACCATTCCTTCGATGTGGAATCATAGCCAAGCTGTTGAATGGATGTAGTGCCGCCTTCGGTTTTCGTGATGGTAGCGGTTGCCAGCGTGCCGGATGAGCCGTTTGAATTATCCACTCGCCAAACCTTTGTGGGCGAACCCGTAACGGTGTATAGTCCGTTCTGCATTGATCCCACGGCGGTGGGCGGATAAAAGCGAATCTCGAATCCAAGGCCATTTTGATTCGGAACGATGTCGGCAAGCCCGGACGTGGTCTTGACTTGGCGCGGCGAACCGCCATTCAGGATCACGGTCGTGCCAACGCTTGAATCGCCAGCCTGCACGCTCAAGCTAGCGGGGGTGAATACGCTGGATTGGAGTGATGTGACATCCCAACTGATTGTTCCGGCGGATTTTCCGGTATTATCAACACCCAATGACAGCGAGGAGCCATAGCCTCCGGTAGGGCCTTCTCCCGTGCCGCCGGACGATCCACTGCTTCCGTCGTCGGATGAACCACCCATAGAGCCACCATCTCCTGAGTTGGGATGCTGGTTTTTGGGTCGAAGCTCCACCGTCCAATCATGGGATTGGCCATTTACAACCACCGTGTAGGAATTTGATCCTTCATCGTCCGCCGCCACGCTTGAGCCATCGACGTAAAGATCATAGCATTTGGAGTCACCGGTTATTTTGAGCTGCAAATACGGTTCCCCTGGCGGCTCATATCCGTCATCCACGCTGCCGCCGCCAGTGCCGGTGGCGGATAATGTAGTACCGCCGTCGTCCGGTTTCAGGGACATGCTGGAACTCACTACCGGAATGCCGTCAAATCCTTTCCAGTCATCATCCACCACGTTGCCTGATGCTGTCCAGGTTTGATCACCTGCGGTGACGATGAGTGAGTCGCTGTCCAAAGGAGGATCATCGCCATTCTCTTCACTATCCGTGAAGGCCACGTAGCTCACCTCAACATTGAAGTGGAGTATCTGGCAATTGTCGCAGGCGTTTACTGGTCCAACCAGCAGCACGGAACTTGCTGCTGGCATAAAAAGCCTACTGAACCTCATTATGCCGGAGTTCCGTGAATATTTCTTCACCAAGGGTCTGATATCCTTCATATTACGGGTTCTTTTTGAGCGGTGAAAAGACTTGAAATCCGAGTGCTCCGGCCAATGGGTCTATCCCCAGCACCGCCGCGTCACCGTCTGATATTCCGTCTCCATCGGAGTCGATGAGCCACGCATTGGGGCCGAGCAAATATTCCTGAAGATCGCTCAGGCCGTCGCCATTGGAGTCGGTCATGTACGGGTCAGTACCGAGTTCGTATTCTTCAGCATCGGTCAGACCGTCGCCATCCGAATCTACATCTTCAATCTTGACGTGCCAGAACAGCTTGTCTGCGGCAGGTGTAGTCCCGTCGGCTAGCGTAAGCTGGAAGCCAAATGTCACTGCGGTGCCCGTACCTATGAAGGTCTCATCTGGAACGGGGAGCCAATCCGTGAGATTGGGTGAGTAAAGCAGGGTGTATTGTTTGCCGGGGATTGTTGGCCATGTGATGGTGACGGCCTCTGGGGTGTGCTCGACGATCCCGTCTCCATTGAGATCGCTCCACGATTCTGGAATGTGGACGATTGCGGGACGAACGAAACCCTCGGGCGAGTTGGCATTAAAGGGATCGGTGCCGGCAGCAACTTCCTGCGCGTTGGTCCATCCGTCGCCGTCCGGGTCATCCTCAGGACGGTAGGGGAAAACGTCGATAGGGAACAGTTCTCCGCCATTGTATTGCCGCTCCCACAGATCGCTTAGACCGTTGTTGTTGGTGTCGATGATGGCGAATATAGGGAGCGCGCACAGCGCGTAGATCAGGATGCCGGGAGAAAGAGCGCGATTCACTTGGCCCCTCCTTTCACTGGGGCGGGGGTTTCCGTGCGCCAGTAGTTGAGGACGATGTCCTTAGGCTTGGGCGGATGGGCCTTGAGATCGGCCTCGCGCTTGAGATTGGCACGCTGGCGTCCCTCGTAGGCGGCTTTCATGCGGCTGAACTCGTTGTTGTAGAGGTCATGGAGTGACTGGACGGAGTCGATGATTCTATCGAATGGCAGCTTGCCGACGAAGGCGAAGCTGGCAGGCCCAGTGGGGAATTCTGGGATTTCAGGTGGATTGTAGGTGAGTCCGCGCATGGATTTGCTGCGGGCTTCGCGGTCCATATCAGCGTTGGTCCACATCATGAACAGGCTGCGGGCATTGCCGTCGGACCCGATGAAGG
>JBAXPF010000419.1:0-3493 GCA_037132955.1 Verrucomicrobiota bacterium | reverse complement strand
GTCTCGCGCTTGATGCAGGAAGATCCGACCGCCGCCAAAACCTACGTCCAAAACTCCGACGCCTTCACCGCCGAGCAGAAACAGCGCGTCGCCGATGGTCAACCGCTCTGGGGCGGTGGGGGTCGCCGCGGTGGTGGGGGCGGGCGCTGAGTGGTTGGAATTTGGCCGCCGGGAGGATAGCCGTCCCGGGTGTCAGGGACGACAGGCACCCCGCCTGTTGTTAGATATGGCTTAACTAACAGGAGGCTTTTCTAGCAACCCAATCCCTTCCTGGCGGCGTCCATGATCCGGCTGGCTGCCTCATCCGTGTAGCTTTGTTTCCCGTCAAACGCCCACACGGTTCCCGGCCACGCGGGGTCGGCGGATGAGCGGCCCACGATGTGGATGTGCATCTGGCGGACCTGGTTGCCGATGCAGGCGACGTTGAGTTTCTCCGACTGGAAATGCTGCGCGACGAAGGTGGAGGCCTGGCGTATAGCCGCCATGACCTCGGCATAGCGGGCGGGCTCGAGTTGATGCAGATCCTCGATCCCGTCGTCCACCTCGGGAACTAACAGGAACCATGGAAACAGCGCGTTGTTCTTCAGCAACAGCCGGCAAGAGGCGATGCGGCCGATTTCAAATCCGCCCGCGGCAAGGCGGGGATGCAGGGAGAATGCCATGCGCGAGGATAGGCACCAGTCGTGAGTTTTGTCACGGCCAAGGAGTTGTCCGCACAGTCCCCTGTGCGGCTTCTTCAGTCATCCGCCCCGCCGAAATCTGCGCCCGCTATGGCAAGCCCGAACTCTGGATCAAGCGCCGCATGAAGTTGCTCTCCATCATCCCCGCCACCTTCATCCCCGGCTGCGGCCCCGGCTGCATCACCGACACCAAAGCCTCCCTCTTCCCTGAAGACGGTGGCAAATGCGGCTCCTGCCTCAACCCGGAATGCTTCAACAAGCGCGAAGCCCTCGCCATCGACAAGGCCATCACCAACTGCATCAAGGGCCACGCATTGTCCGACATAGTGCTCTTCCGCTCGGATGGCCGCCATCGCCAAACTCATCTCCTTCCCGTGGGAAAAAATCTTGACCGGCATCTGCACCTCCGAATGCCCCGTGCCCAAATCGTGGGGACCAGGCATCGACCCCTTCACCCTCAAAACCGATAAACCCGCCGTCAAACCCGCCAAAAAGGCCGCCAAGAAATCCCCGAGGTCCCGGACATAACCATCATTGGTCAGGAAACTTTGCTTTAAGCCACGCCAATGCTTCGAGTTGATCCTCGCGTTTCGCTCGACGGATTTGGATCAGCAACTTGGAGATTGTGGGTCTATCCAAAGTCAAATTGGAAGCTCCCTCGTTGCATACTGAACAGATAGCCCGGAGATTCGATGCCTCGTCTTTGCCACCTTGGCTTTTGTCGAGAATATGGCCAAGATGGAGGCGAGTTTTCCGCGTCGGATCGTATGGGTGCGGTTCGCCTGCCACGGCACCGCACATCTGACAGGTAAAACCATTCCGATCCAAAATAAGCGCCCTGAGTTCTTTCGAGATACTTCTCTCGAATGCAGGTTGTGGCTTGATGCTTTCCAGAAGATACTCGCCGGGCCGCAAGTCATCTCGGTCATTGTGGGTGAGAATCTGATAACCTTCCTCATTCCGCAACTCCCTGACACGGCGCGCCCATTCACTCTTTCCAGCCACGCCCCGTAATTCATCAGATGTCATAACTCTCCCAACATTTGCTAGAAAATGAGCCCGGAGCCTGGCCCGCATCCCGAGGCGTTTGGTATTGGTATTTTGCCCTGGCATGGTCAAGACGCGTGGCGGTGTTTTGATTGAGAAGCAGCAACCTCGATAGCCTGCTTGATTTTTAGGGCCACAGCCTGAGCAACCGGCGGAGGAAAAGCATTTCCGACTTGGCGATAAGCTGCGGTTTTACCTCCGGAGAACTGCCAATCGTCCGGAAATCCTTGAATGCGAGCAGTCATCCGCAACGTTAGTTTGGGCATTTCACTGTAACCCCTTGACGGGGCCGTATCCGCGAGGGATTTCCCATTAACTCCAAGGCTGGCCCATGCTTTCTTGGCACGCGTTGGGCCGAGATCCGCCCCACCGTGTTTTTTTGAGCCGCCCACAAGGGTGGGAGCAATCTCATTTGCACCGGACGCCCACGCCAACGCACCTTCCCAACCATTCGCGCTCATGAGATCATAAAGGGTTTCGCCCACGGTTTTTGCCCTTATCCCGTCTAGTAGCGGAATTGGCGCGTAGAAGTTCCTGGCCAAATCCTTGCGAATAGCCACGATGACAACACGCGGCCTGAGTTGCGGAACACCAAAATCCGAGGCGTTGAGAAGGTGCCAACTCGCCTCGTATCCTAGTGAATTGAGTTCCTTTTTGAGGCTCATGCGGTAGTCGGTGAACACGGCATCCAGGAATCCACGGACGTTTTCTAACATCACGGCTTTCGGCAGGCACTCCTTCACCAGACGCAAAGCCTCAGGAAACAGGTCCCGTTCATCATCAGGGCCAAGTTGCTTCCCGGCTTTCGAAAATGGAGGGCACGGAACCCCACCCGCAAGAAGATCGACTCCTTTGAATTCCTTCGCCGAGAAGTCGCGGACATCACCCTCAATAACGTTCCAGTCAGGTCGGTTTAGGCGGAGAGTGGCGCATGCGTGGCGGTCATACTCAACGTGGGCGAGAGCGTCAAAGCCCGCCCATTCCAAACCAAGCGCCTGCCCTCCCGCGCCAGCGCAGATTTCAACGCAACTCAGACCAGATGGACGCTTGCCGAAGTTCGATTTGCTTTTCATGAGTTCAATTGAACAGTTTTTTTCGGCCTTGTCAACGGGTTTTTCAGAGCGAAGTGCTCCCGCGGATGAAATGGAGGACGCGCAAAAAAGTCAAACCCATTTTCGACCGTGCCGACTTTCCAGACCCGTATCAATGAATTGAGTCAGAGAGGGAGCAGAATGGTCGCAATACTCCTTCTCTTTCGTGACCAACGCTGGTCAAATCCGAGCAGTTCAGGCCCTTCCAGCAACCCTGCCAAGAACAATAAATCTCACCAATATGAACGCTCCCATGCCTGCCAATTCCATCCGACCGCTTGTTTCCGGGGACCGTGTCCGCATTCTCCCAGAGTTTCAGGATGCTGGCGACGATGATTTCGAGCGAATCGTTATCGAGGCTCCCGCGGACAGTCCGCGTGTCTTGCTCCAGACGATGATTCCCGGCTTTGTAGTTCCGCCCACTGAGCGGATCGAGGCAAGATTGCTCGTCAGGGTCGGGGAATAAATCGTGCCGATGTTCGCCAAGCGGTCATGAAGGCGACGAGCGCAGAAGCCTGACGCAACCGAGCAATCTCTCTTCCTGAATCATTCCACCCCGCCCGCCCGGCCCCACGCCCGGCGGGCTTTCTTTTTCCCAACCCTCCGACCATAGCGTTAGAATTTTACTAACCGCCCCTGATTACCACCCCCCCGCCACAACAAGCCCAACCCATC
>JBAXPF010000418.1:0-3505 GCA_037132955.1 Verrucomicrobiota bacterium | reverse complement strand
GGACGCGCTATACCGGAAACCCCCTCATCACCTGCGGCGTTTGCGACTACTGCAAGGAGGGGCGCGGCAATCTGTGCCGCCGGACCATCATGTTAGGCAGCGCCAGCACCTCGCCGCCCACCGATGGCGCGTTCGCCGAGTTCGTCATGGTGCGGGCCGACCAATGTCACGACCTGCCGCTGCTCATGGACGACGGGGTGGGCGCGCTGATGGAACCGCTGGCCGTCGCCTTACAGGCGGTGAAACGCGCCGGAGCGGTCGCCGGTAAACGCGTGCTGGTGACCGGTGGTGGACCGGTCGGTTTGTTAGTCATGCTTGTCGCGCGGGCCTTTGGCGCCACTCCGGTCGCCCTCAGCGACGTGGTGGCGAGCCGCCGACACGTTGCGCTCAAGCTGCACGCAGACGCCGTGCTGGACCCCGCCGCGGAGCACTTTCCGGAGCGGGTGCACGAACTCACGGGTGCCGGGTTTGACGTCATTTTTGAAGCGTCCGGCGCGCCGCCGGCCTTGCGTCAGGCCTTCGATCTGGTGCGCCCCGGCGGCACCATCGTCCAGATCGGCACGCTGGGTACTGACGATGTGCCGCTGCCGGCCAATCATCTCATGGTGCACGAGATCCAATTCATCGGATCATTCCGCTATGGCAACGTGTTTGACGAGGCAATCCGTCTGGTGTCCGGCGGTCGGATCCAGCTCGATCCGCTGGTCAGCGAGGTTTTTTCGCTGGCACAACTGCCGCAGGCAATGCACCGTGCGCTCGCCAAGGACGACGTCATCAAAGTCCAAGTCCAGATCAGCTAGGCTCCAATCAATAATCAAACCGACTAACGCCATGAGTTTTCTATCCACTGCGCTGGCATCCGCCAAGACCGTTTCTTCCATTGATGTGGCGGTCATTGCGGTCTACCTGATCGGTATCACTGCCTTTGGTATCTGGATCGGCTATCGCCGCAACACCTCGTCCCAACAATACTTTCTGGCCAACAAATCGCTCGGCTGGTTCACCGTCGGTGCGGCCGTGTTCACCTCCAATATCTCCACCATCCACCTGGTCGGCTTGGCTTCCAGCGGCGCGGAGGATGGTATGGTAATCGGCAACTTCGAGTGGATGGCGTGTTTCACCCTGATGGCACTGGCGCTCATCTTTGCGCCGTTCTATATCAACTCGAAGGTCTCGACGTTGCCGGAGTTCATGGAGCGGCGCTATTGCCCGCAGGCCCGCACGTTTCTGGCGGTCATTGGGCTGCTGGGCGCGCTGCTCATCCATATTGGCATCAGCCTGTTTGCCGCGGCCAAGGTGTTTGAGACCTTCCTTGGCGTGCCAATGGTGTGGACCATCGTCGTGCTTTCAATTTTCACGGTGACCTATACCGCATTGGGCGGTTTGAAAGCAGTGGTGATGACGGAAAACATCCAGGTCTGCTTGCTGCTTGGTGGGGCTACGCTGGTCACCGTGTTAGGGATCAAGGCACTGCCGGGGCTTGGCGTGCATGACATCGCCACTTTCAAGGAGGCAGTGAAGCCGGGCCAGCTGAACATGCTCCAACCCATCATCAACGAACAGGGCCATCTCAATGGCTTCTCGTGGCTGAGCGTGTTGCTGGGTTATCCGATTCTTGGGATTTGGTATTGGTGTGCCGACCAGACGCACGTGCAGCGGGTGCTTGGAGCGAAGAGTCTCAAGGACGGCCAGAACGGCGCGCTGTTTGCCGGCTTTCTCAAAATCACCCCGGTATTCCTGATGGTATTGCCAGGGGTGGTCGGTTACGTGTTGTGGCAGAAGGGATTGGCGCTTGAGGCACAGGGGAAGGAAGGGACATTTCATTTGTTGCAGCTCGCCAGCGGCAAACCGGATTACAACACGATGCTGCCGTCGTTGATCAACTATCTGATTCCTGTCGGCCTGCGGGGCTTGCTCGCCGCCAGCATGGCCGCCGCACTGATGAGTTGCATGGCCGCCGCGCTGAACAGTTGTGCCACCCTGATTTCGTTAGACATCGTCAAGCGCGTGCGTCCCGACACCAGCGACCGGCGCACGGTGCTCATCGGCCGGGTGGCCACCGGCGTGATCATGGTGCTGGCGATGCTGTGGTCCACCCAAGGTGAGCAGTTCGGCACCATTTTCAAGGCCATCAACAAGATCCCGATGACCTTCGCGCCCGCGGTCACCACGGTGTTTGTTCTCGGCTTGCTGTGGAAACGCGGCACCAAACAGGCCGCCATGGCCACCCTCTATATCGGCTCGCTTATCGGCTGCATCTACTTTGTCCTGGACTTGCCGAGCATCGGCAGGATGATTCTCGGCGCGAAGAACGCGGGTGCGGATTTCACCGGCTTGGTCGACGATCCGCGGCTCGGCCTGGGTGTGCCCTTCATGTTGGTGGGACCGCTTCTAACGGTTTTTTGTGTCGCCATCTATATCATCACCAGCATGCTGACGCCGGCGATGCCGGCCGAGGAAGTCGCCAAGGTTTGTTGGGATCATCCGCTCGCATTCCTCAAGGGCCGCATCACCGGCGCGAGCGACCCGCGGATGGTGTCATTGATCCTGTTGCTGGTCGTCGGCGTTTTGTATCTATTCCTGCGTTAGAGATCGATCATCACCTTCATGAGTTTGTCGGCATGGTTGCCGATGAACTGATAGGCCTCGAGGTATTGGTCGAAGGGGAAATGTTTGGAGACAAGGGGATCGAGGACGATTTTGCCTTCGGCAATGAGCGCGGCCGCCTCGAGGTAATCCTCGTGCCGGTACATCATGGAGCCGAAGACATTCAACTCGTGTTCCCCAACAAAGTACATGTTAACGGTCGGGTTCTTGGCATACACGCCGAGAATGACCACCTCGCCGCCTTTTTCCACGTTGCCTATCAAGGTGTCGAGCGAGGCCTGGACCCCGGCCGCTTCAAAGCCGACTTGAAATCCCTCATTGCCGAAAACCGCCAGCGCGCCTTCCTTGAACGGGGTTTTGAGGATGTTGAGCGTATGTTCGATGCCGCATTCCATGGCCTTTTCCAGTTTGAAATCCATCACATCGGTGATGAGCACCTTGTTGGCGCCACGCTGGATGGCAAATTGCGCCACCAGATTGCCGATGGTGCCGGCGCCTGAGACCACCACATTCTTGCCTTTGAGGTTGGAGGCGCGGGCGGTCGAGTGGGCACCGACGGCGGCTGGTTCTATCATGGCACCGTGTTCAAAGCTCATGGAATCCGGGAACACCACCAAGCGATCGATTGGCACCACGAAATATTCCTGCGCCACACCGGGTGCTTGGAAGCCTTGGACCTTGAGTTCCTGACAGGCATTGTACTGCCCGCGCAGACATGGGCCGCACTTGCCGCAAACCAACTGCGGTCTGGCGGTGGCCCGTTGGCCAGCCTTGGCGGTGGTCACCTTATCGCCGATGGCGGCGATGGTCGCAGAATATTCGTGCCCTTGCACCACGGGGTAGGGGGTTGCCGGGTGCTCGCCGTGGAAGACGTGGATGTCCGATCCGCACACGCCGA
>JBAXPF010000417.1:0-3508 GCA_037132955.1 Verrucomicrobiota bacterium | reverse complement strand
GACGTCTCGGCGGCCGTTTAAGTGCAGCGCTAGGGGCGAATCGTTCGCCGGGGACTGAGAGCGATCACGATAAATGATGGAATGATTGTCACGGTAAATGATGTGATGGGGGACGCCGTCCCCCTGAGCCCCCCGGGATTTTCAGGGCATGGAAGGAACGACATCATGGCGAGGATAAAAACGGGGAGGCCATGATTAGTGACCTCCCCGCAGACGCCTAGGCGTCGTTCCTTTCCGACTATCCCTGGGCAGGTTGCGTCCCCGCAGAGCCTGCTTGTGTTTCATCGGAGAAGAGGTAAGTCCTCATAATTTGCTCCCTGTCCTGGCTGGTTTCGGGTTGAGTGCAAAAACTTCAAAGAAGAGTTTCTCGTCGATCTGGTCAAGTTCGCGTTGTAACGCGGCACTCAGCAGATCATTGGCCATGTTCATCATTACCCGGTAGTTTCCGGCCGCATGTTCGGCAAGGGTATCAATGAGGGTCGCCGGAAGCAGCCGGGGATTGCCCGCCTTTTTCAAGTGATTGTTGAGGCACTCCTTGAGCTGTCCGGTATCTGCTGCTTCACAACGCAGCCGGCAGCGAATGCGACTGGCCAGCGGTAGCAGGTCATCGGTCTGGAGCTTGTTGACCAGCCGTTCGTCACCTGCGAGCACGACGGTGAGCAAGGATCGGGAGTCAAGCTCAACACTGCTGAGCAACCGCAACTCGCACAAGGCCGGCGGACTCATGGCTTGCGCCTCATCGACGAGCAACACCGCTCGGCATAAGGAGCTCTCGCTATATGCCTGCCATCTTTGCCTCAAGGACTTGGAACCTCCCCAACGGTTGCTGGCCGTTAGCGTGACGCCGAACAGTTCTCCCAGCTCACGGTAAAAATCCCCTACGGAAGCCTGAGGCCGGGAAAGGATTCCGACGCTCGCATCACGCATGGCACCAAGCCGGTCTGCCAGAATACGCAACACCGCGCTCTTTCCTGTCCCGGGCTCACCGCTGATCAGCGCAAAGCCACCTTCCCCGAGTTGATGCTCGATCCGCCAGCAGAAGTTCTCCACACCCGGGGTGACTAACAGGGCACTCGTCGGCACCTCCTGACTGAATGGGTTGTATTTGAGTCCATAAAGTGCCAGCAGTTTCTTACTCATGTGTCGTAGTCCTCTCCTGATTATCCTGGTTATTCTTGTTGGCCTTCTTGCTTTCATCCTTCGGCAAATAGGCTGGCGGCATTCCCGTCGCGGCATAATTGGCCACGAGTTTGCGCAGTAGTGGGGCCATGGTGTCACCCGTAGTGACGGGCACCATCGCCGGGTCCGAAGTGATGAGCGGCGCTTTGCTTCGACGGCGACCATCGGCATTGCGCTGCTTATCCTGTGGATAAAGCCGGCAAAGCACCGTTCCGCTGAGGGGATCAACCAGATGCACATGCGACAGATCCCACGACGCCAGCCGGATGTGGACTCGGGAGAGATGCCGATACTGTGAGGGTATCTCGTATCGCACGCCCTGCACACTCAAGGTGCCGTCGCTGCGCCGCTGCATCCGGGGATGCTGTGCCGTGAAGGCCAGCCGCAGCGGGGTGCTTGCCGGACCCGCACGTCCAACATCCTTCCCCGCTAGATATCGAGCCAACGGGGTTTGACCGATCTCGGAGTGATCCTTACGGTTATATTCCAACTCCTGCCAGGCCAGCGTGGCCTCATTCAACTGCGCCAACGTCAGGTCCCGGCAGTTCTCCAGCATGGCCATCAACCGCCCCTCGACCTGCGCCCAGAACACTTCCTGCTTGCCGTTCTGATAGGGACTGTACGGCAGGGTCCGCTCATGTACGATCCCCAGCCTCTGGAGCCCTTGTACCGTCTCATCCGCGATCATCGCCCCGCCGTTGTCACTCATCAATGCCCGCGGCAGCCCCCGCTTTTCAAGCGCCTGGCAAAACCCATGCACTAGGTTCTCCGCTGTCTCCGCCAAGTACCACTGGGCGTGCGCACAGAGCCGGGAGTGATCATCCAGCACCCCCAGCAGCTGCGGATACACCCACTGCCCATCGCTGGCAAGCACCCGCAGCGAACTACCGTGAAAATCCAGATGCCATAACGCGTTGACGTATTCGCTCTCGTAGGAACGAACCTCCAACGCCTCGAACCGCGCTTCCGCCGCCGCCGCACCCGCCGTGTGCCGATTGCTCCGCCGCGGCCGCTTGAGAAGCCCGTGCGCCTTCATGAACCGGCGGATCGACGGGTAGGACGGTGCCAGCCCCCCTTCAGCCTTGGCCAGCACCACCAGATTGTCAGCATGAAGTTGATAACTCCAGGAAGGGTGTTGCTTGTATTGAACCAGCAACTGCTCGCGTAACAGGCTGCTCAGGCTCGGATGCCGCCCGCGGTCTTCCCGGACCTTGCGCGAAAGCACCGCAACCGGATCCTTCGGCTCCCTTACCGCCAGATAGTACCAGCGCTCGATCGTCGAGATCCCCAGCCGGAACCTCACCCCCGTAATGGGATGTTGCCAATGCCGCTCGGCCAGCCCCTTCAACTCACCCTTGAGTTCACCTCGTTCAGGCGGCGCCGCCAGCAGCGGCCCAATCACCCCAAATCGGAAATGCGCCCACCGTTCATTGCCTCCCTTACCGCCGCGTCCAGACAGTTCTCCGCCGTTTGACATCGCCTGACTCCTTCCCGGTGCGTCAAAGCACACCTTTGTGTTTGCAATGTCAACAGTCTTACCGCCTGCCTTTCACTCTGTCTTGCGGCATCCTCTGCGGGAACTATTAAACCCTCACATACCCAGTCCTCCATTGGCCGCGCCTATCGTTATCGGCACAAGGAACCGCATCAGCCTGACCAGCCCTTCGCAACCTGTAGCCTTGAATCTTTCCACCAGGCTTAACGGCATATCCTCCTCCCTCATCAACGGCATGAACCTCGCACGGGCCACCTTCCAGAACGGGCTTCGAACGAACTCGCCCAACCACCACTCCCGCCACCGCTTCAAGGTACGTATATCGATCCCCAGCTCCTGGCGCAGCAATTCCACTCGCCTCCCGTTCAGCCCGTGCATCATCGCCCCCACCAGCACCACCACCACTCCGGGATACACCCGGCGCCCAAGAAACCGCACCGACACAGGCGTGGTTCGCCGCCGACATTGCGAACAATCAAAACTGTACCGCCACTCCCCGCATGCTACACCACGCGGTTTGCGGGGGAAGTCCCCGCAGTGGAGTTTTGCTTCACAATATTTACATCCACCTCCCCGAACTTCCTCCGCCAATTCAAAATCAACTTTCTCCAGCAACTTGATCAAAACCTCATCTTTCAGTAACCTCTCCATGTGATCCTTTTCTTTGTTCCTTGCAGGGAAACCCAGGAAATAAAAAACCTCGCGGGGCTTTTTACAAGCTCCGCGAGGTTGGATCACGCTTTAATCACTTTATCCAATGGATACCAATGGCCACCCATCTCATATCTTGACCAAAATCCCTGTCTTTATCCTCGTTTACTTAGATCGCGCTCA
>JBAXPF010000416.1:0-3521 GCA_037132955.1 Verrucomicrobiota bacterium | reverse complement strand
TCCAACCGGCACACTGACAGTCGGCAGCAACGGGACGCTGCTCTCCTCCGCGAGCGGTGGCCTCCAGACAGCGGGGAGTACGAAGTATTTCCTGGCGAACAACACCAACTACACCGCTACGCTGGCCCAAAGCGACACGGCGGTCACCGTCGGCAGTTATGCTTCGGCCTCCGCACTTACCGGCAGCGTTTACTGGTATGGTGGTCAAGTTGTTAGTGCCCTCGGCTCGATGAATTTGTCCGGGTTGAATGGATCAAGCGCCGTCACGAGCAACTGGTCAACCGCCCAAGGTTCTTACACGAGCACCGCGCTGATTCCCACGGCAATCAACGCAGTCTTCTCGACCACGTCCGGTGCGACCCAGCAAAGCGCCGTTTCCCTGGATGCGGACATGACGCTCACCACGCTGACCTTCAGTGACAGCAGTGCGGTCACGATCGGCGGCAGCCATTACCTGACGCTCACGAGTATCGGGACGGGTGGCGCAGGCTCAAACGCAATCGCGGTAACCTCTACTTCCGCCACGACCACCACCGTCAACGCGAACCTCGTGACGAGTGCGGCCAATAACTGGAACATTGCCAGCGGCAAAACCCTGGCCATCGGCGGGACCATCCACAACGCCGGTAATCTCCTGACCCTCTCCGGCGCAGGCAGCGCCACGCTATCCGGGGCGATTGTTGGCACGGGCGGCCTCACTCAATCGACCGCCGGCACGGTGACCCTCTCCGGTGCCAATATCTACACCGGCAACACCATCGTCAGTGCCGGCACGCTGGCCCTCAGCGGTGCGGGCACACTTGGCGGCACTGGCATCCCGAACGTCGGGAGCCTGACTTTGAGCGGCGGCACGCTCGATCTGGGCTCGACCAACCAGACGGTGGGTGCGGTGAGCGTCACCAATGCTGCCGGCAGCGGCAACACCATCGGCGGCAGCGGCAACCTCACCGGCACCTCATATACCGCGAGCAACACCAGTGGCAACGCCATCGTGACCGCCAACCTACAGCCTACGTTCGGTCTGGGCGGCCTGACCATGTCCGGTGCAGGTGGTACACTGACCCTAACCGGGGCCAACGCCTACATCGGGACAACCAACGTCAGCGCCGCCGCCGCCACGCTGCAGATCGGCAACAACACCACGACCGGTTCGCTCAGCCCCAGAAGCGCGATTACCCTCACCAACGCCTCAGCAACGCTCGCCTTCAACCGGTCCAACGCCATTACGCAGGGCTCCGACTTTGCCAGCGTGATCTCCGGCACGGGTATCGTTAGCCAGATTGGCAGCGGCACGCTGACGCTCAGCGGAGCCAATACCTACTCGGGTGGCACCAAGGTCAGCAGCGGGACACTCACGGCCGGCAGCGCCACCGCCTTTGGCACCGGCACCCTGACCATCGGCGGCGGCACGCTCGACAGCAGTGTGGCCAGTCTTGCTCTATCATCTAACAACGTACAGGTTTGGAACGCGGACTTTGTATTCGCCGGAACTAACAGTCTGAATCTCGGCACCGGCACGGTGAGTCTTGGATCCACGGCTGGCAACCGGATGGTCACGGTGACCGCCAACACGCTCACCGTAGGCGGAATCATCTCCAATGGCACGGCCACCGGCCTGACCAAGGCCGGAGATGGTACCCTGATCCTTTCCGGCAACAATGGCTACACGGGTACCACGGGGATCAATGCGGGCACCTTGGTCATCAGCGGCTCCGGCAAACTCGGCGCGACCACCAGCGCGCTGACCTTGGGCGGCGGCAAACTTGATCTGGGAACCACCAGCCAAACCCAAGGTGCGGTGAGTATCACCTCGGCGGCGGCCAGTGGCAATACGATCCAGAACGGCAGTCTAACCGGCACGTCGTATGCCGCGAGCAACTCGACGGGCAATGCCATCGTCACGGCCAACCTGCTGGTCAACGGTGCGGCGGGCCTGACCAAGTCAGGAGCTGGCACCCTGACGCTCTCCGGTACCAACAACACCTACAACGGCGGCAACATCGTCAACGGTGGGACGCTGGCCCTCAGCGTCGGCAGCACCATGGGTGCGACCCTCAATACGCTGACCTTGGGTGGCGGCACCCTTGATCTGGGCACGACCAGTCAAACCGCAGGCGCGGTGAACCTCACCGCAGCGGCGGCCAGTGGCGACACGCTCAAGAACGGCAGTCTGACAGGCACATCCTATGCCGTCAGCAACAGCAGCGGCAACGCCATCATTTCGGCCAACCTGTTAGTGAATGGAGCGGCGGGCCTGGCGATGAGCGGTGCGGGCACCTTGACGCTGTCCGGTACCAACACATATAGCGGCGGCACATCGATCAGCAACGGCGGTACCGCCGTCATGAGCGGTTCCGGAACCCTTGGCTCGACCAGCGGCAGTCTGGCTGTCAACAGCCTCGCCCTGCTCGATCTGAATGGCACGAGCCAGCAGGTGAATGCCTTGACCGGAAGTGGTGGCACGCTCGTCAACAATGCCACTGGCACTGTTTCCACCCTTACGGTTGCCAGCGGTTCTTACGCTGGCGCCATCGCCGACAACACATCGGGCACCGGCACGCTGGCCCTGACGAAGACCACGAGCGGCACGCTCACCCTGAGCAACACGAGCACATATACCGGGGCGACGACAATCAGCGGCAACTTGGTTCTAACCGGTTATCTCGGCAATACCGCGATCAGTGTCCAGCCGGGCGCGACCTTCGCCGCAAATCCTGCCAGCGGGGGCACAATCTACGCGGGCATCAGTACCAGCGCGGGCACCTCCAGTCTGACCCTGCACGGCGGCACCGGCAGCGCGGCTGGCTTCAGCATGATGGACAACGCCGTAGGAACCTTCCGGCTGGGGTCTGGTGGTTTGACCACGATCACCAGCACGGTCCTGCCGATGCTCAGCTTTGATATCGGCAACAGCACCGGAACCATCGACCTTCTTGATTTGGGCACCATGGGCGGTAGTGCGACGATTGCGGCGGGTACCTTGGTGGACTTCTCAGCGCTGTCAGGTGCCACCGGACTGGCAACGGGCAATTACACTTTCCTGACTGCCGCCGGCGGCTTGGGGGCGTCGGCGTTCACGTTGAAGAATAGCACCATCACGGTTAACGGCCATGGCTACACCTTCTCGCTCGCCAATTCCACGTCGAGTCATGAAATCCTAACAGTCGCCAACGCGATCACCACCATCGGGACCACCTACACGCTGGCGGCCGCGGCCAGCGCGCCGAAGATCCACGTCGGGGGAGCGTCCACGGTCACCGCCACCATCACCAACACCGGACTGAGCAGCAGTTATGCGGATACTCTGGACTACACCCATCTGACGGTTTCTAACGCGGCGCAACTGAACGGCACTTGGCCGAAGGCCGCGAACGCGTTGCCGATCGCCAATGACGATGGCACGGACACTCATTCCGGTAGCATCACGGCTTTGACATCCGCTGGGGCTTATACCTTCACACCGTCGATCGCATCGGCCACCAATCACACGATCGGCAACGGTGGCGGGGTTCCCGTGTTGA
>JBAXPF010000415.1:0-3525 GCA_037132955.1 Verrucomicrobiota bacterium | reverse complement strand
CCACCAGCGGCCCCCACTGTTCTGGAGCATTGGCTGGCCAAGTGGCGCGAGTCCATGAAGGAGCGTGGCAACGCGCCCGCCACCGTGGTGAGTCAGACGGACCATGCCTGGCATTTCATCCGCTGGTGCCATGCCAGCGAGGTCAGGGACCCGTCCTGGATTTCCGCCGGACTGGTCCATGCCTGGCTTGACGCCGTCGAATCCATCGTGACCCGCTGGGGCACTCCATTATCACGCAATTCCCTGGATGGCCGCATTGGATGCGTGCGCAGGTTTCTCGGTTTCCTGTGTGAGAACCGGGCCATTCCATCCAACCCGCTGCAAGCCCGCAAGGGCCGCAAGCGCTCGTCGCGGGTGCTGCCGGTGGTTCTCGACGAACGAACCGTCCTCAACCTCCTTGACGCCCCGGACACAACGGATCCGGTTGGGGTGCGTGACCGCGCCATGATGGAGGTGCTCTATTCCTCCGGCGTCCGCCGCCGCGAGCTGGCAACGATCCGGGTCCGGGACCTGCGCACCGATTACAGTGCCCTGCTGGTGACCGAGGGCAAGGGCGACAAACCACGGATGGTTCCGTTGGGGCTGCCTGCCAGGCTATGGTTACGACGCTACATGTGCGAGACCCGCGACCTTCTCGCTGGCAAGGACCCCACCTGTGACACCCTGTTCCTGACTGGATACGGTGACGGCTTCAGCGCTGGAGCGGTCGGACATTTGGTGCGGCGCTATCTCGACGCCATCGGCATGCACTGCCGCGGCGGAACCCACCTGTTGCGCCACGCCTGCGCCACCCACATGCTCGACCATGGCGCGGACCTGCGGGTGATCCAAGAGTTGCTCGGCCACACCCGGTTAGACACCACTGCCATCTACACCCACGTGAGCAACGAGCGCTTGTGCAAGATTCACGCCGATTGCCATCCGCGTGGCCGAACCAGCGGCCTGATCGAACTGACCGGCGGCGGGGAGACTGTTCGCGGCCCGGTCGAATGCCGTCAATACGGCGGGGGAGCGGACATTTAGCCGCTGAGCTTCGGCGCTTGACGGCGCAGGTCGCGCCGCCCAGGCTCTGCAACGTGAATGTTGCCACGGGAGGTTCTGATTGCGTCTCGGCGGACGGGCACTCCTGTTGCGTTCTTTCCTGGAATCCCCTGCACCGACCGGTCATCCGCCAGCACGCCAGTTCGATAAAGGCCGACCGGCGGAGCAGCGCTCGGGCGTTGCACCGACCCGTGGGGCTACCGCCGGTTGAGAGCCAGCAAAATCGCCCCCACCGGTGGCCAATCAACTTTTACGGTTACAGATACCTTGATCCTCTAACTGGTCGCTGGATGAGCAAGGATCCGCTCGGGGAAAGAGGCGGGCTGAACCTGTATGGGTTCGTGGGGAACGATGGGGTGGATATGGGAGATATTCTAGGAATGACACCTCCAACAGGCGTCAAAGACTCCGGCAATGGAACATGGACAGCCCGAAAGAAGATTCGCAATAACTGCACTGGAACCGAGCAAATCAATGACAAAGTAAAACTGTTCTACTACTCGGTCGGTGTGAATGAGACAGGTCATCTCGCATCCGCTCAGAGAATGAACAAGAGTAACTTTGGAGGAACCGGTCTAAGAGTGGGATCCATGGCCGAACTTCTTGACTCAATAGAAGCCTCCATCGGTTGCTGCAAGTGCGTCGAGGAGCTCCACATTTTAAGTCACGGCTCACAAGCCAATGGCGTTTACTTGAAGTCGAAGACCGTGAATGCCGTCGATAATATAGGTGGAGGAGTGAACGGCCAGAAGCTTGGAAGCATCCTCAAAGATGCCATGTGTCCGGGGGCTAGAATATTGCTGTATGGATGTGGAACGGCTGATGGAGACAGCGATCTGAATCCTACACTGCCTCAACTTTTCCATTCGTTTGGGAAGGAGCTTAGCGATAAGTCAAATGCATCGGTTACAGGAACCCCAGACGGCACTGTATTGGGAATTGATGCGGATGGGCACGTAACACTTAAAGATACTAAAAGTGGTGAAGATGCCGAAAGACTGTGGTTTTTCGAGCCAGGGCATGATCCTATTCAGATTCCACTTCCTCCAAGTAGCAAGCCATGGTAGCCATGTGTATGAGAAAGGGTGCATGCGCTATCGCTTTTATGCTCATTGGAATGGGAATCACCCTAGTGGGCCAACGGTGCATAAAGTATTCTGAAGATTGCTTTCCGATTAGGCTAAAAATGACTGAATCCGAAGTAATTCGGAATCTCGGCCCCCCTAGGGAGAAGCAATACATATTTAACATTCTTCCACCAGAAGAGTGGCCTGATTCCGCAAAAACATATTTGTTAGAACGGGAACCATCATGTGTATGGTGTTACCCAAGCGCAGATGTATATTTTGCTTCTGGAAAAGTATGTAACATTTATCACGTTAGATGGTATTCTAGAATCAAGAAATTTGCCCACAGTTTCGCCCATGAAGCAAGATCTGGTCACTGACAAATCGTAGAAATTGCTGTAGCGTAGCGTGCGCGGGTGTATGACGACAGCCGCAAGAAAGCCATCAGAGACTGCTGTCAGCGCACACCCGGGCTGCGGTGGTGCCCCTGTTCCACGGGGTTTTGCCACTTCCCGCTTGTCCCCGCCCGACCCCCGTGCTATCAGACCACCAAGCAATGACCGCCACCCCACCATGCCCGACCGCCGCCACCTTTCCGGTGTCCATCCGGCGTCGTGAAACGGGCCGAATCCGGGGCACTGCGCTCGTCTGCGGCGACTCCAACGCCGGTTTAGGGCGGATTCGGCGTCAAACCCTCCCTAGGTCGCCAGGACCCGTAAAGTCGCGTAAGCCATTGGCTTGCAATTGGTTAGCGAGCAATCCTCTGGGTGCCAAAACCATGCATGTGGCTTGCTACGGTTATCGTTACTACGATCCGCTGACAGGCCGCTGGCATTCAAAGGATTCAATTGGGGAAAGGGGTGGGCTGAACCTATATGGGTTCGTGGCGAATGATGGGATTGATTCGGTAGATTTATGGGGAGAGGCGCTATTCATCGTCACCACGTTTATTCGTGGTGACACGAGGCTCCCTCAATATTCCGTTGGTACAGGGAATGCCAATATTGATAAATTCCTTCTTGATTTTGACTCTCTGAGTATAGCCTGGTTCGATCTAGCGAAGTCCGACGGACGGGTCTATTTTAATGGGGATAAATTTTATAAAACCAAGGCGGAATTTCGTGCAAAGGTCGCGCATGAAAGAACATCGACTTCCGATAACATAGTTGTTCCAGTGGATGCCCTTAATAAAGTCTCCACTAATGCAAAATTGGTTACTGAACCTTACGACAAAAATGTTTTTGCGGCTCACGGACAATGGGGATGGACTGATGTTAATAAGTTGGAATGGGCTCCAACTGGCAAAATCATCTTTGGAATGGCCGAGAAACCCACGGCATTAGTCGCTAGTACAATCGCAAGCAGGGGCCGTTCACTTTTCCGTTAATCTGATAGAAGCCCGAAGGGCTGGCTAACG
>JBAXPF010000414.1:0-3556 GCA_037132955.1 Verrucomicrobiota bacterium | reverse complement strand
AATGGCCGGGTTGCTGGTGTTTCGGACTTTTACAGAAGAAATGTTGCACGCGCAGGTTCTCGATATGTGCCATTGCAACAGGTCGGCTGGGTATGGGGTGGAAAAGTTTCCTCTGCAGACGGATGGCAAGCCGTTACGGCCAAGGATCAAGCAGCACCAGTAAATCCCGGAGGTGTGGAGTGTTCGGATCACCCACAATGGGATGGAAATACCAAGGCCGATGCGGAGAAACCCATTCAATAGGACTCGATACACGTACATGAAACAATACTTTACATTCAACAGCATAGCTAAGTCGCGAATGGCCGGAATTATTCGTATTATTACGACTGCAATGCTTGTAATGATGGCCGTCATGCGCTTGACAGCGGCGTCTGGTGCGCGTGATGAGATTTCAATCTACGCAAGCACCTCTGAAACTGATGATGGGAAGTTTCATGTCACTTGCAAAGTTGTGAATGAAAGCAAGCACACCCTAGTTTGGGGGGCTTTGAAGTTCGGCAACTGCGGTTTTCAAATTTGTCTTCTGGATGAGAATGACAGGATCGTGTTGCAAAACGCGAAATGGGCGGAAGCGTACGGTCAAGAAGGAACATTCGGCTATACACACCCCAGAGGCATGACTGGCTCAAATATGAAACCAGCAGAGCAGGTTGGGTTTGAGTTTGATTTGGAGGAAGCCTATGGGGAGCGTGCTGCGCTGGGACGTAAGTTGTTAGTTGTCTGGGTGGGAGCCCAACTTTGGGACGATGTAAAACATGAGGTGCCTTCCGGGATTGACGCGAATGGCAACCCGTTAGAACCCCACTTGGCAAAGGTTGAATTTCCTCGTGACTGGAAACTAACAATTACCGTGCCCATTCAGAAAACGAAAAATAGTGAAGGGCAAACACTTCACAAATCGCCTACGGCAATTCCACCCTCCAACTCACCTGTCTCAAATGCTGATTCTCCAAGATCCTTCGCGCCAGTTCAGCCCACTGTTTCAGCATCTTCAGCCTACCCATCAAACTCATGGTGGTGGTCGATCCTAGCCATCCCTGTGCTTCTACTCGCTTGGCTGGTTCTGCGCCTTCGGAGTCAGCCGTGATATTACACCGGCAATCAATATGGCGGCAACGGCAAAGCCCCCCAATGCCGCCCTGAGGAAACAACGGAATTCACGCAGCAGGCAGGCCGCACCACCCTGCAAGAAAAAGGCCACCACCAGCGCGACGTGAATGCGCCGGACTCCGGGTGGCCAACCCCACAGCGCGTGGGAGATTTCCGAGGCAACGGCCAACGGAAGGATGACGCGGCTCAAGACGATCAGGATGACCGCCGGGACGAGTCTGGATGCGGGTGGATTCGGGCGCGTTCTCACAGGGGGACAATCCTAACAATCAATCACGGGAACAACAGCCCTTCGAGCAAACTTCTTCCCATCTGGAAAGTCGGTGCGCTCGTTCATATCCATCTGCCTTATAGCGAGAAACCACCGCATCAAGGATTGCCTGCCGGAACTCCTCATGGACTGTCATCGGGCAAAGCCTGTGCCATGGGTATCGGTCAAGCAGCACAAGGACTTCGGCCAACGAGTCCACCCAGCCGCTGCTTTCGCAAAAGACAAGCCCTGATTGTTCTTCCACCGGGAGCATGTCGCAAAGGGCGGTTTCGTTCCTTTTGATCACAAACTTCCACTCGCCCCCAGGATCACGTTTTCCGAGAATTGTAAGCGACCCTCCTTCGGATCCGACTTCAAGAATGATTTTGCTTTGTTCCATGCTGCTACTGTTGATGTCGCTTTCATGCACAGCCCTTCAGTGGTGGTGTTGGATATGGTACTCCTTCTCAAAAGCAGCGGCGGCGGCTTTGCCGGCTGGGTCATTCGTCGGCCAGTTGTGATAGATCTTGTCCATGACGTCGTCGCGATCCCTCCCGGCAGGCAGAGTGGTGGCCCATTGGACCGCGGCGGCGGGCTGACTGTTCGCCACTTCCACGGCGAACACACCGATCGCGTAGTTCTTCACCGGGCCGGCAGGTGCGGTGTTGAGCCAGAGTGCCGCCGCTTCGAGGTCACCGGAGGCCCATGACATCATGATCTTGCGGATGGGACGCTGGTATTTTCCGGCGGCAAGTTTCTCCGCAAGCCAATCCACCCACTTGCCCCGTTCCCCGTCCTTGATGAAGCGGCTGAGATCGCTGCCAACACTGGCCATTTCCGAATCGGTCAACCCGGCGGAAGCCACCCAATCCACCGCCGTCTGAAAACCCTCCTTCGCGAGGTTCTTGCCGATCACGGCGATGGCATAGTCGCATGCCCGGATCCGGTCGTCTTCGTTATTGATGGTCTTAACATACTCCCGCAGGTCTGCCAGGGCCGCGTTGCGTTCCTCGTTCGTGTTGGCGGTGCCGACGATTCCCTGGGTTGCGTTGGCGGGAGGATCGATTCCCAGTTCGCCAATCAGGCGGAAGGCGAGTTTTCGATCCGATAGAGCCGTGCCGCCAATGACCGCACATCTTGCTTCGTTGTTGATCATGTCCGGGTGCTCCGCCAAGTTCCCGCGGACCCAGGCAAGGGCGGCGGCAGGATCCGTCCCGGCCCATTTGACAATCCCGCGGCCGAGTTGCGGGTTGTCATATTGTTGAGGCAGCAGATCCATCGATTGTACAGGTCAACCCCATTCGCGGGGTCTTCATTGAGCAACGTGCCAACGGCGAGCTGAACCAACCTCTGGCGCACCTCCATCGCAAGATCCTCGTTGGCGCGCACCTCCGCGACATATTTTCTAACTTGCGCCGGGGTCATTGCCTTGAACCGGTCGGCCATCGCGGCATGTCGCTCGCGCACTTTAGGAACGGCGTTTCCAGGGTTTTGCCGGGCCGTTTCCAGTTCGTTCATGAAGGCAATATCATCGGGGGTGAGCAGATTGGCGGCGGGGGCCGGATTCCTGCGCGGTTGCGACTTGCGGGTCACCATGTCGGATTGGCCGGCAGGGATTTCCAGCCGTCCGGCCTCGGTCCGGGCAAGTCGCTGTTTGGCGCGGACTTCGGATAGGCGTCGCGCATTATACCAACCGAAGCCACCGATGGCGGCGACTATCAATGACAAGACAACAATGCGATATTTCATGATGGATGGGGGTCTACCAGATTCTTTCGAGGATTTCGGCACGCTGGCCGGGATCGGCTATTTTTTCCGCGAGGGCTCGGGCCTTGTCGCCGAAGCAGCGCGCTTCGCTGGCCAGAAAGGCGCGAATGACGGTGTCGTCTCCGGACGCTTCGTAATAGTGAAGCACCAGCGCGGAAGCTTCGTCGAAGGTCATGCGGTTCCCATTGATGGCGTTGCCAAGAGCCGTGCCGGTCACCTTGTCGATGTCGGAATGATTGTTGCCGGCCCATTCCCGCAACGCATTGACGTCATCCAAGGTAACGGCCCGTTCGGAGGCGATGCTGTTCATTTTGGTTCCGGCGACGGCCTCGACACAGGCTTCCCCCTCGACCGTCGCGGCATCAATGCGGCCGAGGTATCCGGACACATCGGCGTAGTTCTTTGCCAGGCGTGACGCATCTTTGG
>JBAXPF010000413.1:0-3573 GCA_037132955.1 Verrucomicrobiota bacterium | reverse complement strand
AACCGATTGCGCGGTGTCCAGGGAGCGGCGGCTGGTGAAGAGGCTTTTGATGAGTTGGTGGAATCGGTCAGGAAAAAAAATCTGGCGGCGGCGGAGAGTCTGGAGAACCGCAGGGACGGGATCCTGGCGTTTCACCGACTCAATGTGCCAGCGACGCTCAACGTGACATTCCTGAGCACGAATCATATCGAGAACGTGATGCGCAATGCTCGCGGAGTGGTGGGCAAGGTTTGTCGCTGGAACGACGAGACCGATCAGGTGGCACGCTGGATGGGAGTGGCGCTGCTGCGGGCCCAGGAGGGGTTCCGGCGGGTCAGGGGACACAAGGAGTTGGGGGATTTGGCCGCGGCGCTCGCACGGACCGGCTCCGCCGCCGGGTCGCTACGCTCCGCGGCGGCTACGCCAGTCCGTGCGCATGAGCTAGGGAAGTCCGAGCTTGCACGAGAGATCGGGTTTTCGTACCAAATGGCCATCAGCCAGCCCTCGTTATTTTAACGATTTAACGGAAAAGAAAATCCCCCCCTTGCCCGTCCGCGGGTGGTATAAGCAGAAGTATAAGCAGGCCTGTTTTCAAACTTAACTCATTGATAATCAGCTAGTGGAGGCGAGGGGAGTCGAACCCTTGCAGTTGCTATTGATTATCAGAGATTTAGAGTTTCTATCAGCAGAAACAATAAACTGACAATAAAGCGCGAACCTGCGGTTGCGTATTTTGGCTTGGCCAGTGCTGGCGAAGGTGATAGACGGGCGCATGAGCGAAATTAACCTCACGTGTCCTGTCTGCAATTCTCCAGTCTCCGCTGATGAGTCTGAGACAGGAACAATGATTACCTGTCTTAACTGCTCGTCTGAACTTCTTGTTCCTGATGGAGAAGGTCCAGTAGCGTTTACGGCACATGTACGACCTGATGAAATACCTATTACCAGTGGCAGCATTCTCGCTCCGCATAAGATTCTGGGCATGGTATGCTACTCACTGGGAACACGCGGCGGAATGAAAAACGACTTTGAGAACAAGAAGCAAACCTATAGCCATCGCTTGGCTTCAAGTCGTCAGAAAGGACAACTATCAAAAGGTTCAGGAGTAGGACAGTTTATTGGAGGTGCATCCATTGACGGAGATGGCGATGTTGGTCTTTCTGGTCAATTTGCAGGAGCTTCATTTCGCTCTGATGATATTGAAATTGCTTTTTCGATTGCTGTAGGAGAGTTGAAACTTCGTGCCAGTTACCTGGGAGGTAATGCACTTATTGGTTTTCGTTGGGATGTCGATTTTGATTCTCATGCCAATGTTGTGAACTTTTTTGGAACGGCCTATGCGACAGCAATTCAACTCCTATAAGGGGCCTGCTGGCTGATTGCCCGGAACAAGCCATTAAAAACCCCGCCGGATCAGGCGGGGTTCAGAAGGGGAAGTGGCCGATGTTGCCGACCCAGCGGACGGGAATGCTAGCCATCCGTGCCATTTTTTCCCCCAAACAAGCCTGGCTCTAGGAGTGCCCGTCCGGCGATGATGGTGCGGATTTGTTCCGCGATCCAGCTGCCGGGGTCCAGGCCGATGCGGCGCGCGAGTATCGCGATGATGTGCCACTCTTCCTGGGAGAATCTGAGGACATCAGTGAGATCTTCCCGCGAGCGAATGTTCTCAAACGGGATTTCACCGTAGAAATACAGGCGCAGTAGCTTTGCAGTAGGGGCGTCGATGCTGCGCTTTCCATTCATCCAGTTACTCATGGCGGAGCGGCCAACGCCTATATCGGCGGCGATTTGAGACGCGTTTTTCTCATGGGCCTCTACGCATTTGGTAAGTTCGTCTGCGGTCATCTGTCGCGGATTCTAATTTTTTTGTATCCAATGACAACATTTTTCTTGCGCGTGTCCTCATTGGAAGCAATTGTGTTCTCAACGGCAACGAACTGACCATGAAAACGAACGAAGAAGACCAGCCCTTGGACGAAACCGAAATCCGCTTCGACTTGCGGAGCGTATGCACGGCAGAAGAAATCGAGAGCTTCAAGCAATCGGCGCATGAAGCGCACGCGGCGAGCCTGACGGAGCATTTCATCAATCTGACGCTGCGCATTCCAAAGAAAGGACGGGCGGCATGAGCGTGGCCGCTGAGATGCCCGCCGATAAGAGCGGCAAGAGCCGGCTAGGTGCTCTGGAAATTCGCCAACGACTGGGCTTGTCCGAGCTGAAGCTGAAAGTGGTCAAGGCGAGGACGCCGTTTCGCGAACTCACGCTCGACGAGGCGCTTGCCTTGCCGTTTTGGGCTCCGCAGCGGGCGTTGACGGTGGAGGAGAGGTCAGTTGCTGTGGAAATCTGCAAAGAGATCCAGCAGTTCGCAGACTGCCCGTGTGCCGTGCGGATCGAGCCGGGCAAGCCGGTTCCGTGTGAGATGTATCAGCTTCCCAGCGGAGCAATCGTTTTGCGCCTTCTGGGCGTAAATGTCCCGGGTGAAGGCCCAGAAGGCGGCGGGATGAATACCGGCGGTGGGATCGCGCTCCATGTCAAGCGCGAGATGGCCGATTACGGATTGAACGATGTGAGCGGCTTGCTGCTCCCCGGCACCACGGACGCGCAGGGCTTTGTGGAGGAGATCGGGGAAACGGATGAAGCCGGACATGCCCCTGCCTAATGAAAAATCAAGACCAACACAAGAACATGACAGCAAAAAACGCAGCAGAGCAGACCCGGGAATTCCTGTTCCCGGTGGAGGGCATCGAGGGCAAGGAGACGGCCACGGTCCGGGTGGTGGGCACGGTGGATGCGCCTATGTTTATCGCGGCGGACGTGTGCGACGTGCTGGGGCTTGCCAATAGCAGGCAGGTGCTGACGGGATTGGATGCGGATGAGATAGCAAGTGTACTTATTCCGGACACTTCCTCTTCCACCCGTAAATCCATCACGGTGCAGGCGGTCAACGAGAGCGGCCTGTACCACCTGATCTTCAAATCGCGCAAACCGGCAGCCAAGCGCTTCCGGCGATGGGTGACTGACGAGGTACTGCCCGAGATCCGCAAGACCGGCAGCTACGACCTGAGCGGCACGGGCAGCTTGGTGCTGCTGACGATGCCCGAGTGGCTCAAAATGATGGAGGTGGATCCGCGCGAGCAGGTGACCAATGCGGAGTTGCTCATGTGCCGGGTGGAGAAGGCTTCAAGGCTGATGCGCTACCAGACGGCTAGTTTCCGCGATGCGGACGGATTCCAGCGTATTCCTCTGCCGGTGCTACAGATGGCCGCGGGCTTGCTGGAGCGCGACATGAGCTCGGGCCACAACCAGGGGTTCCTGGCCACGGTGCCACGGCTGGCAGGCGCAAGCTACACGCGATGAAGAGCCGGAAAAATTTCAACCCACACACGATGCATACCATGAATGAATCAAATTCTCAGACGCGGTTTTTCGATGAGCTGCTGGCGAACTATCCCCGGCTGCTTGAGTTCTGGGACCGGCCGGAACGCGAGTTCCGGAACGACCAGGCGGCGGCGGCGATGGGGGCGCTTTCCTCTGGAGAGAGGGTGGCGCTCAAAGCGCTGGCCTCGATCTGGCTGGGCCGGGCGGACGGTGGCT
>JBAXPF010000412.1:0-3578 GCA_037132955.1 Verrucomicrobiota bacterium | reverse complement strand
CAGGAAAGTGCGCCGCGAACTGGCCGCACGGGGTACCGCTTCGCTCGCGGAGGTGGAGTCATTCATGGCAGGGGGATTGCTCGCTAACGGTTAGTTTCGGGAGGGGAAAATGCCGGTCAGCGCGATGATGAAGCTCACACAAAGCGAGGGCATGAGGTTGTTGTGCGACTGGCCGCCGCCGATGCTGCTCAGACCGCCGGAGGCCCCGGCGGCCATGCTGGCACCGCCGGCGTCGGCATAGGGCGTGCCGCTGGCGGGGGTGGCGGGGAACGCTCCGATGGGATTGGTGGTGGTCGCCGTCACTGTGGCATTGACGGCCGTGTGGGTGTGCGCGGGAACTTGGGCGACGGTGAGGGTCGCGGCAGCCGCGCCGCCGGTTTGGCCGAGTTGATAGGGTGACAAGCCGGGACCTTGGCCGGGGTGGACGGGCAGGCACCCTTGGAGATTGGGCAGCCCGAAATTCGTCGTGCCATTGCCGCCGTAAGTGGTGCCGAGGATGCTGAAGAGCGCGGTGTTCTGTGAGATGGCAAGGATTTGGCCGTTGCAAAAGGCGTAGCTTCGGGGAGCGAAATTGCCGGCAAACAGGGTGATTTCGCCAATAAATGGGGTGGCCATGGGGAAAACGGTGAGGGGGTGAAATGGAGTGATTGCCCGGAATCAATTGCGGGATGGGAAAATGCCTTGCAAGGCGATGACGAAGTTGAGCACCAGATGGGGTTGCATGTTGTCGTGGGCCTGGTTGCCACCGGCTTGACTGGTGGCCGCCCCACCGAGGTTACCTGTGGGCACCGCGGCATACAGCGGACGTGGTGTCACCGCCGGGAAGCGGGCGCTGGCGGCGTTGCTCGTCCCTGCGCCCGTGCCGCACGACTGGTTGCTTGCGCCGACACCGCCGTGGGCATGCGCGGCCATCTCCTGGGTGAGCAGGGTGTGGTTCTCCTCGCCAAGCAACTGGCCGAGCGTGGCGGTGATGCCGGAGCCCGTGCCCGGATGCATCGGCACCCGCCCTAGCAAGTTAGGCAGTGCAAAACTGGTGGTGCCATTGCCGCCGTAAGTGGTGCCGAGAATGCTGAACAGCGCCTGGTTCTGGCTGATCGGCAAAAGTTGACCGTTGCACAGCGCCCAACCGCGCGGCGCGAAGTTGAAGCCGACCATCGTGATCTGGCCAATGAAGGGTGATGCCATAGCGGTGTGGGGGATAAAAAAGGTTGGGCAGCTCAGACACAGGTCGCGCGATTGATCACCGCCTCATACATGCACCAGTGGCGCGAAGACGACATGACCGGAGTGATGAACAACTCGAAAGCGCCGAGTGCCGGATGCTCGAGTTCATGCGTGCCCTGACGCAACGGTTGCTCCAGCCCGCCGCTGAAGAGCAACGCAAATTGCTCACCCGCACCGCGCCCGTGCCCGCCGCTGGCTTTGGCTTCAATGAGCCCGAGCGCCACCCACTCGCTGCCACGCCGCACCGCGAAGTCGCTGCCCACCCGGGACGCGAAGACTTGCAAACGCAGCAGCTCGTCGGCTGCCAGGGGAGAGGCAAAAGCGGTGGCTGTCATGGTGCGGATCCTAACGGGGTTGACGAGGCATTGACTTGCGGGATGCGCACCGCCGGAAACCACCCGACGCGGCGCGGTGGTGGGAAAGGGTGTAGGACGGCTCTCATAATAAAAGGAAATTAATTCCGTATCGGCAAGGCGTCAAATAAGTTAGAATAAAATAGGCGACGGTGTGGCGTCATCAGGCCCCTGCTCGATGGCAGGCGTCCGGGCTGGGAATCCGATCTGCGGCAGTCGCACGAGCGTCAGGTTGGTCCACCCACAGCACACATGGGGTAATCTCCTTGCCTTCCTGTCAGGTTGCTTCGAGCATCTCAATGGCATTGGCATCGACCAGTTTGAAGTGATCCAGACCACCGGCCCCAACGAGGGCCCGCGCGGGCACTGAGCATCCCGACTCACTTGGCTTCGATGGTGGCTCCCAGGAACAATCTTGAGGCCGAGTTCGGTGCACGCGTCATGCAGGGCATCGAGGTCTTTGATCTGGGTCTGGATGGTGGTGAAGTGGAACATGGTGATTTTGAATTGAATTTTGGATGTTGGATGTTGGATGTTGGATGTTGGATTGATGTATTGGTGGGAGTGGGAGTGGTGGAATCGAGTGGGAGTGGTGGAAATATTGGGAGGAGTGGTGGTTGAAAATCAGGCTGAGGGGATGAGTCGGCTGGGATGGGAGGTGGTAATGGCTTGGTTGGGAAAGGGGCATGCCTGGACATGGGCACGAAAAAGCCCGCCGGGTTTATGGCCGGGCGGGCTGGGAAAGTGGTTGTGGGCGGATGGTTCGGCGAGCGGTGTAGGCCCGGCGCCGATGCTGGCGTTGCGGAATTTTTCTGATACGGCAGCAGACTGCTAAAGATGCCGAGAGCACCTTTAGGATCGGGCTAATCCGCAACCAACCACAAGCAATCCATTCTAATGCAGATCCCTGCCATCTATGCCATGGCACCACTGTCGTTGCGGTAGTCTTCGGCACTGCGGGTGAGCAGGTCGCGGCGGAACCTTTCCAGGGTATTCTCCAGTTGTTGGTCGCCGGCAAAGTTGAGGGACCGGAAGCTGTCGATGAACCCGGCGAGCCGGTTGAGGGTCCGCTGGTGGACACCATTCTCGGATCCGTCGATGGTGGCCAGCACCTCACTGGCGAGCTTGGCAGTCTCCTCACGCATGGTCGCCACACTTTCGCGGATGAACCCGTCGAGGTCATTTTGCAGGCGTCTGGAGGCATCTTCGGCAATACGGCGGCGATCGTCCGCCACTTCGATTTCCGCCATACCCTCAACCACCTCCAAGCGGATGCTGTCGGGGGCGGCGATCTGGAACAGGCGGGTCTCGAAGGCGAAGCGCCTGGCGATGTCCCCGGCAGGAGGAAAACTCTGCTCGATAGTGGCGATCAGGTGTTCTGCGCTGCCGTTCATGTGCCGGGCCGCCTCCCGCCATTCGACCAGAGCACTTTCGCGCAAGGGTGAGTAGCCGGCGACAAAGTCCAGCGTGGCATCGCGGAATTCATCGCGGAGCTTTGTAACACGGGTTCCGCTTGTATCGCGGGGTGGGATAATTCTCAGCCCGCGGGGAGAATTCTGGCTCCCTGGCGATGGTATTGGCCTTTTGTCTTTAGCTCTCTGTCTGGGCACACTTTGGGCACACCCTCTCAATAAGGTAAAGGTAGGGGAGCCAGAAAAACATCCCAAGAAGCCTTGTTTCTCAATCTTTCGCAAGATCGGGCACACTTTGGGCACAGATAAAGCCTGCCAACGAAAAAGCCTAGCGTCAGCCAGGCTTCTAAGTCGTTGATTTCCAATAAGAAGTGCTCGAAAGAGGACTCGAACCTCCACGGGTTACCCCACTAGATCCTTAGGCGCTCCAACTGATTGGTATTCAGTTGTTTACAGCGGAAAACATAGGCAATTACCGGCAATTTGCAAGCTCTATTTTTCCCGGTGTCGCATGAAGTTGCATATTGACGCACTCCAACTGTCAGATTTTGTCAGATGAAGCTGTCGCGTTCGGGGGTTCAGGACAGAA
>JBAXPF010000411.1:0-3608 GCA_037132955.1 Verrucomicrobiota bacterium | reverse complement strand
GTTTGACGGGGATGCCGATGCCGTAATCGTTGGCATCCTTGGTGTTGTCGAGTTCGGCCATGGTGTGTTTGTTTGTTAGTTTAGGTGAGTGGGTGGTTCAAAGCGCTTCGCTGAAGCCCTTGAAGATGAGCGACACGGAAACGGCGCCCGGATCGATGTGGCCGATGACGCGCTCGCCGAGGTTGCGGGCCCGGCCGAACTTGGCGCGAAATTCCTTGGTGGCTTCGGCGCCTGCGGCAGCGGCCACGGCGGCTTGTTGGAGAGCGCTGCGGATGTCGCCGGCTGGCACTGCGGCTTCAAGCGCGTCGAGCGCGGGCAGGAAGGCATCCATCATGGTTTTGTCGCCGACCGTGGCGCGGCTCTGCTTGGCCACTTTGCGGATGCCGCTGGCGAGCATCGCCACCACGGCGGCGCAATCGAGCTCGGGAGTGTCGGCCACGGCATCGCTCATGCCCATGAAGAACGAACCGAGCAAGGGGCCGGTGGAGCCGCCGTCGCAGTCCATCACGTCCCAGGCAATTTTTGAGAGAAGCGGTTTGAGGTCGCTGCCGGGGCTGTCGGTGATGGCCTTGGCCACGGCTTCCATGGTGCGCAGGAGGGTCGTGCCATGGTCGCCATCGCCCACTGCCGCGTCGAGCCGCGAGAGCAACTCGTGGTTGGCACGGATCTGGCCTACGGCACCTTGCAGCATCTGGCAGACGAGGGGATAGGAGAGGGTCTCGGACATGGCGAAAATCAATCAGATCAGGGGACGACTCAGACAGCCCCACCGTGGAGCCGCGCTTGACCTAGAGTATCCCTGCCAACCAACGCAATAGAAAAAATCCGCTTTTTTCCGCCGGTCGTGGCTGGAGTAGTCCGCACAGTCCTCGGTGCGGTCTTCGCGCAGGGCGGCGCAATGAGGCGATGGTGCGAAACATTACTGCCCACCAAGTCACACCTTCAATCCCTTTAAATCGAACTCAAGCGCCAGGTTTTCACTGAGGATTTGCTCCATCGTGAGTTCCGTGCCCCGGGCGGCGGCCTCACGACCGAGGACGGCGGTCAGGACGTCGTCCACGGCCTGTTGGACTGTCGGGTTTCCGCAATGCCCCCCGTGACATTCTGATAGAAAGTGGCAATGTTGCGGATGGCTCCTTGATCGTAGAGGCTGGTGATAGGGGTGCTTGGAAATCAGTCGGTGGTGCTGAGGCGCCACAGCGGCAAGGCGAGATGACGGGTGCTCATTCACTCGTCAACCACCCGGTAGTCGAGGTGGTCTACGGCGTTGACGATGTTGCCCGTGAGTTGGTCGAAGTCGGCCAGGCGCACGGCCCACCGATACGTCCGCGACCCGTCGGCATGGTCATCGACATGATAGGACCCGGACCAACCGAGCGGTGGCGGCGGGTGTTGGAGTTGCTCGATTTTGGCGACATGGCGGCGGGTGGTGAATTCAGCTGTCATGCAGGTTTCCTCACGATCATATTGCTTGGCACACCATTGGCGGAGCGCATAGGTGCCGGCACCGCGCAGCACATAGAGATCCTTGCCAGTCCATTGCTTCCAGTCCTCGGGAACGTACATCTTGACAGGCCACCATTGGGCCGGCGCATGGACCGTCACCGTGTCGCCATCCACGGTGGAGCGGGCTGGGGCCGAACGTGGCGGGCCTGGCACGCGCATGGCGAATGCCGGGTCGCCGAACTGGGTGCGGATGCGAAGTTGATAGGTATAGGCACCGCCCGCGTGCTCCTTCTTGTCGAGCACCGTGACCAAGGCGCTATTGATTGAACGCCGGTGGGCCTGACCGATGGTTTGTCCGGAGAGGACGCCATTCCAGAACTCCATGCGCTGGAGTTCCTGCTGCGCACAGCCCTCGCGGGAGTTGCCGGAGAATGCAACGGCACCTTTGCGGAACAAACGGGCGATCACCGAATGAAAGTCCGCCTCGCGATCGAGCGCTGCTGTTAGGCACCCCCCGGATTCGACCACGACGGGTGCCAGCAGCACCTCGGCATCCCAGCCAAACGTGTGGCCGAGTTCGTGCCACCACGAGTGATCCATGTGGGTGAGAATGGCGCAGCGCGCCGCAGGCGAATCCTGCTCGAAGGTCTGGGCCAGCTTGCCTTTCTTGCCATCCGCGGGCGGTTCGAGCCACTTCAGGTTGGCCTCGGTGTGGCGGTAGCTGGCGTCGAATCCGACGTTTTCAAACAACTGGCCATAGGTGCTTTCCCAGCGTGCCTGGCACGCCCGGTCCTGCCATTCCGCGTCGAGCAGTGACGCGTAGGTGAGGACGCGGCTGGCGTAGAGCGTGGCGAACGACGCGCTTTCAGCGACGACGCGAGCCACGCCGATCTCGGCGAACGGGTCGTCATCGGCATTGGCGTAGGGCAAATCGGACGTGAGTTCCTCGACCATGCCGCCGCGGCCAAAGAGCGCCTGCGGAATCGCATCAGGGAACCCTATCAGGCAGAGGTGCTCGGGCGGCTTGCCGAGTGTTTGGTAATCACGGCGCAAATCAGCGACGAGTTGCTCGGCCCGTGGCCAGCTCAGTCTAACATCTGCCTTGCCGGCGCCGTTGGCGGTGCCGAGGGTGATCGCGTAACCCTTGCGGTCAAGGACCACGGTGTCGCCGGTTGCGAAGGGACCCTCGCCGGGACCGGAGAATTTTCCGTCCCCATCGAGATCGATGCGGATGCGCAGATCGCGCTGCTTGGGCGTTCCTGTCAGAATGAACTCGAACTCCCGCCCGTCGACTGCGATGCGTCCGGTCTTCGGTTTGGCATCGGATGGTGGCAGGTCCGGCGGCACCTCGCCAGTCATCTCCACGGCGCTGAAGGGAATCTTCCACCGCACTTCGCCGCCAAGCGGCACCACCAGGCCGTCACGTCCGGCCGCCAGCAGCGCCCCTGCCAGCGACAACTTTTTGATGACCGTCTGGTTGCGGTCCAGTGGGTTGACGGCGGCCAGATAGGAAGTGGTCAGGCCGCGGTGCCGCACCCACGCCATGACCTCGGTCGCGTCGGCCAGTTCCGTGATTTGAGTTGTGACTTGGGGCGGGGATTTGAGGCCGCCGGGGAGCTTGCCGACGACGATCCATTGCCGTGCCTGCAGTCGTTGGAGTTCCTTTGTGGTGGGCGGGGACAGGCCTTGTTCTGAGGCAAACAGGAGCGGTGCGTGCAGACGCGCGGCCAACGGTGCGGCCAGCAATCCGGCTTCATAGTTGTTTTCCGGGCAGATGACGGCAAGCGCGCTGGTGGGCCAGAATTTCTCACTCAGCAGGCAGGCTGCGGATGCCGCCGAGTCTGCCTGCAACAGGTCACACGCGCACCCTGCGGGGCGGGTGCCGCCGAGTTGATAGATGGTGGTTGGGCGGTAGCGGCGGAGGTAGTCCTGGATCTCTGGCGAAAGCGCACCCGAGGCATCGAGCGCGACTAGTGAGGGCACGCCGCTGTTGGCATGGGTGGCAGCCGGTACCGCCGCGAGAAATGCCATGTCCTGCCACGCGGGGTTTGCAGGCAGTGGCACCAGCAGGGTGATGCGGGACCCTGTTTCCGATGTTAGATTGCGCGCCGCTGCCAGTGGTTCCGCGTAGGTGACAAGCGGAGCCGTCAGCACGATTGAGG
>JBAXPF010000410.1:0-3623 GCA_037132955.1 Verrucomicrobiota bacterium | reverse complement strand
GGGTTTGAAACCCACCGCCGCGTGTTCGCGGAGGCACCTGCCCCCCCAAGGCGAACCGGTGGTCCGCCAACAACGAAGCTTAAGCGTCCGGGCGTGAACGGGGTGGTGCCGGTGGCCAGGTTGGCACCGCTGAGCACCAGCGTGCCGGATCCCAGCTTGGTCAGCGCGCCGGTGGTGTCCGTGCTCGCGCCGGACATCGTGAGCGTGGTGGTGCTCACGTCAATGCTGCCGGTGGTGTCCGTGGTGAGCGTGTAATTGCGGTCGGTGCTGGCCGTGACACCGGTGTATTGCAGCGTGCCGCCGTTGAACACAAGGTTGGCTGCGGCATTGGTGGCTGAGCCAAGATTGCCGGAGGCCCCCCCGCCGTCGTCGATGCTGGCCACCGACAGCGTGCCACCGCTCAGAGTGGTCACCCCGGTGAAGGTATTGGCACCGCCGAGCATCCAGGTGCCGGTTCCTGATTTGGTGAGAGACGTTGCGCCGGTGCCGCTGTCGGGCACGATGCCACTTAAAGTGTTGTTGGCGGTGCTGGTGCCGCTCAGAGCAAGAGTGTGGGCCGTATTGAGGGTCGTCAACGTGGGCACTGCGCTCAAGGTCAGCGCGCCGGTGCCCGAAGCATCGAAGGTGGCTGTCCCGAGCGAGCCGATGGTGAAGGTGCGATTGGTGGTTTCGCCCGCACCGGTGTATTGCAGCGTGCCGCCGCTGAACACTAGATTGGCTGCCACATTCGCCGCCTGGCCAAGATTGCCGGAGGCCGCCCCGTTGCCGATGCTGCCCACCGACAGGATGCCTGACGTGAGCGTGGTGATCCCGGTGAAAGTATTGGCACCGCTGAGGGTGGTCGTGCCGGCTCCGGACTTGGTCACGGTCACGGTGGTTCCCCCCGCGAGGATGGCGGATACCGATCCGCTGTCGGTGAACGCATAGCTGGTGCCTGTCAAAGTCCCGCCGCTGCCGCCAGTGATCGAACCGGAGGACAGCGTCACCGCGCCCACCGTGTCAGCGAAAGTGGCCATGTTCAGGGTGCCTCCATTGACGGTCACCCCACCGCTGCTCAGCGCGTTGCCGACGCCGTATGTCAGCGTGCCGGCGCTGACGGTTGTTAGACCAGTGTAGGTGTTGGCTGCGGAAAGCGTCAGGGTGCCCGCCCCATCCTTGGTGAGGGTGGTGGGGGTGCTGATGATGCCGGAAAGGGTCGTGTTTGCCGCGCCGCCGACCGTGAGGCCGAAGGCACCGCCGATGGCCCCGCTGAGGGTGAGGGTGCCTGCGTCCGAGTTGATGCGTGTTGGGCCGGCCAGAGTCACCGCCCCGGCGTAGCTATTGGTGCCGCTGATGTTGCGCAGCGCCCCATCGGTGGCAACACCTGTCCCGTTGAGGGAGAGCGGCTTCGCGAGTACATTGATGGTGCCTTGGATTTGCAGGGCGGCGTTGGCGCTTACCGTGACGGCATTGGTAATGGTGCCCAAGGCGGTGGCGTTTTGAATGTTGAGCACGCCGACCGTGACGTTGGTGCCGCGGGTATAAGTGTTGGCACCGGTCAGGGTCAGCGTACCGGTGCCGTTTTTGCTCCATGCTCCGTTGCCGGTGGAGGTGAGGACACCACTGAGGGTCAGATTGCCGCTGCCGCCAATCGTCGTGGTCGTGACAAAGCCGCTGATTGCCCCGCTGAGGCTGGCAGTCGTTGCGCTGTTATTGAGCAGTGTCGAGGTGCCGCTGAAAACAATCGCCTCGGTGCCGACGGTTTGTCCGTTGAGGTCCAGTGTGCCCCCGCTGAGGTTCGTGGCCCCCGCCGTGGTTCCCAACGCGCTCGCATTCCCCAGTTTCAGAATACCCGCGCTGACGGTGGTGACACCCGTATAGGTGTTGGCTCCGGAGAGAGTGGCCGTGCCCGCCCCCGTCATGGCCAGGGTGCCGGTGCCGCCCAAAATCGCCGAAAGGGTCGTCGTGGTCCCTGTTGCGTTGTTCAAAACGTAGCTGCTGCCCGTCAACACCCCGGTGCTGCCGGTGATAGATCCGGCGCTGAGCGTGACGGTGCCCACCGTGTCGCTGAATGTGCCCATGTCCAGGGTGCCGCCACTGACGGTCACCCCGCCGCTGCTCAGCGCGTTGGTCACACCATAGGCCAGCGTGCCGGCGCTGACAGTGGTGAGGCCGGTGAAGCCGTTGACCCCGGACAGGGTGAGAGTGCCGGCTCCGATTTTTGTTAGCGCGCCGGTGGTGACCGTGCTTGCGCCAGTGAGGGTCAAGTTGTTGGTGCTCACGTCAAACGTGCCGGTGGTGGCAGCGGTGAGCGTGAAGGCACGGTCGCTGGAGTCCGTCGCGCCGGTGTATTGCAGGGTGCCGCCGCTGAACACCAAGTTGGTGGCCACATTCGTCGCCTGGCCGAGGTTGCCGGCTACCCCGCCGTCGCCAATGCTGGCCACCGACAGGGTGCCTGACGTGAGAGTGGTTATCCCGGTGAAGGTGTTGACACCGCTGAGGGTGGTGGTGGTGCCGGCTCCGGTCTTGGTCACGGTGCCTGTCCCGGCGAGAATGACGGATGCCGAACCGCTGCCGGAGAACGCGTAGCTGCTGCCCGTCAATACCCCGGTGCTGCCGGTGATAGATCCGGCGCTGAACGTGACCGCTCCGACCGTGTCGCTGAATGTGCCCATGTCCAGGGTGCCGCCACTGACGGTCACCCCGCCGCTGCTCAGCGCGTTGGTCACACCATAGGCCAGCGTGCCGGCGCTGACAGTGGTGAGGCCGGTGAAGGTGTTGGTACCGGAAAGTACCGCCGTGCCCGCCCCCGACATGGCCAGGGTGCCGGTGCCGCCCAAAATCGCCGAAAGGGTCGTCGTGGTCCCCGTCACGTTGTTCAAAACGTAGCTGGTGCCCGTCAAAACCCCGGTGCTGCCGGTGATAGAACCGGCGCTGAGCGTGACGGTGCCCACCGTGTCGCTGAAAGTCTTCATGTCCAAGGTGCCGCCATTGACGGTCACCCCGCCGCTGCTCAGCGCGTTGGTCACGCCATAGGCCAGCGTGCCCGCGCTCACGGTGGTGAGGCCGGTGAAGGTGTTGAGGCCGCCGAGCGTGAGGGTGCCCGCGCCATCCTTGGTGAGAGTGCCGGTGGTGGTGCCGATGATGCTGGAAATGGTGGTGTTGCCCGCGCCGCCGACCGTTAGCCCGAACGTCGCGCCGGAGATCGTGTTGGCATTGGAAAGAGTCAGGGTGTCGGCATCCGAATTGATCCGCGTCGCGGCGGCCAGAGTCAGCAGTCCGCCGTAGGTGTTGGTTCCGCTGATGTTGCGCAGAGCGCCATCGGTGGCGATGCCGGTACCGTTGAGGGAAAGGGCTTCCGCCCCGACGCTGATGCCGCCCTGGATTTGCAGCGCGGCGTTGGCACTTACCGTCACGCCGCCGGCAACGGTGCCCAACGCGGTGGCGTTTTGGATATTAAGCACCCCCGCAGTGACGGTGGTGGCACCCGTGTAGGTGTTGGCCCCGGACAGGATCGCGGTGCCTACGCCTGACTTGGCCAGCGTCACCGCGCCCCCAAGAATCGCCGAGGCCGTAGTGGTCCCCGTCGCGTTGTTCAAAACGTAGCTGGTGCCCGTCAAAACCCCGGTGCTGCCGGTGATAGA
>JBAXPF010000409.1:0-3630 GCA_037132955.1 Verrucomicrobiota bacterium | reverse complement strand
ATGGCGTTGCAAAGAAAACCTATGAAGCACGGCCAATCTCTTTGAAAACGGCGCGGAGAAGGCGCTCAAAAGGCCGGGACGACGGTGAGCTTCGCGCCGGGATCGGCGATATAGGGAAAAACATCGGCCATCTGCGTCTTCGGTCTTGTCAGGGGACGCTTCCACCGCTTCACTGCCTTTCTTACCTATTTCCCACCGTGAAAGCCCACGAACTCTACGCCGCCGTTGACCCCGCCATTGTAACGCAAATGCTCGATTGGTTCCGCGCCAACGACCGCAATGTGTATAAAACCGCGGTTGCCACCCTTGCCGGAAACCGCAAGCTGCGCCCGGTTTACATCCAGAAGAAGACCCTGCCAGAGCAGTATGCGTGGATTCATAAAACGCTCAAAATCAACGCCTGCGACACGGTTGGCGAGCATCTGATGCAGGCCTATCTGATGGCCGGACAGCAATCATTGCTCGGGATGTTTTGCGATGGCATGGGCATTCCCCACGATGGCAAGGGCTCGGTGGTGGGCGACTTGCCCAAGAAGCTCGATCCCGAGCGCCTGGCGGAGACCCTTGAGCGCTTGCTCGGGCTGTTTGAGCCGAAGTTGCTCACGCTCTATCTGCATTGCTTCAACATGCAGCTTCCCGGCGGTTGGCCGGACCTAACGGAAAAAATCAACGCGGATACCCGTCTGACCCTCGCGTGAGGACGGGGCGGGCGGGGATTGATGCGGGGGTTGGCAACGGCCGCCGTGCAGTTTGCCCTTTCCGGATTCCAGCGTATCAATCTTGCAGCTTTCAGCATTTCAGCTTTCAGCGTTTTCCTTCCAGATGCCCAAGGTCCACGTAAGAACCTACGGCTGTCAGATGAACGAGCGCGACTCCGAGCAAGTCGTGCGCATGTTCATCGAGGGCGGCTACACGGTCACGGCCCACGAGGCCGAGGCTGATGTCATTCTCATCAACACCTGCTCGGTGCGCGATCAGGCCGAGCAAAAGGCCCTTGGCAAAATGGGCATGATGACCGCCGCGCCCCGCCGTCGTCCGCACGTCGTGTATGGCTTCATGGGTTGCATGGCGCAATCCCGCGGCGCGGAACTTTTCGCCAAACTGCCGCATCTGGATCTGGTGCTGGGCACCCAGAAATATCACAAGGCGTTTGCATACGTCGAAGCCATCCTGCGGCGGCGAGAGGAAGCGCGGATGGATGATCCCGCGCTCACGTTCAAGGGCGCGACGGTGTGCGACATCGCCGAGGAGGAAGGTTCGCAAAACACCATCCGCGATCATTTGCCCAAGCCGCGTGAGGCGTCCGCCTTTGTGTCCATCATGCAGGGCTGCAACATGCGCTGCTCGTTCTGCATCGTCCCGGACACCCGTGGCAAAGAACGCGGCCGGCCGATTGCCGAGATCGTCGGGGAAGTCCGCCAACTCGCCGCGCACGGCGTGCGGGAAATTACTTTGTTAGGCCAGATCGTCAATCTCTACGGGCGCACCGAGTTTGCCCGCGTGGAGGGGAAATCCCCGTTTGTGCAACTGCTGGAAGCCGTGCATGAAGTCGATGGCATCGAGCGCATCCGCTTCACCTCGCCGCATCCGATCGGTTACCGCGAGGATTTGGTTAGGGCTTTCACCTATCTGCCCAAGCTGTGCTCGCACATTCATTTCCCGATGCAAAGCGGGTCGGACCGCATCCTCGAGGCGATGCGCCGGCCGTATAAGAGCGCGAAATTCATTGCGCTGTGCGAGGCGATGCAAGCCGCCCGGCCGGACCTGGCCATCACCACCGACGTCATCGTCGGCTTTCCCGGTGAATCCGAGGCGGATTTTTTGGCCAGCGTGGCGGCCGTGGAGCGCGTGCGCTTCGATAATGCCTTTGTCTTCCGCTACTCGCAGCGCCGCCACACGCCGGCGGCGGAAATGGCCGGACAACTCTCCGAGCAGGTCAAGGAAGAGCGCAACCAGAGGTTGTTAGATGTGGTCAACCGCATTGCCATTGAGAAAAACCAGGCCTTGGTGGGCACCTGCCAGCAGGTGCTGTGCGAAGGTCCGTCCAAGACCAATGCCGCCCGTCTCAGCGGGCGCACCTCACAAAACAAGGTGGTGGTTATCGACGGGGACGCCGCGCTCCTGACCGGTGAGTTGTTGGATATCCGCATCAGCCACTCCACCGGGTTCACCTTGTATGGCAGCGTGCTGTAGTTCTGCCGCAGCGAGGAAATGTACATCGTCCGTGGAAGACCAGATGACAATGTGCTGGGATTGTCAGCAAGCACCCATGCGTGTTAGATAGGTGTTGGCGTGGAATGAGGCCAACACGCCGTTGGGAGAAGTCCGACGCCACAGCCTCACAATGCCTGAGCCCGGTGGATAATGCTTTGGCACATTATTGCGGCTTTAGGGTTGGGCTTTCCGGGCCAACGGCCCATTCTATACCAGCCTTGGGCAACGCCCAAGGTCATGCGCCGTCGCGATATTTGAGGGCTGAAAGCCCGGCATATCCGGCGGCACATCCGGTGTCCGGCGCTGCATGGGGGCGGGCTTACAGCCCTCAATAAACTCGGTTTGATGGCTACCCAGGGCGCTGCCCTGGGCTGGCATATTGCCGGGCCGTTGGCCCTGAAGAGTACCAAGCCATCTTCCGGAATTCATCGCCAATTCCTCGAATATTCGAAACCTGGCTCAGGATGTCTGAGCTTGCCGTTGCAAAATCAGGATCGCATGGCGTGGCGCTTGCAAAGCGCCGCCACGTTGAGGGAGTCTTAGCGTGCTTGGGGCACCCACAGGTCGGCGGGCTGGAGGTCGAGCCACTCGATGGCCGCGAACCAGCGCGCGAGGTCCTTGGCCGCGTCGTCGAAATTGTTAGTTCCGAAGCTGAACTTGGCGCCCATGGCTTTGGCGAGTTTGAGGAAGGCGGGCTTGGGGAAATCCGAGCCGGCCTGGATTTCAAGGGCGACGCCTTTGGCGACGGCCTTGGCGATGACCAGGCGCATGCGCTCTTCGGTCCACAGTTGTTCGTAGCGGTTGGCGATGCAGGGTGGCAGATAGGTCGGGTTGGCGAGGATCGAGATCGGCTCGTCAAGAATGCGCAGGTTGTGGGCGAGGTAATCTAACATCCACGCCTCCGGGTCGTCGATGGTGACGTCAGGCAGCCACAACCGGCGCGGCTTCCCTTCGGCGGTGACGCCCATGATCATGGTGTCGGCAAGGATGAAGTCGAGGCGCTTGCGCAGTCCGGGGTCGATCTGGGTGAACCAGTCGCGGTCGTTGACCTGGATGCCGACGGGCACGCGCTGGCCGTTAGGGAGGGGCGCGCCGTGGGTGTCGATAAATGCCTTGAGCTTGGCGTTGTCAGCCAGCGGCCATTCGCGGCCGAAGTTTTCCAGCACGGCGCTTTGGATGCCGCTGTGGTCCTGGCGGAGGACGGCTTTCTCGAGGGTCATGCCGCCGCGGATGTGGATGTGATGGTCGGTCAGGGTGAGGCCCTTGAGCTTGGCATGGGCGAGTTGTTGCTTGAAGGCGTCGGCTTGCGGGTAAAGGAACGGCAGATCCTCGGCCCGCAGCAGGAGGGTGGAAAGGCAGGCGAGGAGGAGGGTGGAAAGGCAGGCGAGGAGGAGGGGGGCGAGGCGCATGGGTGGG
>JBAXPF010000408.1:0-3642 GCA_037132955.1 Verrucomicrobiota bacterium | reverse complement strand
CCTCGGGCATTACCAACAACGGCAGCCTCATTTTCAACCGCTCCGGCACCCACCTCTACTCCAACATCATCAGCGGCAGCGGCAGCTTCACCAAGGACGGCTCCAGCACGCTGACGCTCACCGGCACCAACACCTACACCGGCACCACCACCATCAGCGCCGGCACCCTCCAACTCGGCGACGGGTTCACCGACGGCTCCATCGCCAGCAGCTCCGCCATCACTAACAACAGCGCCCTGATTTACAATCTGAGCGGCAGCAGTTCCTACGCCAATGTCATCAGCGGCAGCGGCACCCTGACAAAAACAGGCGCAGGCACCCTGACCCTTTCCGGCAGCAACACCTACAGCGGCGTGACCACCGTCAGCGGCGGCACCTTGAACATCGCGGCGGATAGCGGCTTGGGCACCGCCCCGGGGACCACCACCGCCGGACGCTTGCTGCTCAGCGGCGGCACCCTGGCCGCCACGGATACTTTCACGCTGAATAGCAATCGCGGCATCACCACCGGCGGCGCGCTGGACGTGGCCACCGACAAAACCCTGACCTACGGCGGCATCGCGGCCGGCAGCGGAACTCTCACCAAGACCGGTGCCGGCACGCTGGTTCTAACCGGCACCAACACCTACAGCGGCGCCACCACCATCAGCGCCGGCACGTTGCAAATCGGCGACGGCACCACCAACGGCGCACTCGCCGCCAATGCGGCCGTTGCGGTCAATGGCGCACTGGTCTACAACGTGGTCGGCAGCCAAACCGCCGCCCTCTCCTTGAGCGGCAGCGGCACCATGACCAAAACCGGCGCGGGCACCTTGATCTATATCGGCCAGAGCAGCTTCAGCGGGGCCGTCACCATCGACGCGGGCACCCTGCAGATCGGCAACGGCACTTACAACGGAGTTATCGGCAACGCCACGTCCATCACTAACAACGGCACCCTGGTTAACAAAAACAATGTTGCCAATTCCATCTTCAGCCGCGCCATCGGCGGCAGCGGGGATTTCGTCATGGATGCCGGCTCGGCCAACACGATCACCATGGCCGGTGCCAACACCTACAGCGGCGCCACCACCGTCACCAGCGGCACCCTTAAAGTGGGCAACGCCACCGCCTTGGGCAGCACCGCCACCGGCACCACCGTCGCCTCAGGCGCGGCGCTCGATTTGTTAGGACAGACGCTGGGTGCCGAGGCACTGACGCTCAGCGGCACGGGCATTGCCGCCGGCGGCGCACTCATCAACAGCGACGGCTCGGCCGCCAGCTTGAGCGGCAATATTTCCCTCGCCGCCCACAGCAGCGTGGGCGGCTCCGGCGCTATGACCTTGAGCGGAGTGATCAGCGGCAGTGCCAAGGATCTAACCAAGGTGGGGGCGGGCATTCTAACGCTTTCAAACAGCAACACCTACACCGGTGCCACCACCATCAGCGCCGGCACTCTCAACGTCACCGGATCGCTGGATTCCGCTTCCACCGTGGCCGTGGCCAGCGGTGCCACCTTGTCCGGCACCGGCACCATCGGTGGCAGCGTCACGGTAGCCACCACCGGAACCCTCACCGCAGGCAATGGCAGCAGCGGCACCCTCACCATCAGCGGTGATCTCACCTTCGGCAGTGCCAGCGGCAACACCGCCACCATCAACATCGGCACCCCCGGCAACTACACCAGCAGCGCGGCCCTCGCCGTCGCCGGCACGCTAACCCTCAACGGCGGCGCGGGCGCGGTCACCCTCGCCTTGCCCAATGGCGCGGTGAACAATGGCACCTACCACCTGCTCAGCTATGGCGGCTCCTTCAGCAATCTGGCCGACTTCGCATTCACCGGCGCAATTCCAAATAACGATACCCTGCGCCAGCACGGCGAACTCTACAACGACACGTCAAATCACAGGATTGATTATATGGTCACCGGCGACAATCCGGTGTGGTCCGGGGCCCATGGCGTCATCTGGACGACGGGCACCACCGGTGCAGTCGGGGCCACCCCGAGTTGGGCGACAGAGGCGGGCCACGCGGCCACCGATTTCTGGCTCACGGACAATGCTGAATTCAACGACACCGTGCAAATTGGCGGAGTGACGAGCGCGCCGGCCACCACTTCTGTTAGTATAGTCGGCACCGTCAGTGCCGGCAGCATCTTGTTCGATAACTCCGCCATCGATTACACGGTGACGGGCAGCACATCGGACGACAAGATCAGCGGCGGCACGCTCACCAAAAGCGGCAGCGCCACGCTCACCATCACCAACTCAAACTCATACGCAGGCGGCACCACCGTCAACGCGGGCAGCCTCCTGGTGGGCAACGACAGCGCGTTGGGCACCGGCACCATCACCCTCAATGGCGGCTCGCTCGCAGCGGACTCCACCGCGGCCCGCGCTCTGTCTAACAAAATAGTCATCGGCGGCAACGTGACCCTTGGCGACGCCACCCACACCGGGGCGCTGACGTTCTCCGACACGGTGGACCTCGACGGCACCACCCACCAGATCACCACCGCCTCGGACGTGACGCTTTCCGGCGTCCTCTCCGGCACCAACGGCGGACTCTCCAAGGCGGGCGCGGCCACCCTAACCCTTTCCAACACCAACACCTACTCCGGGGACACAACCCTCAGCGCGGGTACGCTGGCTATCAATTCCGCCAGCAGCCTGGGCACTTCCGGCAGCATGCTCATCTTCACCGGCAACAGCACGCTGCAAATCAATGCGGGCTTCACCGCCACCCGCAATTATATCATCAACTCCGGCGTGACGGGCACCATCGACACCCAGGGTTATACCTTCACCAACTCCGGAATCATCTCCGGCGCAGGCTCTCTAACAAAAACCGGGGCGGGCACCATGACGCTCACCGGATCCAACATCTACACCGGCACCACCACCATCAGCGGTGGCACCCTGCAAATTGGCAACGGCACCACGGACGGCTCCATCGCCGCCAGCTCAGGCATCATCAACAACAGCGCCCTGACTTACAACCTGGTCAACAGCCGCACCTTCTCCCAAGTCATCAGCGGCAGCGGCGCATTCACCAAGGATGGACCCGGCATCATGACCCTCACCGGCGTGAACACCTACACCGGCGCCACCATCATCAGTGGCGGCACCTTGCAAATCGGCGATGGCGGCACGGATGGCTCCATTGCCTCCACCTCGGGCATCACTAACAACGGAGCTCTGATTTACAACCTGGCTGCGGCCCGGACGTTCGCCAACGTCCTCAGCGGCAGCGGCACCCTGACCAAAACCGGCGCGGGCACCCTAACACTATCTGGCACCAATACCTATAGCGGCCAAACCTATGTCAGCGGCGGCACGCTGAGCATCTCCAGCAACTCCAATCTCGGTGCCGCCGCCACCGGCGCCACCCTCAATCTCAATGGCAGCACGTTGCAGGCGAGCACCAACGACATCACGCTCGACAACAGCGGCGCAAACAAACGTAACATCGTGCTGGGCACCAGCGGCGGCACTTTTGACACGGCGACCACCAACAAAACCTTGACCGTCACGGGGACCATCTCCGGCAACGGCACCCTGGTCAAGACCGGCGCGGGCAATCTAACATTATCCGGCAGCAACACCTACATGTTACGGGCCGAATTGATACCGTATGAGATTTCCGAATTGAGGTCGTAGGTTT
>JBAXPF010000407.1:0-3643 GCA_037132955.1 Verrucomicrobiota bacterium | reverse complement strand
CGCCGGGGAAGGCGTCGGCGAAGCGGGTGAGCACCGTCTTGAGCTGCGACACGTAGGAGCGGCTGGCCCCGTCCTGCTGGCGGGCGGCGATGAGTTCGTCCACCACTTCCCGCAGCGTGGCGCGGCGGATGAGCGGCTTGAAATGCCGGCGGTAGTCGCCGACCAGGGTGGTGAGCGGTTCGCCGTCGGCGAGCTTGCGGGCTTGCACGTAATCCTCGATGGCGGCGACCAGCGGGATGCCCGAGCCGGCGAGGAGTTGGAGCGCCCTGGCGTAGCTGTCGCGTTCGTGGGGTTTGAGGTCGGTCACGTGCTGCATCCCGGCCTGGATTCGCTGCGCCACAAACATGCCTTCCTTTTTGGCCGCCTCCAGGGTGCTGAAGAACTGGCGCAGACGTTTGCCGTCCCGGTAGTGGGCGATGGCGAAGCGGACCCTGCCGCCCGAGGCACAGCGATAGACCGGCACGCTGGCCGAGCCGAACTTGGCCATGGCGACGGGTTTGCCGCGCTTGCCGGGTTTTGGGGCCGGAGGGCGGGGGGCCGGGTTGGAGCGGTCCGCCTGAGTTGTCGCCATTTTGTCGCCATGGGCTTCCATGGCGCTGGAAAGGGTGTCAACTTCAGCGGATTTGTCCGCTGGAACCCATTGGGAATGAATGGGTTGTGGGTTGGTACCCCGGCTAGGACTTGAACCTAGGACCAATTGATTAAGAGTCAACTGCTCTACCAACTGAGCTACCGAGGCATTTCACAGAAGAGACCTGAGACAGGCTTGACGCCCGGCAACAGACTCGACACGGGAGTTCTAGCGCTTTGGGCGCGGGACGCAACTGGAAAAATTGAAAAGATTTCCCCCCGTCGCGCCATCCGCTTCCGCTTCTGGCGAACGGCGCGTCCCTCTCCCAGGGAGGGTGTCAACAATATAATGTCTGGCATTATATGCTATGTCGCCGCATGTCGCCGGAGGGCGGGTCCTTTTGGATTGCAATCCCACGCGTCCGCCGTGACCCTCACCACAGCGAATATTCTCCCGATGACCGTCCGCACACGCTTTGCTCCAAGTCCCACGGGACGGCTGCACCTGGGTCACGCCCTGGCGGCGAAAGCGGCGCATGATCTGGCCCGCCAACATGCCGGCCAGTTTCTACTGCGCCACGAAGACATCGACGCGACCCGCGTGCGGGAGGTGTTTTATGCGGGAATCGAAGAAGATCTGCGTTGGTTGGGGTTTGATTGGGACGGGGAACCCTTACGGCAAAGCGCACGTCTGGCGGCGTATGAGGCGGCGATGGAGCAGTTGCGATCGATGGGGTTGGTGTATCCGTGTTTTTGCAGCCGCCGGGGTATTGGGCAGGAGTTGGCGGCCATGGCGGCGGCACCCCAGGGACCGGAGGGACCGCTGTATCCGGGCACCTGCCGCGGAATGACACGGGAAGAACACCACCGGAAAATTGCGACCGGTCACACGCACGCCTGGCGCCTGGATACACACAAAGCCGCGGCACTCACCGGCCGGCTGACCTTTAACGACCTCAGCCACGGTTTGGTGGAAGTGCAGCCAGGGTTGTTAGGTGATGTGGTTCTGGCGCGCAAGGACATAGGCACGGCATACCATCTTGCGGTGGTGGTGGATGATGCGTTTCAGGCCATCACGCACGTCACCCGGGGCGAGGATTTGCTGCCGGCCACCCATGTGCACAGGCTGCTGCAAGAAGTGTTAGGTCTGCCGCAACCGGTGTATCTGCATCATCCGCTGGTGCACGACGCACAAGGCAAGCGTCTGGCCAAACGCCATGATGTGCTGGCCATCGCGGCGATGCGCGAATCCGGAATGACGGCCGCCGCGGTGATGGAATTGCTGCCGGATGTCCGGCTCCCTTGAACCTCCCGAGTCACATGCAGATTTACCGCAAAGCCGCAAAGTGGCGCAAAGTGGCGCAAAGGAACTTATTTATCGGGAAAATCCTCCCTTGCTTTGCGTGCCTTTGCGCCCTTCGCGGCTTTGCGGTGAGGTATTGGCAGTTACTTGCCTTGCCACTCCCTGTTAGGCCGGGTTCGGGTGCTGGAAAGGACGCCGGCCGATCCGGCACGTATGATTTGCGTTCGACCCAATTCCGGCTTTACTGAGGGGCCGCCGCCCAACACCTTTCAACACGTCGGCAGTTCCCAACATCCCCAACCCGTGAGTCATTCCTCCGAAACTGCGAACCCTGACGAGTCACCCGATTTCGTGCAGGTTGGCTATTATGAGGGGATGACACAGGCGTTTGATCGGGCGCTGGTGATCTTGGCGATGGGGCAGGCATGCCAAATTGAAAAGGCGCCTGAGGACGACGGCTATGTGCTGCTGGCAGATCCCGGCGAGGTCGGGCGCATCGAGGTGGAACTCGCCACCTACGAGCACGAGCAAGCTGCACCCGCGCCGGTGGTGGTGCCTCCGATGGAGTTTGATGCGGGGGCGCTGCCAAGCGCGCTGTGGGTGCTGAGTGTGTGCGTTGTGTTCGGGATGCAGCGGGAGCATCCGGAAATCATCGGCAGGGCAATTTCCTCATCGCAGGCGATCTTTGCGCAAGGCGAGTGGTGGCGGCCATTCACCGCGTTGTTCTTGCACGCCGATATGATGCACCTGTTCGGCAACATCGCCAGCGGGGTGTTGTTTGGCACCTGGGTGTGCCGGTCAATCGGGCCATGGCTGGGCTGGGCGTTGATTCTAACGGCAGGGGCTTTGGGCAACGGACTGAATGCGGCGGCCCGCTTCGATGAGCCGTTTTCATCATTGGGTGCGTCCACCGCCGTCTTCGGAGCATTGGGGATTTTGACCGGGATTGCGATCTATCAGACTCTGCGGGATCAATCCAGCCCCGCGGGCTTCCGTCACTTGGTGCCGCTGGGAGGCGGCTTGGTGCTGTTGTCATGGCTGGGCGTGGGGTCGGACCCGCGCACCGATGTGGCCGGACACGTGTGCGGATTCGCAGTTGGGATCTTGATCGGCTTGATTGCGGCATGGGGTCGGCGTGGGGCGGTGAAGCCGCGGCAAGGCCAGCGAGAGGAGGCGTGACAATGCGGAACGGATCGGGCAGACTACGCGGCGGCAATGCAGATCCTGGCAAAAAACCTGCTCATTCTCGCGTCGGCGGGATCGGGCAAGACATTTCAGTTAGGCAACCGGGTGATCGGATTGGTGGCGGGCGGAGTAGCGCCGGAGCGGATCGTGGCGCTGACGTTCACGCGCAAGGCGGCGGGCGAGTTTGCGGATGCGGTGTTGACGAAGTTGGCGGCGGCGGCTGACGGCGACCAGGCCGCGGCGGAGTTGCGGCGGGAGTTGGCCTTGCCGGAAGCGGATTTCGGCGCGGCGCTGGAACGGGTGGTGCGGGCGCTGCCAAGGTTGACGCTGGGAACCATGGACAGTTTTTTTTCCAAGGTTGTGCGGGGGTTCCAATATGAGCTGGGCTTGACGGGGGGCAGGTTTGATTTGTTAGAAGGATCGCGGGCGGCGGCGGCACGGGATGAATTGTTGGAGTCGCTCTTGGGTGAGGCGCAGGGGGTGGCAACGGAGGACGAGTTTGTGCATGCGTTCCGGCGGGCGATGATTGGCAAGGAGGGATTGAAGGTGATGGAGGGATTGCGGAAGTTTGTCGAGGAATGGCAG
>JBAXPF010000406.1:0-3653 GCA_037132955.1 Verrucomicrobiota bacterium | reverse complement strand
AAGCTCGGTCTCATCGGCTGTGGCGGGCGCGGCGCGTGGCTGGGCGAATTGTTCAAACAGCACGGCGGCTACGAGATATCCGCGGTGGCGGACTACTTCCCCGAGCGCATGAACCAGGCCGGCGACAAGTTCGGCGTGGCCAAGGCGTGGCGGTTCTCGGGTCTGGATGGCCACAAGCGCTTGCTGGCCAGCGGCGTCGAGGCGGTGACGGTGGTCAATGTTCCGCATTTTCATCCCGACCACGGGCGGGCTGCGATCGAGGCCGGCTGCCACGTGTATGCGGCGAAGCCGGTGGCGGTTGACGCGCCCGGCGCGCTCAAGGTCCAGGCCGCCGGCAAACTCGCCACCCAGAAAAATCTCTGTTATCTCGTGGACTATCAGATGGGAACCGACCCGGTCAATATCGAGGTCGTCAAGCGCATCCACGAGGGCGGCCTCGGCAAACTCGGACACATCGACAGCCTCGGCTTTTCGCCACCATGGAGCGAGCCGGAGATCCACACCGCCGAAGACCGGTTGCGGAACTGGCTCGCCACCATCCCGCTCTCGGGCGACGTGATCACCGAGAACACGGTGCACTCGATCAACGCCGTGCTGTGGGTCGTGGGCCGCCGCCCGGTCAGCGCCAGCGGCCGCTCACGCATCTGCCGGCCCAACCCGCGCGCGGAATACCGCGAAATCTATCTGGTAACCTATGAGTTCGACGACGGGTTGCTATGGACACACCGCTGCCAGTCGCTGCCGAACCAATTGGATTGGGCCTTGAAACTCGATGCCTACGGCGACCGCGCCACCGCGCTCGTCAGTTACCGCGGCAAGTCCTATCTACGTGGCGGACCCAAGCACTACGGCGGTGGCGAGGTCGTCAGCCTCTATGACCAAGGCGCCATCCGCAACATCGCCACGTTCCACGACAACATCATCCACAGCCGCTTCGACAACCCAACCGTGCAACAGGCCGGCGACGATGCGCTGACCGCCGTTCTTGGTCGCGAGGCCTGCACGCGCCGCTGCCACCTGACCATGGATGAGTTGCTCAAGGAAAACAAGACGCTGGAATATGACCTGACCGGCTTGCAAGTTTGAGAAGCACGCGACAATCCAATGGTCCGATCGGACCACCGAATTGTCGCGTGCTTCTCAAAGGTGTTCATCAAAGGATTGCCCGTGGCGTTGAATCGGGCCTTCCAGTGCCCGCCCTGTCCGCTTGACATGCCGGCGGGCGGACCACAGACTGCGCCGCCGCGCGATTCCGCCACCCCGCGCCTGCGCGACGTCTTCTACCGCAACTTTCTAACAATCGAATCAATGCCCCACCGACTTTTTCAATTGACTGCACTGTGTGGTGCGCTGCTGGAATTTTCCACAAGCGCCCGTGCCTGGGAGCCTAACACGAAAGATCTCGAAGCAGCCATCGGCAATGGCGATTTTTCCAGCTACCAAACCAACCTCACGCAATGGTTGAATCAAAAGACACCGACCGCTGTCACCGGGGACGCGCTCAAGGCCTTGCTCAAGGACACTACCTTTGCGAAGGCGCTGGACCAGTATCAATTCATTGCCAAATGCGGGGCGGACAAACTCGGGACGTTCGCGAAAGCCGACAAAGGCAACCAAGAGTTTCTATTATGGCTCACGCAGGATACCGGTATCATGGACCTGTATCTTGAAGCGGGTGAAGTTCCAACCGGTGAAGCATGCCTCCCGACCCTCACGTTTTGGAACCAGGTCTTCCACGCCGACCCTGACTCGAAAAATGGCCTTTACCTCAAGCTGGCCATCGCCACCGCGCTGATGCACCCGGTCCCGTTCATGGATGAGAGGAAAACCCCGCGGGTGACCGAGCCGTATGAGGGACGGTATCTATACTATAAGAAACTCCATCAGAACCGTGAGCTGCAGCCAACATTCGATCATCTAACAGTCTGGGAATATCAAAAGGTTGTCGAAGGCATGGGCGCGCCCGCGGAAGACCTCACCTGGGTCAGGCAGTTGATCCACACGTGGCGCCCGGACTTAAAAAGAACCAACAACCTCGTGCGGATCGTGGGTGAGGTGCGCTACGGCACCAGCCCGATTCCTATCGTGGACATGGCATCCGTGTTGGATGCGGGCGGCATCTGCGGCCGCAGATCGCATTTCGGCCGCAAGACCCTGGCGGCGTTCGGCATTCCCTCGATCGGCATTCTGCAACCGGGACATGCGGCCCTCGCTTACAAACGGGGCGATGCCTGGCAGGTTGAATACGGTGCGGGTTGGGGCAAGTCAACCTGCGAGGGCGGCATGGACGGACCGGTGTTTGTCGCGGAAGCAGCGGCTCGTTCGCACCCGCTGGAGTTCTCACAGTCAGAACACTTGAAATGGTTCGCCTCCGCCCTCACGGCAAAAGATACCGCCAAAGTGATTAGCGAGATTGCGGACAAGATCGTCCCGCGTGCGACCGACGCCACGGCCATCGCGAAGGAACCTGAGACCAAGTCGGAAATGGAGGCCAATGGCGTGTCAAATACCACCGCCGCCGTGAATGCGGCGAGCGCCTCCCAAGAGGCCGTGCACGCGGATGCCGGCACCCTCCGGATCGATGCCGACAAATTTGACAAGATGGCCAACGTGATGGTTTACGAAAGCCTGCCTGAGGGAACCGGCAAACAAGTCAACTTCCAGAAAAACCTGGACGAGAGTTGGATCGACTACACGATAGACGCGCCTAAAGCCGGAACGTATGCGCTGGTTTTGAAGTTGGCGGCCCCCAACCGTGATCAGGTGCTGAACGTCACCGTTGGCTCGACTGCCGCCGTGGCGCTCCATGTTCCTAACACGCGTGGACTGTGGGGCATGACTCCAGCTTTGGATCTCAAACTGGAAAGCGGCAAACAAACATTGCGCATCGCAACTCCCAAGCAACGCGGCATCGCCGTCAAGTGGCTCGAGTTGAAGCAGCCGTAGCAGGTTTTGCGGTTTTTTTCCTTGCCTGCGCGGCCTCACTGCCTAGCGTGGGGCGCTTAACGCCGTCACGGACATGAAAATCCATCTCCTCGCTTCCGGTTTGTGGTGTGGCATGGCGGCCATTGCCGCCGCCCAGTCCACCATTTCCGCCAGCGCCAAGCAGGCCTACGCCGCCAATGCCGGCTGGATCGATTGGCGCACGAGTGCTGCGGATGGGGTGGTGGTGACTCAAACCTGCCTCTCCGGCAAGGCCTACGCCGCCAACTTCGGCTGGATCAATCTGGGTAATGGTGCGCCAACCAACGGTCACAGCTACTCCAACACCTCAGCCGGCGACTTCGGCGTCAACCTCGCCGACTCCGGCGCGCTCACCGGCTACGCCTACGGCGCCAACGTCGGCTGGATTGTTTTTGAACAAACCCAGGGGCAGCCACGTCTGGATTTTCTAACAGGCGATTTCAGCGGTTACGCCTACAGTGCCAACCTCGGCTGGATCGCGCTGGCGACGCCGGTTTCCACGCTGGCCACCACCAGCGTCGCCGCGCCGGATTCGGATGGCGACGGCATCGCCGACGCCTATGAAATGTTGCACTGCGGCACGCTCAGCGTGATGAATGCCACCAGCAATCTTGACGGGGACCCCGCCAGCGACTTGCAGGAATACCTCTCCAACACCGATCCCAACGACCCTAACAGCTACTTACGCA
>JBAXPF010000405.1:0-3654 GCA_037132955.1 Verrucomicrobiota bacterium | reverse complement strand
GCCACGCCTCCGCCCGTCAGTGGTTCCGTCGAAAGCAAATTCGGCGGGATCAGGCTGCTGCCGGACGGCCGCATCGAAATCACCGTGAATCCAAAATCATCCAAGTGAACTGAGGTCAATCTTCACCTAACCGACCATGAGCACGGCACTGTGGAAAAAAATCCAGACATTCGTCGGGGTGGCTGCCGACGGCATCCCGGGGGACATCACGGCGGAAGCGGTCGCCAACAGGCTCGGACTCGACAAGGCGACACCGCGTCCCGTTCCATCCGGCTCAGCGACCATTGACCCCCGCTCTGCGGCTAACATTGCCACGCTCACCCCCGCTGCCCAGGCGAAGGCCCGCGAGTGGTTGCTCAAATGCCTGGAGGCGGGCATCAACGTGAAGATCATCACCGGCACCCGCACCTATCAGGAGCAGGCTGAACTGTATGCCAAGGGCCGCACCGCGCCGGGGCCCAAAGTTACCAACGCCCCGGCCGGTTACTCGTGGCACAATTTCGGCGTGGGCTGGGATTTTGTCGTCTTCGACGCCAAGGGCCAGCCGCTGTGGGAAAGCCCGCTGATGGAAAGATGCGGCAGGATCGCCGAATCGTTAGGTCTTGAATGGGGCGGTCATTGGACAAGTTTTCAGGACACCCCGCACATCCAGATCAAAACCGGCTGCACGCTGGCACAAGCACGGCAACGCGTGAAGGATGGCAATTGGTGGAAGTAAATCATGGCACGCGGACTTTTCATCACGGGTTTCACGGTCGCCGAGGTTCTGGCCATCCAGCGCCGTGCCAAGGAAATGCTGCTAGAAGGCAAGACAATCCTCAACTGGAACGACGCGGATACTTCCGTTTCCAAACAATTCGTCATGCCCGTGGACCAGGTGCTTGAGGAATGTGCCCACGCGCTGCGCATCCTTGACCCGGCCACATACGGCAGGCCCCGCATCGCGGTTACTTCATTCATCGACGGCCATCTCCCAAAATGAATCGACTCAAACACGTCGCCATGCGTTTGCTACCCCCAATCCTTGTCCCCAAGGCGTGGGGTTCTCCCTTTGAGTCGGCCAACTGGTCACCCCGCCGTGGCTCCGTGCCTGGCGCCTTACCCACCGACGCCCGCAACGATCTGACGCCAGGAGTTCGCACCGAGTTGGTCCGCAAGTCGCGATACCTCCACAAGAACAGCGGATTTGTCAGGGAACTGGTCGGCAACATGGCGATCTACTCCACAGGCGACGGCATCCGCGTCCAGGCGCAATCCGCCAAAACGGAATGGAACCGCGCCGCCGAGGATTACTTTGCCCTGTGGGCCGCACGCTGCGAGGTGACGCGGCGGTTTTCATTCGAGGAATGCCAGTCGCTTGTTTGCCGTGGCATCGACATCGACGGCGAATATTTCGTTCACAAGACCCGCGATGCGGATGGCGAGCCACGCATCCAACTGATCGAGTCCCACCGCATTGGCGATGGATTCGGCTCAAAGGAAACCATCGACGGCGTGGGACTTGATGCCTGGGGCGCTCCCATCTTCTATCGCGTGTTGGAGGATAGTGGCGAATCCCGAGACATCCCGGCTGAATCGCTGCTGCACCTGTTCGAGCCGGAATGGGCCGGCGGCGTGCGGGCACATCCGACAATCCAACATTCCATCAATCACGTCCTCGACGAAATGGAATTGCTGGCGCTGGAAAAACACGCGGTCAAGGACAACGCCGACGTGTCCCGCATTCTCAAAACGGCACGGGGCGAAATCGACGACAACGGTGACTTCGTGGTGGGCGGGGCTGGGGGCACCGGCGAGGCGAGCGACCCGGTATCGCTCCAGAAGATTGTCGGCGGCAAGCTGGTCGCCCTTAAACCCGACGAATCATTGGACAGCTTCCAGTCCAACCGCCCGTCGCCCACCTTCACAGGCTTCCTTGAGCATCTGCGGCGCGATTCAGCACTTGGCATGATCCCGTTCGAGTTTGCGGCGGATTCCAGCAAGATCGGCGGCGCGGGTGTCAGGCTCGTGGTTGCCAAGGCGGACAGGCGGTTTTCATTCCGCCAGATGATCCTTGAACGGCGCTTCATCCGCCCGGTGTGGGCCTACGTCATTGGCGACGCCATCAGCCGCGGTCTGCTGCCGCCCATCGCGGGATGGTGGAAGATCAGTTCAGTGGCACCCCGCCGTGTGACTGTGGATGCGGGCCGTGAAGCCCAACAAAACCGCGCTGATGTGGAAATGGGCCTGAAAACGCTCAGCGACCATTACAGCGAGCTTGGTGCGGATTTCGGCGAGGAAATCGAACGCCGCGCCTGTGATGCGAAGCTCATTCTTGAAACGGCGGCCAAGTATGGCGTGCCGGTGGACATGCTGTGGAAACCGACGGGCGCATCAAGTTTGCAGCCGCCCGCGTTGACACCGGCGCCGGTGCGTGAATCCGGTTCTTCAAAATAGCGAGTGGCTCATCCAGCCCGAGGCGCTGCGCTCGATGGCGGCGGCATCCCGTTCGTTCCTTGACCGTGGCGCCGCACTGCCACAGGCCGGCCAGTCCAGCCCGCTCCTGAGTGTAGAGGATGGCATCGGCGTGGTTGCCATCGACGGGCCGATCATGCGCAAGCCTGACATCTTCGCCCGTGTGCTTTTCCGCGCCACCGATTCCAACATGATCGGCGACGCCCTGCGCGAGGCCGGCCAGCGTGACGACATCAAGGCGGTGTTTCTCGACATCGACTCACCCGGCGGCACGGTGGCCGGCACACCGGAACTGGCGGCGACTGTCGCATCCATCAACGAACGCAAACCGGTCTATGCATTCTCATCCGGCCTGATGGCATCGGCTGCCTATTGGATCGCATCCCAAGCCCGCGCCATCTACGCCACGCCATCCGCCCAAGTCGGGTCTATCGGAGTGGTGCAAGCCGTGATTGATGACACCGCCGCGCTCAATGCCGAGGGGATCAAGGTGGAAGTGTTCTCCGTTGGCAAATACAAGGCGATGGGTGCCCCCGGCACGCCCCTGACCGATGATCAACGGGACCTGATCCGCACCAACCTGGCAGAGATCGCGCAGGAATTTCATGCCGCCGTGCTGGCGCGGGGGCGCTCAATTCCCGCCGAGGCCATGGAAGGCCAGACATTCAGCGGGCGGCAGGCACAGCGATTCAACCTGGCAGGCATGGTTTCCGACCGCGCCGAGGCCATGCGCCGCTTGCGGGTTTATCACGCGGCGGTTGACACGCAATCCCGTGCGATGAACAACGCTCCCGAAGATTTGCTAGCCGAAGCCCGCACCCAGGTCGCCGACCTCCAGCGGGATTACAAAGCCCAGGCCGACTTGTTGGCCGAGGCATCCACCAACATCGAGAACCTGCAAGGGCAAGTGTCCTTGCTGACAGCCGATCTCGAAACCGTCCGCGTCGAACGCGATTCGGCGGCAAACAGCGCCACCACGCTGCAAACACGGGTCACCGAACTCCAGACTTCGCAGGCTGATTTCGACACCCGCGTCCAGACCGAGGTTGCCCGCGTCGTCGCCTCCACCGGCACCACGCTGCCGGCCCGCGTCACTCCCGCGGGGGACGCCACCCAGGCCGCTGACCTGCACGCGCAGTTTGCCTCCATCACCGATCCCACCGCGCAAACCGTCTTCTGGCGCAAGCTCACCCCGGAACA
>JBAXPF010000404.1:0-3673 GCA_037132955.1 Verrucomicrobiota bacterium | reverse complement strand
ATCGTGTCGGGCACTGTCCGCCGCTTCGAGCGCAACGACGTGATGATCGACCTCGGGAAATTCGAGGGCATCCTGCCCAACCGCGAGCGCGTCCAAGGCGAGGATTACAACATCGGCGACCGCATCCGCGCCTACGTGCTAGCCGTGGAAAATGAAGGCCGTGGCCCCGAAATCATCCTTTCCCGCAGCCATCCGAATTTCGTCCGCCGCCTCTTCGAAGCCGAAGTCAACGAAATCTCCGACCACACCGTGGAAATCCGCGGAGTTGCGCGTGAAGCCGGTTTCCGCACCAAGATCGCCGTCTGGAGCAAGGACCCCAAGGTCGACGCCGTCGGTGCCTGCGTGGGCATGCGCGGGGCCCGCGTCAAAAACATCGTCCGCGAACTCAATAACGAAAAAGTTGATATCATCCGCTGGAGCGAAGACCCCAAGGAGTTCGTCCGCGAAGCGCTCAAACCCGCCGACCTCAAGACCATCACCATTGATGAAGACGCCCATGTGGTGCACGTCACAGTGACCGATGAGGATCTCAGCAAGGCGATCGGCCGCAAAGGACAAAACGCCCGCCTGTCGTCGCGCTTGATGGGCTGGGACATCCAAGTCCGCCGCGACGAATCCAAGGAAGAGCAATTCAAGGAGAAAATCGGCGGTGCCGCCCACACGCTCTGCGAACAACTCGGCATCACCGAAGAACAAGCCAACACTCTCACCCTGGCCGGCGGCTTCACGCCGGATCTGGTCGTGGATATGCCCGCCGACTTCATTGCCGAACTCCTCGGCATCGACGAAGCCAGTGCGGCGTCCATTCTTGCGCGTGCCAATGCCATTCTCGGCGGGCTGCCCGCCACCCCCCCCGAAGCATCCTAACACCCTCTCCCGTCCCCATTTTCTCCCCGAACTACGTCAACCCGCCGGATGCCCAAAAAAAGCGACAGCTCTAACGAGAAACCCGAAATTCTCGATCTGCTTGAAGACTCCAAGAAGCTCTCGCGCCGCGAGCGCAAGCGCCTCGACACCGAGCCCGCACCCGCAGTGCCCGACATGCCCAGTGCGCTTGAAGCGGCAAAGCTCGGGGCGCTCGATCTTTATGCCGAGGAGAAGCTGCCCAAGGTTCGCAAAGTTGCCCGCCCGGGCAAATCCGTGTTGCCAACCATCTCCAAGTTGCTCGAAGATGACCAGCCACCGCTCAAAAGCGCCAAGCCCACGGCCACAGACGCCACGGTGGCAACACCCGCGGCCGTTGCCGGGGACGCGCCCCTGCCGCTCCCCCCGGCAGAGGCTGATGATGAAGTCTCGGACGACCCGAAGCTGATCATCATCAAACCGCCCATTCTGGTTGCGGATTTGGCGGGTCGCATCGGACTCAAGCCATACAATATCATGGCGGATCTGATCAAGCTGGGTGTTTTCCCCGGCCCTAACCAGCCGATCGACCCGGACATCGCCGCCAAAGTGTGCGATCTCCACGGATTCGTCTTCGAGCGTGAAAAACGCGACAAGACCAAGGGTGTCCACCTCACGCCGGAAGTCATCAAAGAGCCCGAAGCCCCGGTGGAGGAACCGGAAGACCTGCTCAAAACCCGCCCGCCCATCATCACCATCATGGGCCATGTCGATCACGGCAAAACCTCGATCCTCGACTACCTGCGTAAAACCCGCATCACCGCGGGCGAAGCCGGCGGGATCACCCAGCACATCGGTGCCTATCAGGTCATTCACCACGGCCAGCCGATCACCTTCCTCGACACTCCCGGACATGCCATCTTCTCGGACATGCGGGCCCGCGGCGCCGACATCACCGACATCGTCGTCATTGTCATAGCTGCCAATGATGGCATCATGCCACAAACTCTGGAGGCCATCAACCACTCGAAGAAAGCTGGCAAGACCGTCATTGTCGCCATCAACAAGTGCGACCTGCCCTCCGCCAACCCGGACCGCGTCAAGGCCCAACTCGCCAACATTGGCCTGCAAACCACCGACCAACAGGGCGATACCGAGTTTGCCGAGGTTTCCGCCGTGACCGGCAAAGGCATGAGTGAGCTATTAGATCTCATGTCGCTGCAAGCCGAGGTGCTCGAACTCAAGGCCAACCCGCGCGCCACCACCCGTGCCTCGGTCATTGAAGCCCGCGTGGTCCCCGGTCGCGGCACCACCGCCACGGTCATCGTCGAAAGCGGCACCCTCAAAATCGGCACGCCCTTCATCTGTGGCCCCTATGCCGGCAAAGTTCGCTCGCTCATCAACGACCGCGGCGAAAACGTCAAGGCGGCCACCCCGGGCACACCCGTCGAAGTCATCGGCTTTGAGGAACTGCCCAACGTCGGCGATCACCTCACCGAAATGAAATCCGAGCGGGAGGCGAAAGCCCTCGCCACTGAGCGGCAGGAGGAACAACGCCTCAAGCGTCTCAAGCCACAACATCGCAACCGACTCGAGGACCTTTATTCGATGGTCAACGAGGGCAGCGGCAAGGTCCAGCTCAAGCTCATCCTCAAATGCGATGTGCAAGGGTCGGTCGAGGCAATCAAAAAAGCCATTCTGGCCATCGAGTCTGACAAAGTCGAATCCACCTTCATCACCGCCGCCGCCGGACCGATCACGGAAACCGACGTCCAATACGCGACCTCCACGGAGGCCATCATCCTCGGCTTCAATGTCAAGGTCGAGGCCAAGGCGGTCAAAGCGGCCAAAGCCGCCGGTGTCCAAGTCAAGCTTTACTCGATCGTTTACGAACTCATCGATCAGGTCCGCGAGGCCATGCTCGGCTTGCTCGAACCGCTCAACCGCGAATCGGTCATCGGCCATGCCGAAGTGCGCAAGGTGTTCAAACTCTCCCGCGGCCGCGCCGGTGGCTGCTTCGTCACCGATGGGCGCATCCACCGCAAGGCCCATGCCCGCGTCATCCGCGATGGTGTGCCTGTCTTCGATGGCAAGATGTCCACCTTGCGCCGCTTCCAGGAGGAAGTGGAGGAAGTCCGCAACGCCTTCGAATGCGGCATCCGCCTCGGCGAATTCAACGAATACCAAGAGGGCGACATCATCGAGTGCTACAAACTCGAGAAAATCGCCCAGACGCTGTAGTGTAAAAGCTGAAAATTTGAAAAGCTGAAAATCTGAAATTCAGACCCCGCTCAGCCAATAAATTCACAGCCTAGCTCCCTCTTCATTTTAGCGTTTCAGCATCTCAGCATTTCAAATTTTTTCTACCATGCGCCGCCTTGACCGAGTCAACGAACTGCTCCGCCGTGAAATCAGCGCGGTGCTCCAGCGCGATTATGAATGGCATGGCGCACTGGTGACGGTGAGCGACATCGACATCACCCAGGACCTCAAGGAGGCCAAAGTGTGGGTCAGCATCATGGGTGGCAACGTCGCTTCCGTGTTAGAGAAACTCAACCGCGAGCATGGCTCCATCCAGACCCGCATCATGAAGCGCATCGTGCTCAAGTCCACCCCGGTGCTCCATTTCTATCACGATGCCTCCGCCGTCCGCGGTGTCGACCTCGTCAACCTCCTCGACGCCGTCGAGCAACTGCCCAAGGCCCCGGAGGTGGAGGCGGATACAGGCGAGTAGGTGATTACGTGATTAAGTTAGATGCGTAGTATCGTCGGCTCTGGGATGGGTAGCGCCGGCATCCTGCCGGCTGTGTTCGGCGTCCCGCCGAACACT
>JBAXPF010000403.1:0-3682 GCA_037132955.1 Verrucomicrobiota bacterium | reverse complement strand
GAAAAATTCCTCGGCCCTGCCCGCCAAACCCGGCGGCAAACCCAGTAGCAAGGCCGGTAAGGGGGGTAAAGGCGGCAAAGGCGGCAAAGGCGGCAAGGGCGGCAAGGGCGGCAAGGGCGGCAAGGGCGGCAAGGGCGGCAAGGGGGGTAAAGGCGGTAAAGGCGGCAAGGGTGGTTCACCCGGCAGTCTCCCACCTCCCGGTGCCCCACCAGAGGCACAACCTCCCGGCGCACCGCCAGAGGCACAACCCCCCGCCCCACAAGAGCCACAGGAGCCACAGGAGCCGAGCGCGACGCCAGCAGAACAGCAAATGATGGCGCGGGCCTTGGACGCACTCGATCAGCAACTCAACCCGCCCGCACTGGCGCAAAACAGCCCGCCCATGCCCGGGTCCCCAATGCCTCCTAGCCCGCCCGGACCTCCTAGCCCTCCAGGACCTCCGGGGCCTCCGGGGCCTCCGGGACCTCCGGGACCTCCGGGACCTCCGGGGCCTCCGGGGCCTCCGGGACCTCCGGGGCCTCCGGGGCCTCCGGGACCTCCGGGACCTCCGGGACCTCCAGGACCTCCGGGACCTCCGGGACCTCCGAGCCCGATGGCGGCAATGGCCCAAGCTGCCATGGCCTCGATGCGCCAGAGTCGTCCCATGCCATCGTCCATGAAGGGGATGCCACCCAAGACTCCGAGCAACATGGCGAAATCCATGGGGGGTGCGGGTGCGCCCATGGCCACCCCGGAGGGCGCGGTGCCCGACAAGCAAGCACTTAAAAAAGGCGATTGGGGGAAATTGCGGCCCCAGCTTGCCAAGGATCTATCAAAAGGCCAGAGCGAGGCGATTGCCGCCGAATACCGCGAGGCCGTCGAAACTTACTATCGCGTCATCGCGGAAAAATCCAAGAAGCCATGAATCAAGTTTCCATCATGAATGTTCAGGTGCCAGTTTCTCTTCAAACGTGGAATGGACATGGCGCCCGTTCTCCTCGCCTGCGCCCGGCCCTAACCCGCGACGGTCACAGACCGCCGCTCCAATGGCTTTGCGCCGTCGCCCTCGCTCTAACATTCACTGCCACCCCGGCGCTGGCGGATGCCAAACTCGATGACGCACTGAAGCTTGCCACCAACTATCTGATTTCCCAGCAAGGGCCCACGGGCAAGGTCGGCGAACAATTCCCCATGGCCAACACGTCGCTGGCGGTGCTCGCGCTCGCCGCCTGCGGCCACCAGCCGGCCGATGCCACTCCGGAGGGACAGGCCATGCGCAAGGGGATCGACTATGCCCTGTTGCCTGAAAACCAGACCAAGGATGGCTACTTCGGCAAGGTGGACAACTCGCGGATGTACGGCCACGGCATCACCACTCTGATGCTCGCGGAAATGTTAGGCATGGGCGTGGACGACAAACAGGACGCCAAGGTTCGTGAGAAATGCAAGCTGGGTGTCGAGCTGATCCTGCGTGCCCAGGGCATGCGCAAAGATCCGATGAATACCGGCGGTTGGCAATACGAGCCGGATAGCGCGGGCTCGGACTTGTCGGTGACCTGTTGGCAGACGATGGCATTGCGCGCGTCGCAAAACGCGGGCATCGATGTGCCACGTCAGGCCATCGACAACGTCGTCGGCTACATGAAGCGCATGTATATGCCAGTGGGTGGCAAGCGCGGACTTAATATCCCGGGCGGCTTCGGCTATTCGTCACCGGCCACCACCACCTCCACCACGGCGGAAGGTTTCCTGGCGATGCAGGTATGCGGCCAGTATGAGGCCGAGGAAACCCTCGCCGCCGCCAACCTGTTGTTCCAAGTGGACCTCAAAGCCGATCACCGCTGGTTTTTCTACACCGTGTATTACTACGCCCAGGGCATGTATCAGCGTGGTGGCAAATACGCGGAATCCGCGGCTCGTCTCGTCCCCGAAATTCTCCTGCCCTATCAACAACGCGAGGGTTGGTGGCAGGGTCCAGAAAGCGATGAGGCGGGCGCCGGCGGCAAAACCTACGTCACCTCCCTCGCCGTGCTCGCCCTCGCCGTGAAGAATCATTTCCTGCCCATCTATCAGCGATAACCCCGGATTCCATGCGGGAATTCAGGGTCAGTGATTTATCAGGGCATCTTGCAGGTGCGGAGGTGACAACGCGTCTCTCCCGTAGGCGCGAAGTGACAACGCGGGTTGGCGCAAAGTGCCGTTGATGGATCGTAAGCGTCATAAATTCGTCCCCCCGCCGCTGGCGCGTCGGCGGGACGTTTGTTAGGCGACTGCCTGTGCCTCGGCACGCAGCGCGGCGGCGACAAAGCCGGAGTGATCGAACACGACCGAAAAATCCGCCAGGAGCGGGTGATTCCGTCTTCAATAAAAAATAGGACTCTCATCCAAGGTGATGGGAACCACTGATTGCTCTGATATTACTGATTTTTCTGTGAATCTTCTGCAATCGGTGGAATCACTGAAATCAGTGGTTCAATTCCCCCGAAACCCTATCAGTTGCATCATTTCTTGAAGGTGGTATGATTCCCTGCCGGTAATCCGTGGATCGCGTCATCAGGGCATGTTGTAGCGATTGGTGATATCGGTGGCACCACCGCTGCTAGGTCCTGAGGCGGTGGAAACCACGCAACCAATGGCGATCTTGGCCTTGAGGGAGTAGGGGCCGTTAACGGTCTGGGCGTTACACCCGATTGCGGTGCCACCCGTGCAATCCATGCCATTGCCCACACCGCTGAAGCCCCCGCAGTTCTGAGCGCAAATCGTCGCGGTCAGGCCCGTCCCGGTCTGGGACCTCCCTTGGCAGTTCGATGCCAAGCCGGCGGAAATGCCTTTGGTCGAAAACCCATAACCGTAACAACCTTCGACATGGGAGCCCTCGATCCCGGTCGTCTTGCAATTTTGCACCGAACAATTTCTTGTCATGGAGCCGTACACGCCGTTCGCGGGGTTTTTGATTCCGATGTCCGAATCCGTGACCGAGCACCGTTCCACCACGCCATTTTGATCACACCAGATGCCATGCGAGGCGACACCCGTCACGCGAATGTCAGTCACCGTGCAATCGCTGAGGAAAATGCCCATGATGCCATAGTAGAATCCCTTGGCCTCCAGCACTCCCGAGCTCATCGTTGACCCGCTCTTGATGTTGCCGTTGCTGATCTTGATGCGGGCAACGGTGGAAACTGCTATCGCCGAGCCGTCCACGCCCGCCGCGGTTGACTCAATCGTGAAGCCCATCAGATCCAGCGTGACATCCGAAGCGGTGATGTAGATGGCATTGCCGCCGGTGACGGTGATGTTGCCGGTGAGGTAATAGCTGCCAGGCTGGCTGATGGTGTAGGGGGGCGTGGCGGCCAGCGATTGCACCGCGGTGCGCGGCTCTACCTGGCTGAGGGACTTCATGCTGGGCGCCGGCGCACCGGACGGGGCGAGTGGGCCTTGGGCCTGGAGCCATGCCAGCGTGCCGGCGAGGGTAAGCAGGGAGATGAGGATTTTCATGCGGTGATTGTTAGGTAGGGGCGTTAGAGGTCACGGTTGCAGGGGAAGGTGCGCCGCCACGCGGAAAAAGCGGTGGTTACCGGCGGTGAAAGGAATTGTGCGCAGGGTGGTGGCACCCGCATCCGGCGCAAACCGGCCCAGCCCCGAGTCGGTCCACGGCCCGGCCAGATCGGTGTCGTGTTCGATGGAATAGAGGCGGTTGCCC
>JBAXPF010000402.1:0-3689 GCA_037132955.1 Verrucomicrobiota bacterium | reverse complement strand
CGCCGGCCGCGGCTTGGGGGGTGTCCTGTTGGATGACGTCCTCATAGATTTTGGTTAGCTCCTCGCGCAATTCATTCATGGGCCGCAGGTCGGGAAACGCGTGCGCATCGGTGAGCATTTGTTCGATCAACTTCTCGAGTTCCTGCTTTTTGGCGGCGAGTTCCTTGGCGACGGCGACGTCCTCGGCGCGGAACTCGTTCTTGGTGGCGAGTTCCTTGCTTTTCTCGACCACTGCGCGTTGTTGCTCCACCAGGGCCTCGAGCTTCTCGCGGATGCCGACGGCTGTCTCTTTCAACGACTCCGCCTTGTCACCCGCAGTGGACCGCTGCGACGTGTTCAACATTTCGAGCACCCGGGCGAGATCCACCAACACCTGCTTGCAGAGCGCGGCGGCCTCGGGAAAATGTTCGCCTTCGATTTGTTCCGCGCTGCGGATCATTTGTTCATAGATCTTGGTCTCGCCCATCAAGACAGCGGCTTTGTCTAACACAATTCGGAACGCGGCGTCGCCGATCGAGGCGCTCTTTGCTCCATCGGCCAGGGCCTGCCGCACCGTGCGCGACTCGTCGGCCAGCGCATCCTGGTCGCCGGCCATCGCCGCGCCTTCGCCCGCCACCGCTTTCAAAGCGCGTGCGTGCAAGGCCTTTTGGCGGTTGAACAAGGCTTCCACCCGTCCTATCAGATCGCGGATTGCCGCACCGGCGGCCTCGTCGCGCAAGTCCGCGGGCAGGCTTTTCAAGCGGGCCATAATCGTCGCCTCCAGGGCTTCGGCCACTGCCAGCGGGCTGCGCCGGAAGTCGGCTTTGGCCGCCACCACTTCCTGCAACGCCAGCACCGCCTGCGGCATTTCCCTGGCCACCAGACTGCCGAGCACGTCGCGCCACGGCGCTGCTCCGGCTGGAGAGGCGGCCACCAGCTGGCGTGCCGCCGATTCAACGCGCGCCTGGCATTCTGTTAGAGTGATAACCTCGTCCGCCGCCGCGGCGGCCGCGTTGTGCAACATCGCGCGGGTGGCATCAAGGTTGGTTTGTTGGAGTCGCAGCAGATCGTCCAGACTGCCTAACGCCTCACCCTGCCGGGTCTCGGTGGCGCGCCGCAATTCATCCGGAGTGACGATGCGCACCACTAACAAGCGCGACAAAGTGCGCCCGGGGCCGGTCACATCATTGGCATCGCGGGCCGCCACGCAGAACCATGCCTCGCTTTCCTCCTTGCCGATCCAGCGTGACATCTGGATGTCCACGGATTGCTTGAATGACGGCGTGTTCGGCTTCCATGTCTGGATCACCCTGGCGTCGGGTTTTTCCGCGGTGCCGCGAAACGCCGCCACCTCGGCCAGTCCGTAATCGTCGCTGGCCTCAAACGTCAGGCGCAGCGAGGCATCCCGGGTTAACAAGATTTCCTCCTCGCCCGTGGGTTGGATCAGGCGGACCCGCGGTGCCTCATCCGCCTTGACGTTGAAGTTGATGCGCTCCTGTTCGGTGAGACCGGACGTATCGGTCCAATGGGCGGTCCACGCGCGATTGACCGCGAGTCGGCCGCTCAGTTTCCAGGATTCGGGTTTGTTGGTCGCGGCGGTTTTGGCCTCGGTGTTGTCAACTAACAAATCTTTCACCCCGCGGTCAAAGGTCCAGTCGAGTGTCACGTCGGAGCCTTCCGGAATGGCGGGCCACGGCTTGCCATCCGGCACATGGACGATGGGCAACTTGGTATAGGGCGGTGGCACGCTGGTGAGGACACGGGCCACCACCTTGGCCGGAACCTGCACCTCGATGCGCCGCTCGAACGAGCGTGCGTCGCCGGCTTCAAACCCATAGCGCCCACTCTCCGCCCACCTGCAATCGAGCGCCCATTCCATGGTCGCACCGACCCGTTTCGCGGCCTGGCGGTCCACGGTGCCGTCCGCTTTTGCCACCACCAACCAGACCTCGGCAGGTGCCACGCCGGCCAGGGTCACCCGCATCGCCAGCAGGCTGTTGCGCGCGACCACGCGATCGCCCGGCGAAACGTCCACCACCCGCGTGCGGGTGAGCGGCGCAATCTCACTCGCCGGCAGCAACACCCGCCCCACCCGCTGGCGGAATTCGTTAGGCCGCCACACGAACAGGAGCAGACCTGACAAAACTATCACCCCGGCGCCACCGGCCCAGCGCCGCAGCAGGCGCCAATCGTAAATCCTTTGCCAGGCGATGCCCCGCCACAAGCCGGCCAGCTCGCCTAACAAAACTCCGCGCCACGGCGATGAGGCGTCCAGCGCGCGGTCGAGTTGCACCGCATTGACCAGCGCGTTGTCGGTGCGACCGGTCGCCGTTTCGAGACGGCGTGCCAGGGCGGCGTCATCGAGGTGTCTGAGCCAGACTCTAACCGACCTGGCGATGGCCAGCGCCAGGGGCAAGGCGACGGCGGCAAAGCCCGCCCAGCGGCCGGCGGCGCCGAAGCGTGCCCGCGCATCGGCGATGAGCCACACGGCCAGCACGCCACCGGCCGCGACCATGCCGATGGCCAGCGAGGTGAAGCCACGGCCGAGCTTCAAGGCCCGCCCGGCCTGCTTGAGGATCTGGCGTGGTGCCTGCCCGTGGGTGGCGGTGGAAATTTTCGGGTGGGGATTCACCGTTAGGGTTTACGGATTGGGCCGGCGCCCTGGGTATCGACGCGCGACAGGCGGAAATTGGCGAAATAGGATTTGCCCGGTCCCATGGTGGCGCCGTAGTTGACGACCTTCACTGAGATGAACTCGGGTGCTTGGTCCTTGCCTGCGACTACCACGGTTTGAGGCACGGTGAACTCGCGGCTCGCGGTGGTCCAGGTTTTCGAGTTGCCGGGCGGCGAGGGGACTTGCGCGCGATAACACATCATCAATGCCGGTCTTCCGCCCGCCGGGGCCCGCCGGAAAATGGTGCGCTTTTGCTCCGGGTGCGGGTCGCTGCTCCACGCCTCCGCGTGAATTTTAGCGGCTAGATCCCATGTCATGCAATCGACCTCGATGCGATAGGTGGCGCCCGGTTCGACCGGCACCGGCACGCTTTCGAGCTTGCCGCCCTGGTTGCCGGCAATGCCCGCGGGCAAATCGAGCACCACTGCCTTGCGGCCGCCTCCCTCGCCCGGCGCAGCCATTTTCACATACGGTCCGTTGTCCTTGTAAAACGCCTCGTCCGGAAAAACCGTGAGCCAACCGTGCAGCGGCTCCTTGCCCTCGAAGCCGCCGTTGGGCAGCAGGTTCTTTTCGGCAGCAGCGGCGGGCAGGAGTGTTAGAAAAAGCCCCAGGATGGCGGCAAACGCGTGTTTGTTAGACAGAACCTTGGAAATGGGGAGCATCAGCGGCCCGCTCAATACCGCCCGCTTGGTGATTCTTGTTAGGAAAACAGGCGGGACGCCTGTTAGGGAAGACAGCGCGTCCCGCCTGTCTGACGATGCAGCGACAGGCGGGACGCCCGTCTTCCCTGACAGGCGGGACGCCTGTCCTCCTGGAACAACAGGCGGGACGCCCGTCTTCCCTGACAGGCGGGACGCCTGTCTTCCTGGAACAACAGGCGGGACGCCCGTCTTCCCTGACAGGCGGGACGCCTGTCCTCCTGGAACAACAGGCGGGACGCCCGTCTTCCCTGACAGGCGGGACGCCTGTCTTCCTGGAACAACAGGCGGGACGCCCGTCTTCCCTGACAGGCGGGACGCCTGTCCTCCTGGAACAA
>JBAXPF010000401.1:0-3699 GCA_037132955.1 Verrucomicrobiota bacterium | reverse complement strand
CCGATCCCACCGCGCAAACCGTCTTCTGGCGCAAGCTCACCCCGGAACAACAAGCCCTCATTCTCAAACACCAAGCCTAACACACCGTCATGTCCAATACCCTAACCAACGTCAAAGACATCAAGGTCGCCCAGAAGGCGCTTACGCCCTTCACCGCGAACCTCATGCCCGTCGCGTCATTCTCGACCAACTTCGGCCCGCAGCCGTCCGACAAGGGCGACACCGTGCGCGTGCCCCTGATCGGCGCTCCGTCCGGGTCCAGCGACTTTGCCGGTGACTACACCGCCAACGCCGACTCCACCGTCACCACGATGCCGGTCACGCTCAACCGCCACAAGTTCAAGACGGTCCACGTCACCGCCCGCGAGGCGTCCGAGACCGCCATGGACCTGCTCGACACGCTGGTGGCAACCGCCGCCCAACAACTCGCCCAGGACGTGCTGCTGGACATCATGTCGGTCATCACCCTGGCCAACTTCGGCACTCCGGGTATCCCTGCGCTGGCTGCCACCGCCTTCGATTACAAGAAGGTGCTGGGTCTGCGCGAAGCCTGCGGTGCGGTCAAGATGCCCGCGTCTCCGCGTTCGCTGGTGCTCGATGCCGGTTACTACACCAACCTGCTGGCCGACGACGTGGTGGCCAAGAGCTTCAACCTGAACTTGAGCGCCCCCGGCGTCACCGAGGGTTTGGTCAAGCGGCTCGCCGGATTCGACATGCATGAAACGGTGGTCATCCCGTCCGATCACGCGGAAAAGCTCGTCGGATTCGCCGTTCACCCGAGCGCGGTCGCAGTGGCCATGCGTTACCTCCAACCGGTCGCCGATTACCAGCAGGCCGGTGCCGTGACCGATCCGCAAACCGGCATGACCTTCGGCTATCTCCGCTTCACCGACACCCGCGCCAACAAGGTGTTTGTCACCCTGGAATGCCTCTACGGCTTCGCCCTCGGGAAAGCGGAAGCCCTCAAGCGGATCGTCAAGCCCTAACCTAATCCTAACCAACCAATCACCACCATGCTTCCATTCAGCCAAACCGGCAATGCCGGATCCACCATCAGCCACGTCGTTGTTCCCGCCGGCGGGCGTGACCGCGTCCGTGTCCAGTATGTGAATGCCACCTCCGACAAGGCGGCATCGCTGCTCACCTTCAAGGCACCGTCCACATCAACGACCGTCACCGCCGCCAGTGCCGCCAATCAGGCCGTGGTCAACTGCGTGCCCTATACCGGGGCGGCACAGAACGACGTGGTTGTGCTGTTCTCGTCTGTCACAGGAACCGGCATTCGCGGAGTGGTTACCTCGGTGCAAGCCGGGGTGTCGATCACGCTCACGGCCAACCTCGGCCTGGCACTGGCACCCGGTGACACGGTTCACCTGATGGCCTCCAAGGCGCAGATCCCGGTCGGTGCCGCCACCAAGGAAGCCAACGCGCCCACCGTGTTTGTTGTCCTTGAAGGTCCGGCCCTGATCGAACTGGACGGCACGTCAGCCTGTCGCATCAACCTGGTGGCGGGTGAGTATTCCTGAAGTCTTCCCGGTATGGTCTAACGGGGTTCGTGGGCACCCTCTCTGGGAAACCGGGGAGGGTGCTTCATTTTGACAACATCACTCAGGCATGGGACTTGAATCCGACATTCTATCAGACCTGCGGCAACTCCTCACCGAACATGGCGTGAGGGCGCGATGGCAGGGGCTCGACCTGCTTGTTCTCGTCAGCCGTGTGAAGCGTGAGCAGCAAATGGAGATGGGCGGATTTGTCGAGTCGCCGGAACTCAGCCTGCGGGTGCCCAAGGCGGCATTTCCTAACACGCTCCCGAAATTTGGCGAGCGCATCGAAGTGGATGGCACCGAATACCGCATCTCACAAGTGTCATCCCATCCGCGCTCACCGCTTCTAACCCTCAGCCTATCCACCACCGATGAGTGACAATCCCATCAGGTTCACCGCGAAGATGAAGGGCAGCAGTGATGTGATCCGCCTGCTCAACCGGTATCCTGAAAAAGTCGGCCGCACGCTGGAATCCCTGGTGAAACAGGAAGCGCGGGGACTGGCCGTGGAACTGGCGCGCAACACCCGTCCCTTCGGGTTTTCGGACAAGGCAAAACAACGCGGTGAAATGGCCGTGGCCGGCGACATCAACCGGGTGTTCGCGGTGCCATCCGACGCTTATGACAACATGAGACTGCTGGATCCCGCCGCCGCTGATAGATTCTGGGCGAACATCCAGAACCGTCGGTTCTCCAAGGCGGAACAATCGCTCAAGGCATCCAGCTCCAACTGGAAGGATTTACCGGTCGGTCGGCTCGATCCGAAACTCCACCAACAAAGCCGGACGGGCCGCAACGCCAACGTGAAGCGCAAGAAGCCAGCGCAGATCGTCACCAGCCCGAAGGCGCGGGATTCCTACATCGCCAAAATCCAGAAGCGTGTCGGCTTCGCCAAGGGATCGTGGATCAACGCGGCCAAGGCTATCGGCGGGCGGGTCAGGGGTGCCGCGCAATGGGTAACCCGGCACAAGCAGGCACCGGGAACGGCCACCGTGAAAACCGGCAATAAGCCGTCCGTCACGCTGGTCAACAACCTCGACTACATCGAACAGGTGACAACAGCCAAGGGCGTCGAGCTTGCGCTGCAAGTGGCGGCGGGGCGACTCCGCAAGGCGTTGCTCACCTCGTTGAAGGTGATTTCCGACAAAGCGAACCGGGCCATGCGGAAAGCAAGTTGACTCACACCCACCGGGCAAGATGCCCAACATGATCGAAGACAGCCTATCGTCACTTCTGGCCGAATGGATCGACTCCAACAGGCCGGATGAATTCCCTGATTCAGCAACAATGCCCGTCCACGTCGCCCGCCGCGACGAAATCCGCACCCGCCCGTGCATCGTCCTCAACACGTCGGAATCGAAACCGGTCCCGCCCATGCAGCACACCGCCCGCGTGAAGCTCGACGTGCATTTGCTTTCGCAGGTGGACGATACCAACCGCCAGAAACTTCTGTCCACCGCCTTGCAGCGGGCGAATTGCTATGCAAAAAATAGCTCGCACCCATGCCCTGACCCTTTCAACCTCTCTGTATGTTGAGCAAGAAAAAAACAACGACTCCAGCAGCGCATGGAGGAACGCCTGCACGCAGCGAAGCGTCAGCGGCGTCGCTGGGTCACTGCCATTGCCGCAGTTGTGACGCTCATTATAATGGCGGGCGCCTGGCATTCCCGGCGGTCAATTACCTCCAACGCACGCCAAACCGCCAATAAAGCTCTTCCCGCTGATGACAAGTGGACGGTTCAAGCATTGCTCGCGCTCAAGCCGCACCAACTCGAAGGCCTGGACATAGCGCTCGTGAATCTCCTCTGCGCTGAGGGGCTTCGCGGGTCCGAGAAGCTGGACATAGACATGGCACTCAACCGCCTTGACGAATTCGCTGCACGCGTCCGGGTGGAGACCGACCGCAACATGCACCGCTTTGATTCCAACCGAGCCGAATACCAAAATTCTAAGCCCTATTTTCGCATGCTGATGCTCGTCACCGTTCTCCAACAGGATTTCGGTATCCGCTACAATCCAGCACGGGTGACTCCAGTCGGGGTGTTCGAGCCGAACGATAAATTCTTTGCGGATTCGCGTGATGTTTTCCTCCACGGTCTTACCGGGGAACCCAGCATGGGCACTTGCTCGTCATTGCCGGTGCTCTACGTCG
>JBAXPF010000400.1:0-3716 GCA_037132955.1 Verrucomicrobiota bacterium | reverse complement strand
ATTGAACATCCTGCCGGTGCACCTGCGCAAGTCGTCGTGATGCCGCGCCGCCGCCGCTCTAGCGGTCCTTGAGAGCCCAAAGTCATTGCGAATGAGCCAAGTTCTTCAGAACCGGATTGATTGACGATTGATGATTGATGATTTTGGATTTTTGAAGTGAGCTTGGCGAGTGCTGACGCTCGTGACCAAACTCACATCACAAATCAACACTCATCAATCGGCAATCATCAATCGTTCGACTGAGCTCACGTCGATGTCCTCTTCACCTCGCGCCCGGTCTGAGGTGCCGCCTCGCTAGACTTTAAGTTACTGCCTGCTCCATACTCGCCCCGGGTTCGGGGCTTGCGTCTTGGGTCTGAGGCGCAGCCTCGACCCTAGAATCCTTGAAAAGCCCGGGGCGCTCTTTGTGTTTTTGCGCGGCTATTCCTCGGATGAGCGCTTGCAGATTTTCCGGCGGGACGCCGGGAAAAAGCCGCCAAGATGGCGGCGCTCCCCACAGCCAAAACTGATTCAAGGATCACAGCTCTGGCCTGTTCCGGCGGCGCAGCAGCAAGCCGCTGGCCAGCAGGCCCATGGTGCCCAGCACGCTGGCCGGTTCGGGCACGGCGCTCATTTCGGTAAAGCCCACGGACCACGAGTTGAGTTGCATGGTGGCACCGGTTTGCATGTCGGCGACGAAGAGATACCAATTACCGTTAGGGTTGGGGCTCGCCATGTTGTGCACCAGGTCGTTGAAGGGAATGGCGGCGCGCGTGTCGCTGCTCACCACATAGTCGGGATGGGTTAGGCGGCGGTCCGGTTGCCAGGTGCCGGTGAGCACGCTGTCGCCCGTCGTTTGATAGATTCCGGATTGATAGGTGTGGATGTCCGCCGCCGCGCTGTCGCTGAAGGTGATGTTGAGGCCGGTGTCGTTGTAGCCGGAAAGCAGAGTATCGCTGCGGCCCGGGCGGTTGAGCAGCACCGTCATGGCGTATTCGCCGCCGGGGGTTGCTTGGTGGGCCAGATAGGCATAGAGGTCCCCGACGTAGCCGCCGTAGCCGCTGCCCTGGATGTTCAATGCCACGTCCACGGAGTAGCGGGTGTTGGCGTCAAGGCCGGAGACATCGAGGGCGCGCAGGATGCCTGTGGCGTCATGGTCGGGAATGGCCAACGGCAAACCAAGGCCGGGGTCGGTGAAGGTCAATGAGGCGGAGGCACCCGTGGCGAGGGCCAGGCCGATTGTTAACTGTTGTATTGCGTTCATGTTGGAGCGGGGGTTGTGGCGGCATTGTTTTGCCACGGATTTCACGGATTGAAGAGGATTACACGGAAGAGAGGTGGATTTTTTAATTTTTGAACGCGGTGTGAGCGATAGCGAACTCGGAAGAAGCCGGCGCAGCCCTTACTGGCATGGCCGAAGGCAATTTTGGATTATGAATGGGAAGAGATTTTAGCCACAAAGATCACAAAGACGCAAAGGAAGATGGGGTTCATGGTTGATTGCGTTGTTGATCCATTATTTTTTGAAACGATAGAATCTGGCGGCGTCTGTGGCACCGGTATCGATGATGGCGAGGCGGCCGTCGGCCCCCGCAGTGAGGGTGCCCAGCGGCGTCCAATCGGTCAGGTTGGCGCTCGCCTCCACCTGATAGGCAAAGCCCGGGATGGCGGCGAAGGTGAGGATTTTGCCCGGGCCGTCCGGGTTGGCCACGATGCCGCCTTGCAGCAAGGTGGCGGGGCTCACGGTGTAGCTGGTGCCGGGCACGGATAGGGTGACCGTGCCGGTGGCGGTGCTGCCGGTGCCGTTGGCCAGCACATAGGTAAAGGTGGCCGGGGTGCTATCAGCCAGGCCGCTGGTGGGTGTAAAAGTGATCCAGCGGCCGCTGAGGGAAACGCTGCCACCGGCTCCGGCGCTCACCGAGCTGATCGACAGGCTGCGGCCTAACGGGTCGCTGTCATTGGCGAGCAACTGCGCCACGGCAATCTTGGTTGTACCCTGGGACGAGCGGATGCTCAAGGAATCGGCCGCCGCCGTGGGCAGGGTGGAATCGAGCTGATAGGTGGCCTCACCCGTGAGGGCCGAGACATTGCCGAGGCCGTCGGCTGCCTGCGCGGTTAGCGTCTGTGTTCCGGGTGTTAGATCCGCGCCGGGGGTGAGCGACCAAGCGCCGCCTTCACCTGCGGTGGCGGTGCCCAGCACCGAGCTATTGAGATTGACGGTGACGGTGGCACCGGCGATGGCGCTGCCGGAGAACGTGGGGCGCAGCAGGTTGCTGGTGCCGGCCGGGGTGACCAGGGTGGGAGCGGGGAAGCGGCTGCCGACGATGAATGGCTGCTCATCGACGAGCGGGCCGGTCACCTGGGTTTGGCTGAGGCTGCGGCCGCTGACCAGGGCGTTGGCGGGGGTCACCGAGATCCAGTGACTGCCGTTCCATTGGTATAACAACAAGTCGGTCCCGAGGCTGGCGTCTTCCTCGGCCGCATTCCACCCGGCCACCAGGTCCACGCCGTCGGAGGCATTGGCCAAGACCTTGTCGAGCGTCCACGTCCGGTTCACCGCCTTCATCCACGAGGGTTTGGCGCTCACTGTGTCGGCCACTTTCACGCCAAACGTGTCGGCCGCGCCGCTGCGGTTGGTCAGGGTGAGCGGGTTGGCGGCGGAGCCACCCACGGCCAGCACCACCACCGCGTCATCGGCCATCGCCTGTTGGACCAGGCGCCCGGCATCCACGGTGGCCAGCCACGCACCCGTGCCCAGCGTCACTCCGGCCGGGTTGTAAAACGTGCCTTTCACGGTGGCCCCGGCAGGCAGTAAAACTGGCGTGCCGGAGGTCACGAAAAACGCAGTATCGGCCTGCACCACCACCTGATTGGTGAGACGAAGTACCAAGTGCAGGGTGGATTCTTTCAGGATATCGTAATAGGCCAAGGTGAGCCCGTCTTCCAGCTGTTTGCCGGCGAAGATCAGCCGCTGCTGGTACGGCGGAATGCCTTCCTTGTCCTGGATCTTGGCCTTTACATTCTCGATGGTGTCGCTGGGCTCGACCTCCAACGCGAGGGTCTTGCCCGCGAGGGTCTTGACGAATATCTGCATCGCCGAGGCGTCCATCTGGCAGCACAGCGCGAGCGCCAGCCACCACAGGCGGGAATGAAACAAGGATTTGGTTTGCATGGGAATGTTGTGGGGATGTGAGGTGTTGTTTAGCCCAGAAACAGGCAGGGGTTATAGCGGTTATTTTTTACCACGGATTGCACGGATTGAAGAGGATTACACGGAGAAAGTGAGGATTTTGGATTTTGAATTATGAATGAAGACATTTTAGCCACAGAGATCACAGAGATCGCAAAAGAAGACCTCATTGCTTTGTGCTCTCTGTGTTCTTTGGGGTTCAGCTTCTGTAGTTCGTGCTGCCGTTCAGTTAGTCACAGGTGTTTTTTCTCCCAGCCCACAACCCAACATTCTCTTCTTCCCATCTGCGTCTATCTGCGTTCATCTGCGGTTCATTTCTCTTTCTTGGATTGGTGCGGACTTGTGGGGTGTCGTTCACTTCGCCTCCAGCGCGTCGAGGCGCTTGAGGATGGCGGTGTTCTGCGCCTTGAGCGCATCGTTCTCGGCCTTGAGGTCTTGGATGGATTGCACCAGCAGCGGGGTCACCCGGCCGTAATCCACGGACCACGGCTTGGTTTTGGCGTCGTCGCCACCCTCGGTCACGGCGTCGGGAAATACCGCGTCCAAA
>JBAXPF010000399.1:0-3718 GCA_037132955.1 Verrucomicrobiota bacterium | reverse complement strand
CGCCGCCTTCGGTGACAACGAGGACAGCCTCCCGTGCTGGAAATGGCTCTCCGAACTCAAACCCGACAGCACCCGCAAGCAACGGCTAGAAGGCATGTTCGCCCTCTGCGGATATGGTGCGGATCCCGGCCACCTGCGTGACTCATGGCTCGTTCTCGCTTGGGCCGCCATCCGCCAAGCCGATCCTGCGGCCCGCCCGCTCCAGCTCAAGCGCCTCGCCTCTTTGATAGGGCAAAGCGGTGACGTCGTCACCTGCCTGAAAATCCACGATATGAATCCGCCCGATCCGGCAGCCAACGAGTTGGATGGAGCTTATCTGCTCCAACTCTCCGCCGCCAGCCGCTGGGAGGAAGCGTCCCAAATCATTCTCCGGCTTTTTTCTAACAATAATGGGACGGTCGCGGACGGCCGCCCCGACTTGCATGCCTATGCTGCCGCATGTCTGCGGCGGGCAGGTCACCCGGACGCTGCCGCCGTGCATGATGTCTGGGTTGAAAAACTTGCTTTGGGCGATGCCATGGCCTATCTGCGCATCAGCAATGGTTATGCCTTTGGCGGCGATTACGGACGTTGCTCACTGTGGCGCGAGCGTGCCGCTCGTGAGGCCGAGCCGGATAGCGAAAACTATGCCGCCATCCTCACGGTGCATGCCAGCGGCCTGCTGGAGCACGGGCTCTGGAAAAAAGCGGCGGCCGCTTCGGAAGCACTTGCCCAGATCTACAGTGGCAGCGATTTCAGTAGCAACTCGCCGTTGTTGTTTTTGCGCCTGCGGCTCCAGGCCGACCAGACGCACGCGCTAAGCCTGCTGGAAAAGGAGCGGGCCAAGGCCCTCGTCATGTTGGAAAAGTGTCACGCCCTGATGCCATGTGATGGCTCGTTGGCCGATCACTTTTTTCCATCCCTGCGCAAGGCCGGACTCCTCAAACAACACGACGCCTGGTTTGATATCACCTGGCAGCACATCCAAGACGTCATTGCACGTTACCCGGAATCCCACAACACCCGCAACACCGCCGCATGGCTCGCCGCCCGTGCCATGCGCCACCTCGATGAGGCCGAGGTCCACCTCAACACGGCGCTCACCACCCACCCGAACCAAGCCGCCTATCTTGATACCATGGCCGAGTTGCAATTCGCCCGTGGCAAGCGCAAGCAAGCCATTACGTGGTCGGAAAAAGCGATCAACTTCCTGCCCGGGGATGATGACATCCGTCGCCAGAACCAGCGCTTCACCCACGACCCGCTGCCACAGTAGGCGCAGATATCCTGACCTTGGGAAAAATGGCAGGATCCAAAACACGGCTTGATGACCGGCAGAATGCCGCGCCACAGGGCGCGCGCGCGCATTCTACCCGGATCTAAATGGGCTCATTCGGTTTTCCTTAAACACGCTCGTTCTTCGGCAGTCTTGACAAAGCTGGGCGTGTGCGGAGAAGCTCGGTTGCAGGGCATTTCTATCCCAACCATCATCATGACATCCAACGCATCTTATTTCGCCGGGCTCGACATTGGGGGCACCACCGTCAAGGCCGTCTTGGTCAACGCTCAGGCAGAGCAGGCCGGCTCACTGGTGGAAGTGCGCAGCTTGGTCAAGGACGGTTACGAGGCGACCTTCGGCCAATTGGAAATGGCTCTCGAGCAACTTGCCGCGGGCGCCGGGATTGAGCGTGGCGCCATTGTTGGCATCGGTCTGGACGTGCCGGCACCCAGTAGCGACGGCGTGATCTGGGGGCGGGCCAATCTGGCCGACGATTGGGTGGGTACCGACATCCGTGGGCTGTTGTCAAAACGCCTGGGTGTGCCGGTTTACATGACCAATGATGGCAATGCCGCCGCGGTGGGCGAGTATGCCTTGCGCAAATATCATACCAGCAGCCTGATGTTGGTGGCACCCGGCACCGGGCTGGGTGGCGGCTTGGTGCTGCCCGGCGGCCGTTGTTATGAGGGTGTCAATGGGATGGCGCTGGAAGTGGGGCACGTCAGTGTGCCATTCCGTGAGGATGACGGCAGCCTGCCGGCCTGCTCGTGCGGGCTCACCGGGTGTTCGGAAGCCTGGGTGTCGCTCATGGCATTACGGCGCCGGCTCGGGATCGAACTGGCCAAGCCACAATGGGCCAGCCACCCGCTCAACCAAACCGACGCACCGATCGAGGAAAAGGCGTTCCGCTTGCGGGAGTTCGCCCAACATGGCGACGAACTGGCCGTTCGTATTTTCCGGCAACAAGGGTTTATCCTCGGATTCTTGATCGCGGATCTGGTGCGGGTGTTTGACCCGGGCTTGGTGGTCATCGGCGGCGGCCTGGCCGAAACCTCGTTCCGCGACCTCTACATGACCTGGATCGAGGAGGGCTTCGCCGACCGCGCGTGGTCGGTGTACCGCTTCAGCCCGTTAGATAAGACCAAGGTGACCACCCGCTTCGAGTGGGCCAGCGGTGGCGATGCCGCCGCCGCCATCGGCATGGCCTACGCCGCACGCGAGTTGTTTCAATAAGCCCGCTGCGCCGCGGTCATCCGCAGTGGCTATGGCTCCACGACGAGGTGGTCGTTTTCCTCTTTGAGTTTGAGCAAGTGCGCGCGTTCGCGGTTGCCGCCGTTGGGCTGGTGCAATACTAACAACAGATTGCCGGCGAAATCACGCAGGATCATGCCATGACCGCCGTCCTCGCCGTAGAGCGGGTCCGCGGCGTGCCGCCACGGCCCCTGCACCGTGCCGCTCGCGGATTCCGCCACGCCGACCGCGTAGTCGCCGCCTTTGCGGAAGCTTGACCAGATCATGAGCAGTTTGTCGGTCCGGGTGCGATGCAGAAACGGTCCGTCGGTAACAAACTCCGCGCCGCCCGGCTTGAACGGCCGCACCCATGGGGCCTCCGACGCCTTGAACAGCAACACCGAATCTCCTTGCCGGGCGGTCCAATCGTTAGCCATTCGCACCGCCCGCACCGTGCCATCTCTAACCGTTGTCCACTCGTTGCAATAGACCAACCAATGGGTGCCATCGGGGTCGATCCACGGTGTGCCGTCCAAGCATTGTTGCTCGGGCGGCGTGTTGGCCGTGACACCCGCGATGCGAAAGGGCCCATCGGGTCGCTCGGCACCCAGAATCTGCGTGCCCCGGCCACCCTGGCGGCCGGGGAAAGTGACAAACATGAAATAGCTGCCGCCCAACTTGTGGACCTCCGGTGCCCAGATATCGACGCCACCCCAGAAGTTGGCTTTGGGCCGCTCGAATGCCAGTTGCGGCTCGCTCCACCAGACCAGATCCTTGCTGCGGTAGACCTCGACACCGAGGCCCAGCGCGTCCTGCTTGCGCCGGTTGCCGCATTGCGCGTAAAGATAGTAGGTTTGCGAGGCCGCATCCGCGAGAATGAACGGATCCCTAACGCGAATCTCCGAAAGTTGCAGCGGGTAGCTGGCGGGGGATGGCGCTTCCGGGGTCTGGCCCATGGCATTCATGCAGAGAATTGTGGCAAGCCATCCGGTCACCCGGATGGATCGCCGGGATACTCCGCTTGTTGTGTTAGAAATACGCGCCTTTGGCATGGCGTGAGCGTGGGGAGCTGATCCCGCCGCGTCAAGGGCGGCATCTGCACCCGAATGGAATAGTATTTTTTTTGGGGGGGGATGCCCGAATCAGTCGCGACAATCGGATGGTCCGATCGGACCATCCGATTGTCGCGGTTGTTAGTAGCAAATACTGGAGCACAGCCGTCCCGGCTGT
>JBAXPF010000398.1:0-3721 GCA_037132955.1 Verrucomicrobiota bacterium | reverse complement strand
ATTTGGCATTGTCTCCGACGAGGTAATCCGGGTGCCACCAATCGCGGGTCGAGTAATACAGGCCAAGCTTCATCCCCTGCTTGTGGCAGGCTTCGGCATAGGCGCGGACAACGTCCTTGGCATAAGGACTGGCCATGATCGTGTGGTCGGACACCTTGGAATCAAATTGTGCAAAGCCGTCGTGATGCTTGGCGATGAGCACCATGTATTTCATGCCGGACGCCTTGGCGAAGCCGACCCATTCCTCGGCGTTGTATTTTGTCGGGTTGAACTTCTTGTAGAAATTGTCGTATTCGGGGTCGATGGTGCGCGGCGTCTGGATGCCGCTGATATCCCACGGCCGGTTGGCCTGGCGGTCCCAGCCGATTTCCTTGGCACCCACCGAGCACGGGCCCCAGTGGATGAACATCCCGAATTTGGCATCGCGGAACCACTGCATGCGCTCGTCGCGTTGCGCGGAAGTTTCGTGAAGCTGCGGGACATTCGATAGATCAGCCGCCCCCACCCAGCCCGCTGCCAGCAGCAGTGGGAGCCATACGTTGCGCAGTGTTTTGTTCATGAGCCAACCCCTACGGGAGCCCCCTGAGGGTTCTGTCGGGATTCTTGCTTTTTGCGTTACGACTCAGGTAGCGCAAATCACCTGTGAACCGCCGATTCTCTCCAGGGTTCCCTATTTGCGGCGGCGGTGCTTGAGCTTGCCGACTTGCTTGGCTGCTTGCTTGCGGTGGGCTGGCGGGCCGGCCTTGGCGGCGGGTTTCGACTTGGGCTTGTCGTGTTTTTTGGCCGCAGGCGCCGGTCGTCTGGTGGGCACAAACCTGGCCGGGGTGCTGGGCTTGCCGGCCAGCACGAAATCGACAAAGCGGCGCGCGGTGTTGATGGCAAGAATGCGCAAGGGCACGCCCATGCCGGATTGGACAATGCGGCCATCAAAGGACACCCAGGCCATGCGATGCGCCTCAAAACGCCAGCGGCCATCGGGCAGGTCCTCGCGCTTGACCACACCGCGCACCCCGAGGCCCGGGATTTCCACCATCAGGCCCATCGGTCGGGCCTCGGTGATGAGGCCCTCGAACACCGGCGGATTGTCGGAACCGGCCACGGACTGGAGATATTCTAACAATTTCAGCTGTTTGGTTTCGCCCTCGGCCTCGGCGGAGACGCGTTCGGTGTCCGAGATATGGCGGGAGATGCTGTGCATCTCGGCGAAGGCGGGCGTGTGGTCGGCCCGCTTGGGCGGGTTTTCTAACAGAGGCTGCAAGGCGCGGTGGACGATGAGGTCGGCGTAGCGGCGGATCGGGCTGGTGAAATGACAGTAATCGCCCTTGGCCAGGCCGTAGTGGCCGAGCGACTCGGCGGAGTAGGCGGCGCGCTTGAGGCTTTTGAGCAAGCCGAGTTTGATGACGTGTTCCTCGGGGCGGCCCTTGGAATCGTCGAGGAGTTTCTGGATGTGCGCGCGGTTGGTTAGATCGCCGGGAGTGTAGCCGTAGAGTTTGGCGGTGGCGGTGTAATCCAGCAGGCGCGACGGATCGGGATCCTCGTGGATGCGATGGATGGCGGGTTTCTGGCGTTCACGAAGAATCCGCGCCACGGCATCATTGGCCGCCAACATGCATTCCTCCACCAGTTGGTGACTCGCAGTGTGCACGACCGGATCAACGGCAATGGCATGGCCCTGATCATCGAGGCGGACGCGGATTTCGGGCATTTCCAAATCCAGCGCGCCCTGCCGGAAGCGGCGTTGACGCAGGACGCCGGCCAACCGCCACCCTTCGCGGATGGTATCCGCCAGCGCGGGATCGGATCCCGCGGGCGCGGGCTGGCCATCGAGGATCGCCTGGGCTTGCTCATACGACAGCTTGGCCCGGCTGTGGATGACCGCATCAATGAAGCGCGCCTTTTTGATTTCGCCGTCCGGCGCGATGTCTAACAAAGCGCACTTGGTCAGGCGGTCAACATTGGGTTTGAGCGAGCAGATGCCATTGCTCAACTCGGTGGGCAGCATCGGTAACACCCGGTCCACCAGATAGGTGGAGTTACCGCGTTCCACCGCCTCGCGGTCCAGCACGGAGCCGGGTTTCACATAGTGGGAAACATCGGCAATATGCACGGCGAGGGTCCAGCCACGGGCGGTTTTCTCTAACCAGATGGCATCATCGTGGTCCTTGGCATCGGCCGGATCGATGGTGATGACCAGCTTGTCGCGCCAATCCTGGCGCCGGGCAATCTCCGCCGCTGCGTGTGCTTCCGGCGTGGCCCGCGCGGCAGCCAGCACTTCCTCTGGAAACGCGGTGCGCAACCCGAAGCGGTGAATCACGGCCAGCATGTCGACACCCGCGGCACCGGGCCAGCCTAACACCTCGATGACGCGTCCGCAAGGAATGGCCTCGCGGTCGGCCCATTGTGTTAGATCAACGACAACGAGTTGGCCGTTTTGGGCGGTGGCATCGCCGACGATATCGATGCGGCCGTCGAGCGCCTTGTCATCGGATTCAACCCACGCGCGGGAGCCTTGCCGGTGAAACACCCCGACGAGCCTGCCGGAGCGGCGGGCCAGGACTTTATCGACCTTGCCGGCCGGAGTGTCAGCGGCAGCCTCGTCGCGGAAGCGGCGGCGGGCATCGGGGCGTGGGGTGGGCACGCTCAGGGAGACGGCCACGCGGTCACCGTCGAGTGCGGTGGCGGCGTCGCGGCGGGCGATTTGGATCCGTGAAAGCGCGGCGAGGTCGAGGCCGGTGGCGATATTTTGCGCATCGCCTGCATCAGGAAAAAAGAGTGCATGACCCTTGGGATGGAACTTGAGGGTGCCGAAGAGTTGGTTGCGGGGATTTTTACCGGGCATGCCCAAGCTTGCGCCATGGCGCCGCGCCCCGCAACGCCAAAGCCAAAAATTCGTTTGCCGCTGCCAAATGCGGCGTTAGTCTGTGTGTGTGCTCGGTTTGAATTGCGGCATTGCCATCAGCCGCCGGATAGTGTTGGCTTCGCCCGCGCAGGTTTCTACCTTTCAATACCCATGAAAATCCCCACATCCCACCGCCATCGCGGTTTCACCTTGGTCGAGTTGCTGGTTGTCATCGCTATCATTGTGGTGCTCGCCGCGGCGGGTTTCGCCGCAGGCATGGTGGCCATGAACAAGGCCAAAAAGCTCACCTCGGAAGCCGCCGCCAAGGCCTTGGAGAACGCAGTCAATAATTTCCAGGTTGAATACAGTTGTCTGCCCAACGTCGGTGACAAGGTGAAGACCGATACGGGCGATGGCGTGAAGTTGCTCAACATCCTGCTCGGCATTGAGACCGATGCCGTCAAAATCCAGAATGTGCGCATGCTCAAGTTGTTGAACGCCAAGGAAACCAAATCCAAATCCGGCGGGCTGTTATATAATACCAGCGGGCGCTCCGCCGTTGGCATGTATGACGCGTGGGGCAGTCCCTTCACGGTGGAATTGGATACCCGTTATGAGGAACGCATGCGCGTGACCCTCGGCGTGAAGACCTACATCTTGAACGGCCGCAGCGTGGCGGTCTATTCACCCGGCCAGGACAAGAAACTCGGCACCCCCGATGATATCAAGAGTTGGTAGGCCGCAACGCAAGAGGGGAACGGGCGGCTCGCCCGTTGGCCAATGAAGATCACGGGCGGGCCGCCCGTGCCCCTCTTGAGATGAAGATCACGGGCCGCCCGTGCCCCTCTTGAGATGAAGATCACGGGCGGGCCGCCCGTGCCC
>JBAXPF010000397.1:0-3735 GCA_037132955.1 Verrucomicrobiota bacterium | reverse complement strand
AGGACTTGCCGGCATTGGGCTTGCCGACGATGGCCAGCTTGATGCCAACGGCTTCCGCCACTTCGGCGATGGCTTCGGTTTCGGCGACGAGCGGGGCGATGGCGGCGTCGATGGCATCGCAGAGGTGGCCGAAATTCCGGCCGTGCTCCGCAGAAACAAAGAGGGTGGAGGTGAAGCCGAGTCGCGAGAAATCGGCAAAGATGGATTCATGTTTTTGATCGTCCACCTTGTTGATGACGAGCAGAACCGGCGGCTTCGCCTTACGCAGCTTTTGGGCGAGGGCTTGATCGACCGGCGTCAGGCCGTCCTGGGCATCCACCACAAACAAAATCAGATCCGCCGTTTCCATGGCGATGTCCGCCTCGATGGTCACTTGTTCGCCAAAACCATCGTCGATGGTGGCACCGATGCCGCCGGTATCGATCAGGGTGCAGGCGTGGGCAGTGGCCTTGGACGGCGCGGCAATGCGGTCGCGGGTGACGCCAGGTTGGTCGTAGACAATGGCGATTTTGCGTCCGGCAAGGCGGTTGAAGAGAGCGGATTTCCCGACATTCGGGCGTCCGACGATGGCAACAGTGGGCATGAGGAGGGAGACGTGAAAAGGTAAGTAAGTGAAGAGGCAAGTGGGTGGAGAGAGGGGAGGGTCCGGTATTTCCCCCTGAATTCCAAGGTAAAATTCAGAACACCCATCCCCCCCTTCGCGCTTGCCAAGGCACGGTGGCCGTGCTTGACTCCTTGCATGTCCGACATTCGCATCACGCTTCACACAACCGCCGGCGACATCGACGCCACCATGTATGCCTCGAAGGTGCCACTCACCTGTGCCAATTTTCTCAATCTCGCCCGCCGCGGATATTACGACGGGGTGGCCTTTCACCGGGTGATCGAGGGTTTCATGTTGCAAGGCGGCGACCCGACGGAGACCGGTCGCGGCGGGCCGGGCTACAAGTTTGCCGACGAATTTGACCCGGAGTTGCGGCACCGCGCGCCGGGTGTGTTCTCGATGGCCAATGCAGGACCGGGCACCAATGGCTCGCAATTTTTCATCACGACGACGGCCACGCCTTTTCTGGACAACCGCCACTCGGTGTTTGGGCAGGTGACCAACGGGCTGGATGTGGTGGAGAAAATCACCGGCAAGAACAACACCGGCGAGCGCGGCTGCAAATTCAACGGCGTGGGCGACAAGATCACCTCCATCACTCTCCACGACGACGCCACGCCCCTGTTTGAATCCCAAAAGGATCACCTCGAGCACTGGAACTCGATCCTCGATCGCTGAACCGGTCTTGGGAACACCAGATGGGGCGGTTTATGGAACGACACCGCCTCGAATTGTTTTATGCCGGCGGCCCCGAGGACTTTGCAGATGGGAGGTTGGTGAATACACTGAGGCGTGGCACACCGGATTGACGCCAATGATGGTGAACTCACGAGGGATTTACCGGATCTCCAGTGGCACGGATTCTCCCCGTCCGTCGGCGAAAATTTACGGACCCGAGGATCCGGCTTGCGCTGGCGGCCAAGAGCGGGCATTGATGTCGCGCGATGCGAGACCTTAGCGCCGAACCGGCATGGCAGGACGAGGATCTGGGGCAGCCGCTCCCGGATTCGGCGCACGCGTGTTCGGTATGCCTGCCGACCTGGGCTGCCGTGGTGGGTTATGAGGAAGGCTTGGATAAAATCCGCCACCGGCTGCGCACCGGCTATCCGAGGTTTTTCCGGCACTCGGCGGTCGAGCGCTTGTTTGCACTGGCCAAGGCAGAGGTAGCGGGCGAGGGCGAGGAGGTCATCGTGTTGCCCACGCGGGCCGCCGTGCAACGCGCCCATCGCTGGGTCGAACTGCAAGCCGAGACCGCTGTGCGCAGCACCAGTTTCCATGGCTTGCATGTGCTGGTGGTGCCGGCCAAGGCGAAGGCCGCAGCCGATGACTACTGGCGCTTAAGCGGTGAGATCGTGAGCAGCCGCCAGGCACAGGATTTTTCCGACGGAAATTTACGGGAGGGCTCGAAGTCCCACTTGATTGTGAGATCGCTGGCAAAATTCAGCGGGGCGGCGGCGGCCGACCAGTTTGTGTTTGCCAGCGGGATGGCGGCGGTGACGGCCGTGCTGCGGGCGCTGCCGGGCATGCGCGATGGCAAAAAGACGTTGCAACTCGAGTTCCCTTATGTGGATTGTCTGAAAGTGCAAAAGATGTTCGGCCATGGGGTCGTTTATTTGTATGAGGCGACGGGAGAATCGTTCGATGAGGCTTTGCAGCGGATCCGGCAGGGCGAATTCGCCGGAGTGTTCACCGAAGCGCCGAGCAATCCATTGTTGCGCACCGTGGATTTGCAGCGGGTGGCGGATGCCTGTGCGGAAAGTTCCACGCCTCTGGTGGTTGATGATTCGGCGTCTGGCCCCATGAATGTCGAGGCTTTGCGGTATGCGGATGTGGTCACCAGCAGTCTGACCAAGTGGCTATCCGGTGAGGGCGATGTGATGGCGGGCATGGCCACGGTGCGGGCGGATTCGCCGGTCGCCGATGCCCTGCGCGAGTCGCTGGCGGCGGATTCGGCGGAATGTGCGCCCCTCTACATTGCGGACGCGGAGGTGCTTCTATCCAATCTCAAGGGTTACACGAAACGGATGAAAGCCGCCAACGCCAACGGTTTGGCGTTGGCCAGCTGGCTGGCCGACCACCCGGCAGTGGAGCAGGTGTGGCATCCATCGTTGACCACGGCGGAAAACTATCAGGCGGCGATGCGCAAGGGCGGCGGCTTTGGTGGCTTGCTCTCATTTGTTTTGAAGGCCGAAAAGAAAACCCCGAAAGTTTACGACGCGTTGCGTTTGTGCAAGGGACCGAGTTTCGGCACGCCCTTCACGCTGGTGTGTCCTTACACGATGCTCGCCCATTACCACGAATTGGAGTGGGCGGAAGGTTGCGGGGTGTCCCCCAACCTGCTGCGCGTGTCGTGCGGCGCGGAGCCCTTCGAGGTGCTGCGGGCGGCCTTCGAGGAGGCGCTGACTCACGCGTGATCAAAAAATTTCCAAGGAATTTGCTCGTGGCGGGTCTAGCCATTTGAAAACATGGCCGTAAGCATCTCGATTCATGGAAACACCCACCGTCAGCGCCCGTCCCCTGGCTGATGCCACAGGCAGTCCGGTGCTTTCGTTGCAATTGCCAGAGGAGGAAAAAGCCACTCTCCAACAGGTGTTTGAAACTGAGGAATCACCCCTGTTGCGGTATGCCTTCGGCTTGGTCGGTCAACGGGAAACTGCGGAGGACCTCGTCCAGGAGGCATTTATCAGACTCCATGCGCATTGGGCGGAGGTGGCCTCGCCGCGGGCCTGGTTGTTCCGTACGATCCGCAACCTCGCCCTCAACCACCTGCGCGACCACCAGCGCGAAACCTCCCTCGAAACCCAACAGGAATGGGCCAGCAACTTGCCCGACCCGGAACAAGCCCTCGGCAAATTCGAAGCCCTCGGCACCCTCCAACTGCTTATCGCCGAATTGCCCAGCGCAGACCGCGCCCTCATCCGCCTCAAATACCACCAACATCTCAAATATGAACAAATCAGCCAGCATACCGGCCTGAGCGTCGGCAACGTCGGCTACAAACTCCACCACCTCCTCAAGCACCTCGCCGACTCCCTCCGCCACCTCGGCATCGAATCAGCGGAAGGGTGAATAAGACAGAAGACCGCTACGCTCCCAGACAGAAGACAGAAGACCAGAGAAAGCAATGAAGA
>JBAXPF010000396.1:0-3755 GCA_037132955.1 Verrucomicrobiota bacterium | reverse complement strand
TGCAGCGGCCGCTTGTCTTCCACGTTGAGGTCGATGTCCACCGTGCCCGGTTCCACGCCCTGACGCAGTACCGGAGTCACCCGCCGGTCTGCCAAGCGGTTGAGTCCGACGATTTCCTTGCTGACATGGTTCATGTCCGGCACTTGGCCTTCCGCCAGCGCCGGGACCTCGCGCTTGATGTTGCTGGGCAGGAAGAAGCGCGCGCCGTTGACCCGCAGACGGCCCACCTTGCCCTCGACAACCTCCAACCGGATCACACCGCGCCGCGGGTCTTGCTGCGGCACGAGCACCGACACGGTCTGGAACCCCTTGTCCCGATAGACCTTCTCCAGCGCCACCCGCGCCAACTCCACATCGGCGGGGGTCCTGCCCGGCCCGAGAAACGGATAGACAGCCTCTTCAACCTCGAGGTTTTTCAAGCGCCGCGCCCCTTCAATCCGGTATTCCCGGATGTAGAAATGGGCGGTCTCCTGAGCTGTTAGCACAGGGACCAAGCTCCCGAAAACCAGGCACGCGACGAGGGTTCGTGCTAGCATCAAATGCGATGTGGAAGCGGTATTAATGTTAGGAAAAATCATGCCTGTGACCCGCAAGTCGGGCACCCCGGAGCATTGGACTGTAGCTCCCCCTGCCTCAATGGGATCATTGTGACGAAATTGTCACAGTGGCACTGCCTGTGGTTGCATTTGCGACTTTCCCGAAGTTGCCAATGATAAAAAGTTGCCAATCCTCCCTTAAAACGCCTCTGCCATCACCCGCACGTCTGCGAATGGCAGGTCGGATAACAAACCGAAGGCTGGGTGCCGGGTGAGCCGCGCGCGGGTGCTAGCCGGGCTGGTCAAACCGCAGAGGAATCTTGCCAACTGGCGGGGCGTGGCCAACGCGGCGTGATTTTCGTCCGCCACGGCACGCGCCGCCTGCCATTGGGCATCGGAGGGCCGGCGTGCCGGAGGGCGCGTCACGGTTTGCGCCGGCACGCCCCGGCAGCGGTCGCAATGGCCGCATGGATGGATCAGAGTCTCACCGAAATGCCGGGTTAGATAGGCGGTGAGACATCCGCGGTGACCGGCCAGCGCCAGCACCTGGCGCAGGCGTTCCAGATCCGCCAGTTCGCGCCGCTCAAACAAGGCAAACATGTTTTCGGTTAGATCACGCAAGTCGCCCGGTGCATTTTTCATCACATACCCTTGGCGCAGCCCTGAATGCTCGAGCACCAGATCCCCGGCGGCCTGCAATTCCCCGAGGGCCGTCACCACCTTCTGCCGCGCGACACCCAGGTCCGCCGCCAATGCCGCCGGCTCAAAGGCCAACCACCCGCGGCCGGGCTTGCCGGATTCTAGCAATTGCTGCAAGAACCTCCGCTCTGCCGGCTTGCGCCCGGCCAGAATCTGCCCGGGCGTGCGCAGCAACTTCGCGCGATAACCCGCGTAAAAACTTCCCGTCGCCTCAATCAGGCGGTCAATCTCCAGATAGGTCAGCACCGTGGCCACCACCGTCGGCCGGATATCACAGGTGACGGATAGATCGTAGGTTGACAGGTCGAATTTTCCGCCCCGGCGCAGCACCCGGTCGAGCAGATTTCCCAACGCCCCGGGCGTCGGGGTGTCGGAGTAGATGAAGTTTTCCAGAACCGTTAGATCATCGCCGCAGGCAAGCAACTCGCAAACGGCCGGCCCGCCATCACGGCCGGCCCTGCCGATCTCCTGGGTGTGGTTTTCCAGGCTCTTGGGCAGATTGTAATGGATCACGCCGCGGATGTCCGCCTTGTCGATGCCCATGCCAAAGGCGATGGTCGCCACCATGATGCGGGTGTCCCCGGCCATGAACGCGCGTTGGGCGTCGGCGCGAAAATCATCCGGCAAGCCGGCATGATAGGCGCGGGCGGAATGGCCATGGCGAGCCAGCCAGGTAGCCACTTCCTCCGCGGTTTCCTGCCGGGTCACATAGACGACCACCGAGCCCTCCAGCGCGGCAATCCTATCTAACAGAATAGCCTTGCGTTCCGCCGCGGCGCAGGGGGTGATCCGCAATTCCAAATTGGGGCGGTGAAAGCTCAGTTGCACATGATCGGCGGCGGCGATGCGGAAATGGCGGCGGATCTCCCGGGCCACGCGTGGCGTGGCGGTGGCGGTGAGCGCCAGCACGCGCGGGATTTTCAACGTGCGACAGAGCCTGGCGAGCTTGAGGTATTCCGGGCGAAAGTTGTGGCCCCACTCGGAGATGCAATGCGCCTCATCGATGGCCACCAATTGGAGCGGCAGGTTTTTCAAGCGCTGGCGGAAATTTTCGTTAGCGAGGCGCTCCGGCGCCACATACAACAGCTTCAAGCTGCCGGCTTCAAGCTGGGCATAGACATGGGCCAGTTCGTCCACATCGAGGGTGGAATCCAGGCGTGCCGCGGCGATTCCCTTGGCGCTGAGGGCATCGACCTGATCCTTCATCAGGGCGATGAGCGGCGAGATGACCAGCGTGAGTCCGTCCAACAACAATGCCGGAAGTTGATAGCAAAGCGACTTGCCGCCCCCCGTGGGAAACACCGCCAACGCCGGGCGGCCAGCCAGCAACGCCCGGATCACCGGTTCCTGCCCGTCCCGGAAGCCCTTGTGGCCAAAGCGCTCATGGAGAATTTGCAGCACGCCCTAGCATCCCCTGCCCCGCCGCCGATGACAAGCCGGAAGCGGGGTCAGGGCTCTGACAATTTTCGGAACATTTCAAGGAGGGGCGATCTCCGAATCGCCCGGCTTGTGTGTCGCCTTTCTGTGACACCTCCTGAGCCGGGCGGATCGGAGTCCGCCCCTCCTTGGGAGCCTGCGCTTCCCATGCATATCCTATTCGCAAGGCCAGTTCTCAATTTTCCTGTCAAGAGTCCCGTTCTTCTGTCATCGCTCGTGCCGCACGCACTGTAAATTCCAAATCCTAAATTCCAAACCAAGAACATGGCTGTCCTTCGTCATTCTTCCTCTTCTCTACGTTTAAAATTTCATGCTTAGGATTTATTGCTTCCATCTCCATGCTGCCCGTTTTTGAAATTGCCGCTGACCTGCGAGCCGCCGTGGCCGCCGGAGACCGCTGCCGCGTGCTGCTCAAGGCACCCACCGGCTCGGGCAAATCGACGGCGGTTCCCGGGATGTTGTTAGATTCCGGACTCGCCGGGCGCATTCTGGTTATCGAGCCGCGGCGCATGGCCGCGCGCCTGCTGGCCGGTTGGGTTGCCAAACAACGCAACTCCACCCTCGGCCATGAAGTGGGATACGCGGTGCGCTTCGACAGCCGCTACCGCGATAACACGCGGATCCTCTACCTAACAGACGGCGTGTTCCAGCGCTGGATCCAGGACGACCCCACGCTGCACGGCGTGGGTGCGGTTATTTTCGACGAGTTTCACGAACGCCGGCTAGCGGTGGACATTGCGCTCGCGCGTTGCCTCAACCTGCAGGACGGCCCGCGGCCCGAACTGCGACTGGTGGTGATGTCCGCCACCTTGGAAACCGCCGGACTCGCCGCATTCCTAACACCCGTGCGGGCGCTCGAAGCCGGCGGACGCCTCCATCCGGTGGACATCCTCTATCGGCCGGAACGCGCGGCGACCCACGACCGGCGCGGCGGTCCGCCGCGGGAAATCCCGGTCTGGGAGCGCATGGTGGAGGTTTGCCGTGAGGCCATGGCCCTAACCGATACCGGCGACATCCTGATGTTTCTGCCCGGCACCCATGAAATCCGCAAGACCGTCGAGTTGCTGGAAGCCGGGTCGGCCG
>JBAXPF010000395.1:0-3759 GCA_037132955.1 Verrucomicrobiota bacterium | reverse complement strand
CAAAGATGGCGAGTTCGTTGCGGGTGTTTTTGTTGAGGCCGATCTCGCCGATGCCTAACACGTTGGGGCAATCGAGAAACTGCGGGATGATGGCCATCACCTCGCGGGCGAAGCCGGGGTCGTCGGCCTCCTTGGGGTTGATGCACAGCCAGCAGTAATGCTTGATGCCGAACTTGGCGGCACGCTTTGGCTCATAGTCGGTCAACTGGCGGAAATAGTCGTAAAACCCCGCAGCGGACGAGCGGTCAAAGCCGGCCCAGAACGCGGGTTCGCAGAGGATCTCGCAACCGGCGATGGCGAGTTTCTCGTAGTCGTCGGTGGTGCGACTGACCATGTGGGCATGGGGTTCGATGTATTTCATGCGGGCGGGAAGAAAATTTGAAATCTTAAATTCTAAATTCGAAACGGTGAGAAATCGGAGTGTGCGGGGATCTTGGAGTTTAGAATTTAATGCTTGTTAGCGCGCCGCGCCGAGGGCGCCTTGGAAGGTTGCCTTGGGGATGGGTTCGGTGCTGTGATCGGAGAAGGCATCGAGGACGGCGCGGGCACGATCCGGGCGGTCGGTCAGCAAGATCGGGAGGGCTGCTTTGAGGGCCGCGTAACGGAAATCATCGGTGCCGGGATGGCGGTCGATGCGATCGAGAAACGCGGCGAGGTCGATGAGCTTGTGGCGTGCATCGATGAATTGGAGGTCGAGGAGTTCCTGCTTGCTCGGCATGGCGGAAGTATAAGGTGGAATTCCCAAATGCCCATCGTTAAGTCGCCCGCCGGGCGGGTTATCGTGGGACGGGCCGCAGCCAGAGTTCACGGCGGAACCAGGATTCCTGGCGTTTGGCGTATTGGCGGGTGGCGGCGTTGATGAGGTTCTCACAGGTGGTACGGTCGATTTCTCCGGCTAACAGGGCGCGGATCTGGCGCACGCCGATGGCCTTCTCGCAGTTGGCGGAAGCGTTTGTTAGAGCGGCGACTTCGGCGACGGCACCGCCCTCGAGCATGGCGCGGGTGCGGCATGCAATGCGGGCATGGAGGTCGGGGCGGGTGCGTTGGATGACGCAGCCGCGGAGCTGGGCCGCAAGTTCTGCGGTTTGGGATTCCCAGCGGTCGCGCAGGTCGGAGGCTCTGTGGCCGCTGAGGAGGCAGATCTCCAAGGCGCGGGAGACGAAGCGGCGGTTTTGCAGCGCGGTGCGGGCGGCCTCCACCGGATCCAACGCGCGCAGGCGGGCAACCAATGCATCCAGCGGGGTGGCCTCGAGTTCCGCGCGGAGCGTGGCATCCCCGGTGGGCAGGGGCGCCGGCCCGTGGGTCAGAAATTTAAGATAGAGACCGGAGCCGCCGGTGACCACCGGGGTCTTGCCGCGGGCCTGGATGTTTTCAATAAGCGGCCGGGCCAGCCGCAGGTACTGGCCGGCATCCGCGGCGGTGCCTGGCTCTAACACGCCATACAGGTGGTGCGGCGCTTGCGCGCGTTCCTCAGCCGAGGGTGCAGCGCTGAGGATATCCAATCCCCGATAGAGTTGGAAGGCATCGGCATTGATGATCTCGCCGTCGAGTTGCGCCGCCATCTCCAAAGCCAGGGTGGACTTGCCGGATGCGGTGGGGCCGCAGATGTAGAAGGGTGGGGGCAAGTTATAGGTTATCAGTTATTAGTTATTCCGGTCCTGCGGTGCCTTGAGCTGGCGCAGTGCGGAGTTGGAAGTGAGGATTTGCATTTGGCGGATGGCGATCTGGTTGAGGCGCATGAGCCGCTCGGACTGAGGCAGGGTCATGTGAATGAACTCGGCATTCATGCCTTCGAGGTTGGCCAGGACAAGCAACTGCTCGATGGTGGCATGGTCGCGCATGTTGCCATCGAGCTTGGGGCTGGCGTCGCGCCACTGTTTTGCGGTCCGGCCGAAAAGGGCGACGTTGAGGATGTCGGCCTCGCAGGCATAGGTGATGGCAGCTTGGGCGGGCGTGACCTCGGGCGGGATGAGGTGGGCTTTCACGGCATCGGTGTGGATGCGGTAATTGAGCTTGGAGAGGGTGCTGTTGAGATTCCAAGCCAGGGACAGGCGCCGGCTTTCCTCGTCCTTGAGACGCTGGAATTCCTTGATGAGGTAGAGCTTGAATTCCGGGCTGAGCCATGAGCCGAATTCGAAGGCGATGTCCTTGTGCGCATACGTGCCGCCGTAACGCCCGGCGCTGGCCACCAGTCCTTGGGCGCGGGTGCGCTCGATCCAAGCCTTGGCGGACAAGAAGAAGCTGTTGCGGCCGACCTCATTTCTAATTCCCTCGAATTCGAGGGAATTAAATCCCGGGTTGTGAATCTGCTCCCAGACGCCGAGGAACAGGACGGTGTCCTTGTTTTTGAGCCATTGTTCGATGAGCGCGCCGCCGCCGTCGAAATTTCGCACCATGTCAGTGAGCGAGATGTAGTCGCCGAGATCCTTGGACAAGATCGTGATGTCTGTGCCTTGGACTTCGATGGTGGATTTCCGAGGCTTGCTCATGGTTGTTGCTTAGGGCAAGAATTTCCAATCCTGGCGAATTGGCCAGCTCTAAACCCATCGAATTCGATGGGATTGGAAAGGTTTGGGTTCATGCGGAGATGGCGGTGTTGAGTTCCTCAAGGAGCGTAAGCAGGCGAACCGAGTTTCCATCAAGGCATTGGACGATGTATTCGTCGCTGAAGCGCAGTTGGGTATACGGGCTGTGCCAGAGGTCGAATTCGGTTTTGGCCTGTCTGCCGAGGTTGGCACGGTCCACGAGAAAGAGAATCCGGTGGGCTTCGGCAAACTTGATGTAGCGGTAGCTGGCGGTGACGGCCATCCAGGTCTTGCCCGCGCCGGTGGCCATTTGGACGAGCGAGCGCGGATGCTGCCTAGCAAGGGAAGCGTCCAATCCGCCGACCGATTCGGACTGGCATTCGCGGAGGCCGAGGGTGTGAAGCGGGGGCAGCAGCCCCGACTTGGCGCGGAGGGTTGAGTCTTGCTCGACCCATGAACGGAGGGTTTCGGGGCGGTGGAAGGCAAAGACCTTGCGGGAACGCGAGTGCGGATCCCGCAAATCGCGGAAGCGGGTTTCCTCGCCGTTAGATTCGTAGGTGAAGGGCAGGGGAAACGCCCAAAGCTGGAAGTCGGTCGTTTTTGAGCGGGCGTATGACTCGGATTGTTCCGAGACGCCACCCAATTGGATGCCCGCCGCCTTGGCTTCCAGAACCCCAAGTGACTTGCCGTCCACAAACAACATGTAGTCGGCAAAGCCGCTTTCGACATCCGTCTCGCAGAGGGCAATGCCCTGAGCCGCGTGCAGGTTCATGCGGTCGCGGTTCTGGACAAGCCAGCCGGCAGCTGTTAGTTGGCGGTCGATTTCCCGGCGGGCTTGTTGTTCGGGAGTTTCAGGCATGGGGGACGCTTGCCTGCTAGAATGATGATTTACGGCCGTATGACAAGTGAAAGCGCGCGATTCTTGCTGTTGGGTTTCGGGTTCCTGATTAGCAGACGACGGTCATAGACCGCCGCTACAAGGTGACCATTTGCGCCGCATCTGCCAGCGACTTTTCCCGCAGGGGAAAAGTAGTCATAGACCGCCGCTACAATCTTCCATCGTCTTGTCTTGCGTCTTGTGTCTTCCAGTCTTCTGTCTTCTAAAACGGCATCTTCCCACCGAGGCCTTTCATCATGTCCTTGATGCCGCCGGGGCCGCCCATCTGGCGCATCATGTCCTTCATTTTGCCGGGGGATTTCATCATTTTGCGCATTTCGCTGAATTGCTTGATGA
>JBAXPF010000394.1:0-3783 GCA_037132955.1 Verrucomicrobiota bacterium | reverse complement strand
GGTGGCGGGCAGACTTTCCACATGATTCGACACCGCGTATTGCCAGGTTTGATTCTTACGGTATTGTTAGCCTTGGGTGCGGTCGCTCGTGCGGGGGAGGGTCGCACCACGCTTGTGCTGGACGGCACGTGGCAAATCGCCGAGGGCACGCTGGCGGACAGACCCGCGAGCTTTGAGTGCACGGTGCCGGTGCCGGGCTTGGTGGACATGGCGCAACCGGCGTTTGAGGAGGTGGGCATCAAGAGCGCGAAGCGCGAGGCGTTTTGGTATCGCCATGTGTTCCAGGTGGCAGGGCTGATCCCCGAGGTGGCGCTGCTCAAGGTCCACAAGGCGATGTTCGGCACGCGGGTGCTGCTCAACGGTAAAGTGTTAGGCGAACACCTGCCGCATTTCACACCGGGGTACTTTGATGCTGCACCGGCCTTGAAATCCGGCGCCAACGAGGTGCTCATCCGCGTGGGGGCCTTCCGTGACGCGGTGCCCAAGCCGCAGCCCGACGGCTGGGATTACGAAAAACAAAAATTCATTCCGGGCATCTATGACTCGGTGGAGTTGATTCTATCAGGATCACCGCACCTCGCCCGCGTCCAGGCCGTGCCCGACATCGATAACCAACGCGTGACAATCCATGCGGTGCTGCGTCCCGCCGCGAAGCCCGCGCCCGCGAAGCTCAAGTTTATTGTCAGAGAGGTAACGACGGGTCGGGTGGCAGGCGAGGGGGAATGTGAAATTTCCGCGGCCGTCGGTGAGGGACCGGAGCGCAGCGGTCAGGCGACCGTGGCGTTGCGCGATTGCCGGTTGTGGTCGCCGGAAGATCCGTTTCTCTATGAGATTGAAGCCCGCAGCGAAGGCGACGTGCTCAAGACGCGCTTTGGCATGCGCAGTTTCCGGTTGGACCAGGCGACGGGCCGGGCGATGCTCAACGGCAAGCCGTATTACCTGCGCGGCAGCAACGTCACGCTCTATCGGTTTTTCGAGGATGCGGAGCGCGGTGACAAGCCGTGGCGCGAGGAATGGGTCCGGCGCCTGCACAAGGAATTCCGCAAAATGCATTGGAACTCGCTGCGCTATTGTATCGGGTTTCCGCCGGAAATGTGGTATCGCATCGCGGACGAGGAGGGGATTCTCATCCAGGATGAATTCCCGATCTGGAACATGAAACCCAAGGAAAATGAATTTGACCGGGATGAATTGGCACAGGAGTTCACCGAGTGGATGCAGGAGCGCTGGAACCACCCGTGCGTGGTCATCTGGGATGCCAGCAACGAGACCCGCGCCAAGGCCGGCACCGGCGCCGCGATCGAGAAAGTGCGCGCGTTGGACTTGTCTAACCGGCCGTGGGACAACAGTTGGGCGCATCCCCAGAAGCCGGGAGACGTGTTTGAATCCCATCCCTATCACTTTCAGGATGCCAACTACAAGTTGGCCAACATTGCGAAGGATCCCGGCGTGCCCGCTGGCAATTCGGTCAAGAACAACGGCAACAACCCGGTCATCATCAATGAATACGGCTGGCTCTGGCTCAACCGCGATGGCACCGCCACCACCCTCACCCGTGACCTCTATAAAAATTTGTTAGGCCCCGACTCCACCACCGAACAACGCCGGCACCTGTATGCCCGCTACACCGCCGCCGAGACCGAGTTCTGGCGCTCGCACCGGGCCTGCGCCGGGGTGCTGCATTTTTGCGGTCTAGGCTACAGCCGGGCCGATGGCCAGACCAGCGACCATTGGCTGGACGTGGAAAAGCTGACGTGGGAGCCGGAGTTTTTCAAGTATGTCCGGGATGCCTTTGCGCCAGTGGGACTGATGATCGACGCCTGGGCTGAGGACTACTCCGGCGGCAAGCCGCAGGAGTTTCCGGTGGTGGTGATCAACGATTTGGACAAACCATGGCAGGGCACGCTGCGCTTCCGCCTGCTCAGCGACGGTCTAACCGTTCTGGAAAAATCGCTGCCTTGCCAGGTCCCCGCGCTCGGTGAGACGAAGCTGGCATTCACCGGTGACATTCCCGCCAAGCCCGGCAAATACCAAGCCGAGGCCGCGCTCATCCAGCCGGAGAGTGAGATGGTGCGCAGCCTGCGCGACTTTCTGGTCAAGTGAGCCGGTACATCCTCCTTGACGCCGTGGGCCGCCGCACGCATGCTCATCGCCAGCCATGCACGACGACCTGACACCGCAACTTGGACGCATTCTATCCGAAGGGAAAACCAAGCGTATCGTTGAAAAGAAGGATGATCCGAGCCGCGTCATCCTGTTAGCCAAGGATGACATCACCGCGGGCGATGGAGCCAAGCACGACATCATTCCCGACAAGGGCAAAATCGCGACGCAGACCGCGTGCAATGTGTTCCGCCTGCTTAAAGCCTGCCAGATCCCGGTGGCATTCGATGCGCAGGGCGGACCGGACTGGTTCACCGCGCCTAACTGCCAGATGCTGCCCTACGAGGTGGTCACGCGCCGCGAGGCCCACGGTTCCTTTCTCAAGCGCGCGCCGCACCTCGGCAAGGGGCAGCTTTTTCCCAGTCTCATCGTCGAATTTTTCCTCAAGACCAAGGATCGGCGCTGGCATGAACACGAGTTGACCTGTGATGACCCCTACATGATTTGGGACGCAGCGGCGGGGACGATCCGGCTGTTTCATCCGGCCAAGCCGTTTGCCACGCAGGAGCCGTTTTTGGTGCTCAAGGAGAGGGAGGTGTTCAGTCATCCCGGCGAGGCCGCGCACTTTGCGGAAATGTCCCGGTTGGCCCGCCAGACATTCCTCGTGCTCGAAAAAGCCTGGCAACTCCAAGGCCGCAAACTCGTCGATATGAAAGTGGAGTTCGGCCTCGACCCGGCCGGCAAGTTGCTGCTGGCCGACGTCATCGACAACGATTCATGGCGCGTCATCGAGGACGGTGCCTACATCGACAAACAAATCTATCGCGATGGCGGCCACTTGTCGGATGTCGTTAGCAGCTACCGTCTGGTCGAGCGGCTTACCTCGCAATTCGTGTTGCCGCGCCAGCGCGTCATTGTCTGGGCGGGTTCGCCCAAGGACGATCTGGCGCCGGTGGTCGAGGCGATGGCCAGCCTCTCGGCCGGGCGCATGGAGTGTGTCACGGTCGCCTGTTCGGTGCACAAGGAACCGGTGCGCGGGATGTTGGAATTGGCCCGGCTCACCCAGGAGGTGCCGGACACGGTGGTCATTGCCAGCATTGGCATGTCCAACGGGGCCGGTCCCACGCTGGCCGCCGCCACCAGCGTGCCTGTCATCACGATTCCGGCCAATTTTGACAAATTTCCGGACGATGTCTGGTCGGCGCTGCGCACCCCCAGCAAGGTGCCGGTGTTGACCGTGCTCAATCCGGCGAATGCCGCCCTCGCCGCCCTCGGCATCCTCGCCCTGCGTAACCCCCAACTTTACGCCTGCCTGCGCGCCGCAATCGAAGTGCGGACGACCAATGTGGTGGTGGTGGAGTAGGGTGGACCGCAAAATCCGCCGCTTTGGCCGAAATGCATGATTTTTTTCATCTCCCGCTTGCCACGGGCGGGCGGTTGCTTAGGCTGGGCCCGCACATGAAAATCTGGCTCGACGGCAAACTGGTAGATGAATCTGAAGCGAAGGTGTCGGTCTTTGATCACGGCCTGCTCTACGGAGACGGGGTGTTTGAGGGGATTCGGTTTTACAACGGACGCATCTTCCGCTTGGAACAACACATTCGGCGGCTGTTTGAGTCGGCCCGCGCGATTGTGTTGGAATTGCCCTGGACGCAGGAGGAAGTCTGCCGCTATACGTGT
>JBAXPF010000393.1:0-3804 GCA_037132955.1 Verrucomicrobiota bacterium | reverse complement strand
GGCCTCCATCAGGCGGTCGAAGCCAAGGAAGGGGTCGAAATCGAGGCGGAAACCCAGACGTTCGCCACCATCACCATTCAAAACTATTTCCGGCTCTACGAAAAGCTCGCGGGCATGACCGGCACGGCCGAAACCGAGGCGGCCGAGTTTCACGACATCTATCACCTCGACGTGTTGCCCATCCCCCCCAACCAGCCTAACAAGCGCGTGGATGAAAACGACCAGGTCTTCAAAACCCGGCGGGAAAAATTCAACGCCGTGGTGCTCAAGATTGAAGAGGCCCACGCCAAAAGCCAGCCGGTGCTGTGCGGCACCGCCTCCGTCGAGTCGTCCGAGACCCTCTCGCGCATGCTCAAGCGGGCGAAGATCCCCCACTCGGTGCTCAACGCCAAGTTCCACCAACAGGAGGCGGAAATCGTCGCCCGCGCCGGCCAACCCGGCGCCGTCACCGTGTCCACCAACATGGCGGGCCGCGGCACCGATATCAAACTCGGCCCGGGCGTGCCCGAGGCCGGCGGGCTCTTTGTCATCGGCACGGAGCGCCATGAATCGCGGCGCATCGACCGCCAGTTGCGCGGCCGTTGTGCCCGTCAAGGCGACCCCGGCCGGTCACAGGCGTTTATTTCCTTCGAGGACGATCTGATGCGCAACTTCGCCGCCGCCGACCGCATGACCGCGATGATGGAACGCTTCGGCATGAAGGAGGGCGAGGCGCTCGAACACTCGTGGCTTAACAAATCCGTGGAGACCGCGCAAAAACGCGTCGAGCAGCGTAACTATATCTGGCGCAAGCGGGTGCTCGACTTTGATGATGTGATGAACAAGCAGCGCGAGGTCGTTTACGGCTACCGCAACGAGGTTCTAACAACCGAGACACCGCGCGATCTGGTCATTGAAATCATCGAGGAAACCATCCCGGCCAAGGTTGAAAGCTTTCTGGCGGATCACGATGGGACCCTCACCGACTACAAGGATCTCCTGCAATGGGTCAATGCCACCCTGCCCATCCGCATCACGCCGGAGGAACTCAACAAGGGCTCCCATGGCCCGGAGCAAATCGCGCCGATCCTCGTGGCCAAGGTCAAGGATACCTACGAGCTCCGCGTGGCCAACCTGCCGCTGGAGGTGTTAGACCAGGAGGAGCGCCGCATGGTCCTCGTCGCCATCGACAAGCAATGGCAGGCCCACCTCTACAACATGGACGCGCTGCGCGAAGGCGTGGGCCTGCGTGCCCAAGGCCAGAAGGATCCGCTCATTGAGTACAAGAACGAGGCCTACGAGCTGTTCGTCACCCTGATGGACAGCATCAAGCAGGAGGCGCTGCAAAACCTCTTCCGCTCCGCGTCGAATTTGGAAACCTTCCTGCGCCAGCTTCACAGCCGGCCCCAACAACTCCAGGGCGGCACCGAAAGCCTCAGTCAGGACAATGTTGCCAGCTCCGGCGACTCTTCCACCATGCCATCCCCGGAAGGCAGCGTGCTCAAACTCAACCTGCCCAAACGCAAGCCCAGCTTCTCTATCGAAACCACCGGCCGCAATGCCCCCTGCCCGTGCGGCTCGGGCAAAAAATACAAGCAGTGCTGCGGCAAGGAGGCGTAAGGGAGCGGCCAAACGTCTGCAACGGCCTGCTGGGCGATGTGGAGAACTGGCCACTGAGACCGCTCACGGCAGGTTGCGGATTTTCTTTTGCTCGGCGATCCATGCGCGGTCGGCATCGGAGAGTTTTTCCTCCAGCGTGCGGGAGCGGGTGCCGTCCGGTTCGATGAGGACGAGTTCGCCCTTGGCGTAGGATACGAGCCGGGCAAAAACCTTGCGCCCGCGCCGGTCCTGCCACTCACGATAGCCCTTCTTCTCGAGGTCGGCGCGCCAACTGGTGTAGGCTTTGGTGGAAACGGATTCGCCGTGTTTGACGAGGCCCCAGGTGAAATCCGCGCTGCCGCGCTTGAAGCCGACGTAGCGGCCGATGACTTCGCCACTGCAGTTGAGCAGGATCAAAGTGGGATGCCCTAACACCTTATACCGTTTCTTGAGCGCGGCGGCGTAATCCCGCACCTCGATTTCGCGGGTTCTGGCAGCATCCAGCGAGAGGTCCGGATCCTTGACGCTGGCTGCGTCATCGACCCGCAGCCGGACGAGTTTTTCGGTGGCCCATTTTTCGAAGTCAGCGGTGGACAGGAGTTCCTCATTGAGGGCTTTGCAAAGCGGACTGTTTTGGGAACTGGTGAACCAAATGAGCAACGGCTTGCCCTCGCGGGCGGAGCGGCGCCGGGCCACCGTCTCGCTTTCCTCCCAGGTCTTGGACTTGGGTGCAGCCAGCATCTCGGCCAACTCAGGGAGTTGGGCATCTGGATTGTCCGGATTGGTGAACACAATGTCCTCCATCGGCGTGAAGGCCAAACCCGCCGTGGCATCCGGCTTGTTCCGGCCGGGAGTCACGGCGGTGCCTTCCGCAGAATCGCCCCCGCGCGCCTTGAGTTGCGGCGGCATGGCCGTGAGGTCCTGCGCCGCTTCGCCCTTGTTGGGGTGGAGCTTTGCCCTGACGCTGGGCCACCCGCAGGCACTCACCCCCAGGACCCACACCCACAACCATGGCAGCACGCGTTTCATCAGGAAAAAATTCGGTTGATATCTAACATCCGCCCCCCCATGAGGCCGCACCTACTTTTTCAGGCGCACCGGGGTGCCGCAGTAGGTGCAACGGAACCACCGGAAAAGCACCATGTGGAGGCACATGGGAATGATATGACCGAGGCCGCGGATGTGATGGGCTTTGGTGTTTTTGCGGCAGCTGCGGGGCAGAAACACACGCTGGGTGCAAATCCGGCAGTGGCTGCCCACGCCGTAGATCAGATAGAGAATGCCGAGGATCGGCAAACTGCACGGCACCACCAGGAACCACAAAGAAATCCAGGAAAAATTATCGGGAAAGAGCACCGCCAGCAGCAACAAGACGCAATCCACCATGGCCAGCGGCAACATCACCGCCAGCAGCAACGTGACAATGGCACCTGCGGTCATGCCCAACGGATGAGTGTGCAGCACGCCCCGCACATACGAGCGAGAGCGCGGGTCACGACCTCGGTTGGTCGTCTCAAGCGGTGCCCGGATCAACGCCACCCGATCGTTTTCCGGGGAGGAATCATCGCTTGACGGGCATGCCGAACTGGGAATCCGCTGCCCCACCTTTTCCAAGTCAGCCACGGATCTGAGCCGCGATACGTCAATCTCTAACCGCGATGACACGGCCTCGGCAAGTTGCACATACACGGCTGAAACCGTCGGCCGGGACAGCCCGGGCAATGGAGTACGCACCCCCGCACCCTGGCTCGAGTCACGGGCATTGACGCGGATTTCCAGATCGCCGGAATAGCGGTTGAGCAGGATGGCCGGCGGAATGTCCGCCACCGCCAGTTGATTGTCCACCAACTGCGATGCCGGGAGCGGAATCGCCAACGGCGCGGCGGCCAGCAATTGGAGCCCTTGCGCCGTCGCCTCATAATCGACCGGCATGCTCGACTCCACCGCGGCTTGCTCCACATGTCCCACCTTCTTGCGGGCTGCGGCGATCCAACGGCCAACGGCTTTGGAGGTCGGCGCGGCTTTGGCAATCTGGAGAATCTTGTTAGCCCGATCCAATTCAAGCACCAAATCATCCACCCCTGCCCTGGCCAGGGTTTCGGCGTCAAGAAACCCCGCCGCTTCGAGCAATTCAAGCGGCTCTTTGCCGATTCCGTAGATGCTGCTGAGTTCGGTCATGGGGCAAGAGGCTGTGGCAGCATAACCATAAAATACGCGCTGGCAAGC
>JBAXPF010000392.1:0-3814 GCA_037132955.1 Verrucomicrobiota bacterium | reverse complement strand
ATAGCTGGAACGATCACCGTAGCTGCTAATGATGTGAATTCGAGTGGCAGTTTCTCCGTTTTCCTAGCGTTTCGACCGACTCCCGCCACGCCGGGGATGTGGGTGCCTGCGCTGTGTGGCTGGCTGCCAAGCTCAGCTCCATGGGGCTGCGCGCGGAGTTGCACCCGACGCCCGGATGTCCGCTGGTGGTCGCTAGAAATGCTCACCTCCCCGGACGTCGCACGGTGCTCATCTATGGCCACTACGATGTGCAGCCGGTCGATCCCCTCGCGCTGTGGACCAGTCCGCCATTCCAACCGGAAATCCGCGCCGGCAAAATCTGGGCCCGCGGTGCCACCGACAACAAGGGCCAGATGCTCGCTCATGTGTTAGGCGTGAAGCAATCCCTGCGCGATCACGGCGATCTGCCGGTGAACCTGATTTTTCTGTTTGAAGGTGAGGAGGAAATCGGCAGCCCGAATCTCGCGCCCTTTCTGCTTCAACATCGCGACGCGTTGCGCTGTGATGTGATCGCCATTTCCGACACCGGCATGGTGGCACCCGGCGTGCCCACCCTCGGCTACGGCCTGCGCGGCATCACTTGTTGCGAAGCCATCTTGCGCGGCCCCAGGGGGGACTTGCATTCCGGCTTGTTCGGCGGCGCGGTCGCCAATCCCGCCACCGCCGTAGGCCGCCTCGTCGCCAGCCTGCACGACTCCGAGGGCCGGGTGGCCATCGCGGGTTTCTACGATCAGGTCCGCCCGTTGGCCGCGTGGGAGCGCGAGATGTGGTCTAACATTCCCGGCGTGGGCGACATGGAAATGTTGCAAGCCACAGGTTGTCCCGGCTTGTTTGGCGAACCGGGTTATTCCTCGGCCGAACGCACTTGGGCGCGCCCCACCGCCGAGGTCAACGGACTGGGTGGCGGCTATCAGGGCGAAGGCTCCAAAACCGTGCTGCCAGCCGAGGCGTTTGTGAAGCTTTCTTTCCGCCTGGTCCCCGACCAGGACCCGCACGACATCATGGAAAAAGTCACCCGCCATCTGGAGTCCCACTGCCCGCCCGGCGTGACCCTCGAGGTGTCCCCCGGCCATGATGGCAAGCCTTATGTCACCGACCCCCATTCGCGCTTCGGCCTTGCCGCGCAGGCCGCGTTGCGTGCCGTCTTTGGCGCGGAGCCGGTGCTTATTCGCGAGGGTGGCAGCATCCCGATTGTCCAAACCTTCCGTGAAATCCTCGGGGCCGATTCTCTGTTGTTAGGCCTGGCCCTCGCCGATGCCCAAATCCACGCGCCTAACGAAAATTTCCCCGTCGCCAACTTCGAGGCCGGCATCCGCCTCAACCAAGCCCTGCTCCAACACCTCGCCAAAGCATGAGAAGACAGAAGACAGAAGAACGCTGCGCTCCCAGACAGAAGACTGGAGACTGCGCTTTTCTTCCTCCTGTCTTCTGTCTTCTGTCTCAAAGTCTTCTGTCTTTTTCCTGACAACTTCCTCTCCCCTCATGACCACTCCCGACTCCCCACCCGCCAAGCTCGACTTCATCCGTGAGATCATCGCCGGCGATCTCGCCTCTGGCAAGCACACCATGGTCATCACGCGGTTTCCGCCGGAACCTAACGGCTATCTCCACATCGGCCATGCCAAGTCCATCTGCCTCAACTTCGGCATCGCTCAGGAAAACCCGCAAGTCGCCGCCAAGTGCCACCTGCGCTTCGATGACACCAATCCGGAAAAGGAGGAGGTCGAATATGTGGAAAGCATCAAGACCGACGTCAAATGGCTCGGCTTCGACTGGGGCGACGACCTGTATTTCGCCAGCGATTACTTCCAGTTTTTCCACGATTGCGCCGTACACCTGATCAAGGAAGGCAAGGCTTACGTCGAGCAACAATCGGCCGAGGACATGCGGGCCAGTCGGGGCAACCTCACCCAACCCGGCATTCACTCGCCCCACCGCGAGCGGCCGATCCAGGAAAACCTCGACCTCTTTACCCGCATGCGGGCCGGGGAATTCAAGGAAGGCGACTGTGTTCTGCGGGCCAAGATCGACATGGCATCGCCCAATCTCAATCTGCGTGATCCCGTGATCTATCGGATTTTGCATGCCGAACACCACAACACCGGCAGCGCCTGGTGCATCTATCCGATGTATGACTTCGCCCATCCGCTCGAAGATGCGCTGGAGCACATCACCCATTCGCTTTGCACACTCGAATTTGAAAACCACCGGCCGCTTTACGATTGGGTCATCGACAACTGCCCGGTGCCTTGCAAGCCGCGCCAGATCGAGTTCGCCAGGCTCAGCCTGAGTTATACCATCATGAGCAAGCGCAAGCTGCTGCAACTCGTCCAGGAAGGCCACGTCAGCGGCTGGGATGATCCGCGCCTGCCCACCATCTCCGGCATCCGCCGCCGCGGCTATCCGGCCGCCGCCGTGCGCCATTTCTGCAAACGCATCGGCATCACCAAGTTCAATGGCACCACCGACGTGGCATTGTTGGAATTCGATGTCAGGGATTTCCTCAACACCAGCTCGCCCCGCCGCATGGCCGTGCTCAACCCGCTCAAAGTCGTGTTGGAGAACCACTCCTCCGGCACCGTTGAGGAAGTGGAAATCCCCAACCACCCGCAAGACCCTGACGCCGGTGCCCGCAAGGTCGCACTCACCCGTGAAATCTGGATCGAGCATGACGACTTCATGGAAGACCCGCCGAAGAAGTTCTATCGGCTAGGGCCGGGTCGCCATGTGCGGTTGCGCGGCGCTCATATCATCCGCTGCACCGGTTATGAAAAGGACTCGGACGGCAAGGTTTGCCTGCTCCGCGCCGAAGTGTTGCCCGGCACCATGGGTGCCAGCACCCCGGAGGGCGTGGAATGCCGCGCCGCCATCCATTGGGTCGATGCCACGCATGGCACCGACGCTGAGGTGCGCATTTACGACCGACTCTTCAGCGTCGAAGACCCGGACGGCGCTGAAGGCGGCTTCCTCTCCGTGATCAATCCGGATTCTCTAACGATCATCACTGCCAAGATCGAGCCGTCACTCGCCGCTGTGGAGCCCGGCTTCATCTGCCAATTCGAGCGCATTGGCTATTTCGCGGCGGACAGCGCTGACCATCAACCCGGCACCCGCCCTGTTTTCAACCGCACCGTGGCATTGCGCGATTCATGGGCCAAACAAGCCGTTCACTAGGCAGCACGCGTGCCGACAGGTTGTCCGTTCCTCGTTAGATGGGCTGGCAGTTGGAAACCGCCGCCCCGCCGGGCGATGGGCGGGAGTCGCCAGATACCGACGGCTCCCGCCGCGCTAACATCTCAGGTCACAGGCACTTCGATATGCTGGGGTGTTTTTTCCTCGCACTTGGCGAGGTGGACTTCCAGCACACCGTCCCTGAAGTCAGCCGTGATCTTGTCGGGAGCGGCGTCTTCGGGCAACGAGAAGCTCCGCAGGAAACTGCCATAGCTGCGTTCGATGCGGTGATACTTCTTGTTTTTCTCTTCTTTTTCGAACTTGCGCTCGCCCCTGAGGGTGACCACGCCGTTTTCGATGGCGACCTTCACGTCATCCTTGTTCACCTCCGGCAATTCGGCCTTGATCAGATACTCATGGTCGTCTTCGGAAATGTCCACCGTGGGTGCCCATTCCGCCGTGGTGAGCGACTGTTGGCCTTCCGGAATGCGACGGTTCAAGCCCATTCCGAACGAACGCAACATGCGATCCTGCATTTCTTCCAAATCCCGCAGGGGGTTCCAGATAGTCATGGTGTTCATGGTAGTGGCGCTAAGGCGGCGTAAACTAATAAACTTTACATTATCGGTCATTTAGCATGGGA
>JBAXPF010000391.1:0-3825 GCA_037132955.1 Verrucomicrobiota bacterium | reverse complement strand
ACCCATCCGGAGCAAGTGAACAACCGCACGTCACCGACAAGCAGACCCGCGACACTCCGGCACCCACCCTGTAAAGTAACCAGACCCCGTTATCCAATCAGCCATCGCACCAACAAAACCCTGCCTACCCCTGCATCCCCATGAAATTCAGAATCCTCTTTCTCGCGCTCGCCTCAATCGGCCTGGCATCCGCAACTACGATTATTCAGACGAAATCGTTCAGTTTCACTCCCACGGCATCTTCCTCTCTGACGTTTGACATGTTCAACAACGGCCTAGGAACCCTCACCGCAATTACCGTCACCACCAACGTGACCAAGTCGGGAGGATCCCTGTATGTTGACAATGACAGCGTAACCGGAGGCTCTGGAATCATTACACAAAGTGTCACGATTACTCTAAGTGGCCCCCCGTTAATCACTAATAGTTTTGGCGATATTGCCAGTAAGTCCGTTACTGCAACATCTTCTTATTCCGCAACCGTTGGTCCCGATGATGGTGATGGCGCCGGATTTCAAATCGGTGGCGTAGACTACGCAGGCACCACGTTTGGAGACACGTCAGCATCTAAGAGTGCGGACGTGGGTTCGGTTGTTTGGGGTGACTACCGCACCACTGGCGCCGGCACATATATTATAACCGCATCTGGTACCCAAGCAGTTGATTATAACTCCATCTCTGGCGTCGCTTTTAGTGGCTCCCCGGCAGCTGCTAGTGGTGACGTCACCGTCACCTACACCTACACCGCCGCCGTCCCCGAGACCTCCTCGGCGCTGCTCGGCGGGTTGGGCGTGCTGGCGCTGATGCGCCGCCGCCGCCTCTGAGGCCTGCGGGCCCGCGAGAAATTTGCGAATGAGCAACCATCCAGCCTCTCACTAGCGGGTGAGGGGCTGTTTTTTTTGAAAAAGCGCCCACCTGCAGCTGGCGCGACCTGCAAAAGTCGTCCGGCCAGGGCACGGACGGATCACCCCTGTCCTGCAACGGGCGCGTTGACTCTGGCCAACAAGATCACCCGCGAATGACTCCCGCCAGTTCATGAATTAAGCAGATTGATTTGCCGGGATGGCGCCACGCCATCGGGACATCACCCGCGGGCAAACGGGCGCAATCCCCTGGCAGGAACACCCCACCACGCATCCTCGGCGGCCGAGAGCGGCCGGACCTAACACACATGAAACCACCCATCCTGCTGCTAGTTCTGGCCGCGTCCGGTTTAGCCCCGGGGGCAAGCCACGAGCCGCCGCAATCCCTGTCAGATGGAGCGGCCGCGGTGCACGCCGCCGCGGTGAGCGGCCACAATGCCGTGGTGTCCGAAACCACGGCCGCGCTGCTGGGTGGCTTGGCCACGCTGGTGCTGCTGCGCCGCCGCCGGCCACGTCTGAGGTCGGCCGGGTGAAGAGGACTGGTGAGCGTATGGACTGCGCTGAAGCCCGCTTCAGCGCTTTGGGAGAGAATGTTGGACCCGGCCAAATGCCATCCACCCAGACGATCAAAGCGGCGATGGCTCGCCGCAGTCCCAAAAAATTCACACCAGCTCATCCGGGTCGAGCAGGCCGAGCTCGACCAAAAACCGGTCGGCGGCGCCGAGGGTGAGTTCGAAGTTTTTCTGGCTGACGTTGAAGTTGAAGAAGCTGTGGTCCTGGCGCTCGAAGTCGACGAGTTCGCAATGGTTGCCGCGCCAGCGCAGCCGGCGGTGGAAGCGTTCGACTTCGTCGAAGGGGGTGATGCGGTCGGATTTGCCGTGAAAGAGGATCATCGGCGGGAGCTTGCGGCGGATGAGCTGGGTGGGGCTCAGGAGTTTTGAGGTTTTGGGATTGGGAAACCGTTCGCTGCCCTGGCCTTTGGGGGTGGTGTTGACCAGGGCGCTGAACAGGACCAGCGCTTGCGCCCGGCAATCCAGACCATCCACCGGCGGCAAGTGCTTGGGCTTGGGCAGGCTGGTCAGCAGTGCCAGAAACGCCCCTCCGCCGGCCCCGCCGATCACCACGCGGTTGGGATCAATGTTGAAAGTGTCGGCATTGTGGCGCAGCCAGCGGATGAGATCGCGCGCGTCCTCGATGGCTTCCACCGGGCCGGTGCCGTGGCGCGAGGTCACCCGGGTTTCGGCGGCCACGGCGACCGCCCCGCGGCTGGCGAAGTGCAGGCAGTGCGGGACGAACTGGGTCGGGGTGGGGGAGTCCCAGAACCCGCCGTGGAAAAACACGATCAGCGGCCGCGGGGTGGGGGAGGCGGTGGGCGGGAAAAACAGGTGCGCGAGCACCGCGCCCTGGGGGCGATTCTGATAGACGTAGGTTGCCGCATCTTTGAGGATTTCTCGGTCACGCGCCTCGCCGATGGGGGCCACTCTTTGCAAAATATTACTCATACCGGGAGGACAGTCTGCGCCCGTCAGCGAGCGCACTGCAATTTGTTTGTTGTGGAATGGGTCGCTTTGTCCAATCGTTTCGGGCATGCAGCGGCTGATTTGCTTGATTTCATGGATGATGGCGGTCCTGGCGAGCGCCCAGGACAGCGTGCGCCCGGCGCTTGAAAGCAGTTACAATGCCTGGCGCGAGGCGATGATCCGGCGCGACGCGCCAACCTGGCAGAAGGTCACCGCCGAGCATCGCCGGGTCGAAGTGCGCAACCGGATCGTTTCCGAAAAGCGGGCGTTTCCGGCGGCTGTGTTCGATTTGCCCTCAGCGCCGCCGTCGCTCGCCGGCCTGCAATTCCTCGAGGCCAAACAAAACGGCGCCACCGCCAAAGCCTCGTATTTCGGGAAGATCGATTTTGGGGTGGGAGGCGCGCCGACGGCCAACCTGCTGGTGTTGTCGTTCGTCCGCGGGCGCAACGTTTGGCTCTACGACCGGGCGGATTTTGTCAACCTGGTGGCTCTGCCCGAGGTGCGCAAGGAACTCGCGGCAGGGGACCTCAAGTATTTGAAGGAGTCCCCCGAGGCCCAGCCCAGCGGGGTGGTGCCGTCGACGCCGGTTGAAGTGCGCACGGCCAAATTCATTGCCAAAGTCTATGTGTTTTGTCCGGGACGCGAGGTCCAGGTGCAGGTCAACAAAATCAGCCACCATCGCTTCGCCAACGCCAAAGAAGCCGAAATCGTCATCGGCGGCGCAGTGGACGGTCCCAATGAAGTGCAATTCACCACCAAAAAAATCGAGGGTGCCACCGGCAAGGAGGTGCTCACGATCCGGGTCTATCTGATGTCCGAGGTCGCCGGACACCAACCGCTCAAAGCCTTCGAGTACCAAATCGCCGCCGGCGAATCCCCAAAACCTTTCGGCAGCGGCAGTTTCATCATCGGGCCGGCCACCGCCGCCAAACTCACCGGGCGTTAGCCGAGGTGTACCTGTTGGTTACCGAGGAACTGATGGTTCATTCGTTGAATTCCAAGGAGGGGCGGAATCTGTCCGCCCACGCCCATGGCCAGCCCGTGAAATGAGAAATCGCTTTGCATTCGCCCCAGGTGGCAGAGGCGATCAGATATCGCCCCTCCATGTGGCCGCAGCATTTGACCGAGGCGAGGGTGATGCGATGATTCCAGTATGAATTCCGCATTACATTTATTGTAACAAGTTGTAAATCGGGGGCCGCCGGCAATCCTGGCTGGCGCTATCCGCTAGGAAAAGCCAGCCTGTGGCCGTATGAATCGAATCAAGCAGGACGTGGCCACGCTGATGGCCGATGCGAGCTCGCGGGTTGGGATCACCCGGCGGCCGTTGATGAGGATTTATGCCATTCATTCGGCGATCCAGAGCGGCACCTATCCGAATTGCTCGGTGATGGCCGAAAAACCCAGCGTCGAGCGCAAGACAATCCAGCGCGACGTCACCT
>JBAXPF010000390.1:0-3829 GCA_037132955.1 Verrucomicrobiota bacterium | reverse complement strand
CACAAGAATCTGCGCCGGTTCGAAGTGTTTCTGGCATCCTATTTCGTGGGTTTTCCGCAGGTCTTCGGCTATGGCAAGCAGGGATGGGTCGAGGCCTCAAAGGACATGGGCGATTGGCTGGCCTTCCCACGCGACGAAGCTGCGACGGCGATGATCGCCGACGGTCGGTGGCAGCGCCCCCCCCACCCGGTCACTTTCAAACCCGTCACCACCTATACCGGGGCACTGGGCATGCGGCGCGATACCCAGTCCGGGCTGACCACCTTGGTGATGGCACCACCGGCGGATTGTTTTGCGGTGATGATGCCGTATGGTGAGGAATCCCACCGCTCGCTCTATCTCTCGCTGTTTGGAGGCGACTTCAAGGACGGTGAATCCGCCACGGCGCACGCGCGCCTGGTCATAGGCCATAACATCACCGATTCGCAGGCCATCGGGTTATACAATGCTTATCTCAAGGAAGTCAAACCCTCATCCCAACATCCCAAGCCATGAACCCGCTGTCCAATCTATCACGCCGCCAGTTCCTCAGCAGCACGTTGGCGGCCACCGCCGCCGGCACCGCGATCAGCACACTGACGAGCCGGGCGGAAGAAGCAAAAGCCATAACTCCCGAACACAAGATCAAAATCGGCTTGATCGGCTGCGGTGGACGGGGCAACTGGCTCATGCCCTACTTCATGAGGCACGGCGGATTCGAACTACATGCCGTGGCGGATTATTTCCAGGCGGTGGCAGACCAGTGCGGTGATCAATTCGGCGTCGACAAGGCCCGCCGGTTCTCAGGTTTATCCGGTTACCAGCGACTCATCGAGAGCGGTGTCGAGGCGGTGCTCATCGAGGGCGTGCCGTATTTCTATCCGGAACAAGCCAAGGCCGCGGTGGCCGCCGGCAAGCATGTTTATATGGCCAAGCCGGTCGCAGTGGATGTGCCGGGGACCTTGCTCATCGGTGAAACCGGCAAACTCGCAACCCGGAAGAACCTCTGCTTCCTTGTCGACTATCAACTCCCAACCGATCCCGCATGCATCGAAGTGGCCAACCGGATCCGCAGCGGCGGGCTGGGCACCATGGGACACCTCGCGTCGTTTGGCATGGCATGGCATGCGTGGCCGGATCCCCCCCTCGGACCGACCCTCGAAAGCCGGTTGCGTGACGAGATTTGGCTGGCGGACACCGCGCTGGGCGGCGACACGCTCGTGTCGTACGACATCCATATCATTGACGGCATCCTCTTTGCGCTGGGCAAGCCTCCAGTGGCGGCAATCGGCCGCGCGCGCACGTTCCGGCCGGGTCCGCATGGCGATCGCACCGATGTCGCATCGGTCATTTACGAGTGCGCCGACGGTGCGACATGGACACATGTGACACAAGCGTTGGATAACAATTTCGAAGTGACGACGTTGTCGGCGAGTTTCTATGGAATGAAGGCAACCGCCCATCTCCAATACGGCGGCAAGGTATATGTGCGGGGCGGCGACAAGCATTACTCGGGCGAGATCGGGAGCGTGTTTAATGAAGGCGTCGAGCGCAATATCGTCTCGTTTTACCAGAACATCACCGGCGGAAACTTTGCCAATGAAAACGTCGAGCGTGCCGTGGACGGCCATCTGACCGCCATCCTCGGCCGCGAGGCCGCCGCCCGCAACATACGGCTGACCATGCAGGAGTTGCTCAAGGAAAACAAGAAGCTCGAGGTGAACCTGAACGGATTGAAGGCATAACGCAAACGGTGGAGTTGAGTTTTTTGCGGTGGACTGCCTGAAGCGAACCTTGCCATCGCGCGCAGTTCGTGCTTCGGTGCCTGCCGTTGATGAAACCCGCCTTGCTTGAAAAAATCCGTATCGGGCTGCGGGTCCGCCTGGACCGGCTTGCCAAGGCCGCCTTTGACGCTCATGCGGCGGCCACCGATCCGGGAAGCAAAGCCGAGGGAAAATACGACACCCGCAGCCTGGAAGCCTCGTATCTGGCGGCTGGCCAGGCCCGACAGGTCGATGAACTCGCGGCATCCGTGCGGATTTTCGAGACCCTTGCCTGCCTGCCTGAGTTCGCGATGGAGGATTCCATTGACGCCGGCGCGCTGGTGGAAATCGAGTTGCACGGGGAATCATGCCACATGCTTCTCGTCCCTGCCGCAGGTGGCATGGTCATCGAGGAGCAGGGCTTGGAGATCACCCTGCTCACTCCCGCCAGCGAACTCTATCAAAAACTCCTCGGGATGCGTGTGGGCGATTCTTTGGAAGACCCCGCGCTGCGGGTGACCGAGGTGAGTTGAAGCCGCGTGATGGAATACGCCCTCAAGGCCGCCCGCAAGATCCTCACCCGGATTCACTTCGAGCGGCTCAAGCTGCCGGTTCTCACCCATGTGGCAAAGGCAGTCATCAAAACTACGTGCGGCTCACTTGGGAGAAGCCCGGCCACCTGACGCTGACGCTCCGGGATTCCGATGAGACCGGCACACACATCCATGTCCCGGTCACCATATCAGGGGAGAGCAAGCCACCGGTGATTGCGTTTGCGCCGGGGTATCTGGCGGACGCTTTGGAAATCGGCTCCACTTTGCGCCTCATCGACGAGCTGAGACCCCGGCATGACATCCGATCCATCCGGGCCATTCTGCGTGATCATGCCGTGTCGTTGCACCGGAGAAGAGACGTCGGAAGTTGGCGTTGAACATGCAACGGTCCCGGCCATCGCGGCGTGATCCATCAAGCCCTCCCGTCAGTCCCATCGTGGATTGGCGGGAGGGTGAGAGGATGGGTTATAGCTGGCTCATTTTTTTAGCTCGGATTTGGCCGCAGTCGTCCAACAGTTCCTGACGCAGGGCCGGGCTGAGGCGCAACCAGCCGTCGCTGCCGGCGCGGATGATGGAGGAGTCGGTGGGGGCGGGGTCAGAAGTTGTGGATGATGTAGATTGCATACACGGCTATGTAGGCTATCTATGCCCCCGCGCGGCTAGTGGCCGCCGATTGAGCGCTTACCTTGCGTCTTGTGTCTTCAAGTCTTGTGTCTCCGGCGCAGCCGGTTACATCTACGATGTCAATTTGGTAAAGTGCCACGATGACAATTCGGCCATCAACAACCAGACCTGCAGAGACGCGTCAAATAGGGTGACATTGCCTCTGCTATTGGTTGGCGTGCGGGTTCATTTCCTTGCGTCCGAATCAACGGCTCTGCGGCTTTTCAGACGACTTGTTCGGCCTGAAGATCTTGTTGTGAGGATTGGGGTTCGTGACATCGTCCGTTCCCAGGTAGACAATTGGAATTTCCCAATGTGCTTCTTTCCATACATGTTTGGCGGGATCACCAGTCGACGAGTACCTGCATTTTAGCAATACAGACCCCTTGGCAAGGTTCCATTTCTCGACACCCCAATAGATATCAAATTCCCCTGGCAATGGTGACTCGTATACCATATCCACCTTGAAGGTTTCCTGATGTCCGACAGTTACTTTAGAAATTTTATATATCCTGATATCCACCGAATGTCCAGTAGCGTGATCAAGGACGGCAAAATAGGCGTCGATTGGTGACCATTGAACATCGATCCCCCTGTCGGCATTATAAATCTTCTGTCGGAACTGATCCCCTCTGGTCAGAAAAACCGCACCACCACCCTCATTCGCGCGTTCAAAGCTGCATTCGAACATTCCGAATGGAGATCGAGCCAGGAACTCTAAGTTCTCAGCGAAGATTCGACCGCATCCAGACACGGCAAGAAAAATCAGGAAAGGGAGCCTAAAGAACCGTCTCATACCTATTTTGTTCTCTTTTTTGGCTCTTCAGCAGAATCTGTGGGTGAACTGCGGTTCTGGTAGATCTCCAAGTG
>JBAXPF010000389.1:0-3848 GCA_037132955.1 Verrucomicrobiota bacterium | reverse complement strand
AGCACCAGGCAAGCACCAGGCAAGCACCAGGCAAGCACCAGGCAAGCACCAGGCATGGAACGACACTTGCCAAGTGTCGTCTGCATTGGCGTGACTTAGCCTCCTCTGGGAAGTGGATGCCCCAACTAATGACTCACCTCTTCGACGGCCGCTTCCGGTTCAACCGGTGCTTCATCAGGCACTTCATCAGGCACTTCATCAGGCACTTCATCAGGCACTTCATCTTCGTCGGCCTCATGGGCCTCGTCGTCATCGAAGTCGTCATCCTCCATGAGCTCGCCGTGGAAGAGGTGGAATTTGCGCTTGCGCTGGTGTTGCGGCAAGGGGGAGAGGATCATCGCCACAGCGCGCCCGTTGAGACGCGGTGGTTGATCCACTTGCGCCATGGTCTTGAGATCCTCGATGATGCGGTTGAGCGCGACAAAACCGAGATCCTTGTGGGCGTTTTCGCGTCCCTTGAACTGCAGCACAAATCGCACCTTGTGGTTGGCGTCAAGAAAGCCCTCCGCGCGACCCACCTTGATGTTGTAGTCGTGTTGGCCGGTGACCACGCGGAATTTCACTTCCTTCATGCGCGTCGAGCTCTTCGACTTCTGCTTTTTGAGTTTCGCCTGCTCGTATTTGTATTTCCCGTAGTCGATGATCTTGCAAACGGGTGGGTCCACTTGGCCGGCGATCTCGACGAGGTCTAGGCCATAGGCCACGGCTTTGGCCAGTGCCTCACGGGAACTCATGACGCCGAGTTGCTCACCTGTGGCCAGAATGACACGGACTTTCGGGGCGCGGATTCGGTCGTTGATCCGCGTCATATCGCGGAAACGACCCCTGTTTTGGTCTCTTGTTGGCTTAGCTATGGCTTTGTCCTCCGGTGGGTGGATACGACACACCGCCGTGCAAGCAGACGAAGCCGCCACACAATGCCAGTGCGAAGAGGGATGCGAAACGATGAACCACGCGCCGGATCATGGGTGGGAGACAGCGCTCCCCGACCCGTCACAGCGACAGGTTGCGGGAGTTCTTGATGAGGATCGTTCCTGAAAAATCATGGGGTGGCGGATGCCAGATAGCTCACGGTTAGATGGAGGCCGAGATCACTCGGCCCGACACCTGCGGTGCGCTGAACGCGATGAATAGGGAAAATCCGCAGGCGCGGCAAGCTTGTTTTTTCGAAAAATCCACCATGGCAGGAGACATGGGGGGAGGGGAGCGGCGACTTAGGCGCGCAGCAATCGCCAAATTTTGCGCAGGATTTGTGATAGGGCGCTTGGGCATTGACGGCGGGCGGGGCCTATCTTACCACTGGCGCGCAACACACCAAATCGCAAATGAAAGCTCCCATTACCGTCTCCATCACGGGTGCGGCTGGCCAAATTGGCTACGCCCTGCTCTTCCGTATCGCTTCCGGCGCCGTTTTCGGCCCGGATCAACCGGTCAATCTGCACCTGATAGAAATTGAACCCGCGCTGCCCGCTCTGAGCGGTGTGGTGATGGAACTCGATGACTGCGCCTTTCCGCTGCTCAACGGGGTGGTCGCCACCGCCGATTTGAATGCAGGCTTCCGCGGCGCCAACTGGGCATTGCTGGTCGGATCGGTGCCGCGCAAGGCCGGCATGGAACGCGGCGAATTGCTCGGCATCAACGGCAAGATTTTCACCGGTCAAGGCAAGGCGATCGCCCGCAACGCCGCCAAGGATGTGCGCGTCCTGGTGGTCGGCAACCCCTGCAACACCAACGCCCTCATCGCCATGTGCAATGCTGAAGGCGTGCCCAAGGACCGGTTCTTCGCCATGACCCGCCTCGATGAAAACCGCGCCAAGAGCCAACTCGCGAAAAAGGCCAGCGTCCATCCGTCCATGATCACCAACCTCTGCATCTGGGGCAACCACTCGGCCACCCAATACCCGGATTTCACCAACGCCAAAATCCAAGGCCGGCCGGTCACCGAGGTGATCTCCCACGTCGAGTGGCTCAAGGGTGAGTTCATCACCACCGTTCAACAACGCGGCGCGGCCATCATCAAGGCCCGCGGAGCCTCCTCCGCAGCCTCCGCCGCCAATGCCGCCCTCGACACGGTCATGAGTCTCATCACGCCGACTCCGGCCGGCGACTGGCACTCGGTGGCCGTTTGCTCCGATGGTTCCTATGGCATCGAAGCCGGCCTCATCGCCTCGATGCCGATCCGCACCCTCGACAACGGCAAGTGGGAAGTCGTCCAAGGATTGCCCATCGACGCCTTCAGCCGCGATAAGATCGATGCCTCCATCGCCGAACTCAAGGAAGAACGCGATGCCGTCAAGGACTTGATCCCAACTTGAGTTCTCCTGACAAGGTAGTATCTAGCAAAAATCCCTGCTGCGGCCCGCGGCAGGGATTTTTTTCAGCGGTGGCAGCGGTGGCTTGGAGCGAACTTGCCAAGTCCCGTCTTCCCCACGCCAACCTTGACGTGTCACCGGTTTGTCCTTAGGCTAATCACGTTTGGCTTGCCTTGGCTCTGAAACCACCTCCCCCCCATGCTCCTCCACTTCTTCAAAATGAACGGCGCCGGCAATGATTTCATCATTGTCGATAATCGCGACCTCGCGCTCACCGCCGCCCTGGATGCGGACACGATTGCCGCACTATGCGATCGCAACCGCGGCATTGGTGCCGACGGGTTGTTAGCCGTCGAACCGGCGCGCAAGGGGGCGGACTACCGGTTCCGTTATTACAACGCGGATGGCGGCGAGGCGGAAATGTGCGGCAACGGGGCGCGGTGTTTCGGCCGCTTCACGGCTCATCTGGGCGAGACCCTGCGCGAGCGGGTCAGTTTCGAGACTAGGGTCGGCACGCTCACCGCCGAATTGATCGAGGACAATGTCCGCATTGCCATGTCGGTGCCCAAAGATCTCAAGCTCCACACCGGTGCCAGCGTGCCCGGCCTGGATGCCCCGCTCCATTTCATGAACAGCGGGGTGCCGCACGTGGTCGCCTTTGTCGAAAGCCCGGAGGCACTGGATGCATTCGATGTCACCCGCCATGGCAGCTCCATCCGCCATCATCCGGCGTTTGCGCCGGCGGGCACCAACGCCAATTTCGCCGCAGTGCTCGCCCCGGATCACCTATCCATCCGCACTTTCGAGCGCGGCGTGGAGGATGAAACCCTCGCCTGTGGCACCGGCATGGTGGCCTCCGCCTTGGTGCACCACCTGCTCACCGGCGCGCCAAGCCCGATCAAGGTGGACGTGGAGGGCGGCGACACCTTGGAAATCGGGTTTGAGAAATCCGGCGATCAGGGGTTCAAAAACGTGACCCTCACGGGGCCGGCGGATTTTGTGTTTGAGGGCGAGATCGATATCTGACCTCCGGCTGAAAATACGGCTTGGATGAACCGGCCGCATCGTTTAACCTCCGTCCGCCATGCAATTTTCAGGCACCTATACTGCCCTTATCACACCGTTTCGCGACGGCAATATCGATGTTCCCGCCTTCCAAGCCCTGATTGAGCGCCAGATCGCGGGGGGCGTGGATGGCATCGTTCCCTGCGGCACTACCGGTGAATCCCCAACGCTGGATACCGATGAGCACATCGAGGTGATCCGCCTGGCCATTGAGTTTGCCGCCGGTCGCTGTGCAGTGGTGGCCGGCACCGGCTCCAACGCGACGGCCGAGGCGATCGAACTGACCGCCGCCGCCGAGCAACTCGGGGCCAGCGCCTCGCTGCAAGTTTGCCCCTACTACAACAAGCCCCAACAGGACGGGCTCTACCTGCATTTCAAGGCCATCGCGGAGTCCACCAAGCTGCCGCTCATGCTCTACAGCGTGCCCGGCCGCTCCGTCATCGAAATCGCCCCGGAAACCGTCGCCCGCCT